>DAIF01000011.1 GCA_002496015.1 Candidatus Pacearchaeota archaeon UBA73 | reverse complement strand
GCCCATAGTTTAATGGATAGAATGACAGGCTTCGGACCTGTAGACCGAGGTTCAATTCCTCGTGGGCTCGTTTGAACCTGATAAAAAATCTTACAGTTGATTTTTCATAGAGGTTCAATTCCTCGTGGGCTCGTATCGAGTTTCTTTTTAGTCGTGATAGATGGTAAGATTTAAAAAAGCGGCGTATTGATTTTGTTTATGACAAATTCGAAGATGCTGAACCCACGTCAGAGGCTGGAAGCAATTAGATGTTTGAAGGAAGCCGAGGATGACGGACGAAATGATTTGAAGTTAGCGATAGCTGACCAGTTTTATGGGACGTGGTTTGAGACATATCTCCTGAATGTCCGCAGACTGAACGAATCTCCGGGCGAGGACGTTTCCAGGATAGACCATAGTGTGAATGTCTATGCGGCGAGAGGAGAAATTAATACTTCTTTGAAGATGATGGAATTTTGGAAGAGTTATTCGCTGAAAGTGAGATTCGGAAGTTTCAATTAGAACTTATCGGCGGGCGATAGCCAATACCTCTGAATAAATCTATTTTTCCGGTTCGATAAAGCATCCAAGTATCAGCATTATATTCTCCTCTCGGCGAGCCATCGAATCCCAGTAAGGAGTGACCGATTTCGTGTTCACGCACGGCTGGAGAGTTACCTCCGGGCAGATTTTCTGCATAAACTCCGTTACCAGAACGAGGGTCAACTTCACCGAGAATGCCTCTTTTCGCTAGTTCTTCTTTTGGCGCGGGCTGGACTTTTTGTTCCAATTCAGAGAGAACTTTCTGCATCAGAGGCTGCCTTTCGTAGAACTGTTCAGAAGATAATTCTAAGTAGTTTTTCAACAGAATTAATGAAGGAAAAGGTTTAATAAATATTCTGGGCAACTAAGTTTATGAAGAAAGCAGAGAAGGATAGTAAGGGACTGACAGTCGGTAAAAAAGAAGATTTTTCGACTTGGTTCAGCGAGATTGTGCAGAAAGCGGAGCTTGGTGATTTGAGGTATAATGTTAAGGGATTCTTGGTTTTCCAGCCGTGGAGCGTTTTGTGCATGGAGAAAATGTACAAACATTTCGAGAGAGTGCTGCAGAGAAAGGGGCACAGTCCATATTTTTTCCCAACATTGATACCGGAAGAAAATTTCACTCGGGAAGCCGGGCATGTTGAAGGGTTCACGCCGGAGGTATTTTGGGTGACACAGGGAGGCGAGACGAAGTTCGACGAAAAGCTTGCGCTTAGACCAACGTCGGAGACGGCGTTTTATCAGATGTTCGCGCTTTGGATTAGAAGCTATAACGACCTGCCGTTTAAGACTTACCAGAGAGCGAATGTTTTTAGGTATGAAACAAAAGCGACGAGGCCATTTTTACGAAGCAGAGAGTTTCATTGGATTGAGACACATTGCGCGTTCGCTACTGAGAATGATGCGATGAAGCAGGTCGAGGAAGATATGGAAACTACAAAGGAAGTTTTGCATGATACTTTCGGTTTGCCTTTTATCTTTTTTGAGAGACCGCGATGGGATACGTTTCCCGGAGCGAAGAAGACTTTTGCGGCAGATGTTTTGAATCCGGACGGGAAAGTTGTGCAGCAGCCTTCGACTCATATGATAAAACAGGATTTTGCTAAGGCATTTGACATTAAGTTTAAGGATAAAGATGGGAAAGACAAGTTCGTTTATACGACTTGTTATGGCCCGGCGATGTCGAGGATTTTTGCGAGCGTTGTGATTATGCATGGCGATGACAAGGGGTTGAGATTTCCTTGGGAGATTGCGCCGAGGCACGTCGCCATCGTGCCGATTGACGACAGCAAGGAGTTAGTCGAAAAGGCGCAAGAGTTGAAGGAGAAGATTGGAGAGTTTGCGGAAGTCGTAGTTGATTTGAGCAAGAAGAGCATGGGCGAAAAGTTCAATCATTGGGAGATGAAGGGGGTTCCGGTAAGGATTGATATTGGAAAAAAGGAAGTCAAGGAAGGAAAATTGAGCGTATTCAGGAGGGATTTGAATAAGAAAGAAGTTATTGCAGAGAAAGAGCTGATGAAATACCTTAAAAAAGTGAAGAGCGAGAGTGGCGAGAATTTGAGGAAAGAGGCTGACAGGTTGTTTAGCGACAGAATTGTAAATGTTTCCAGCGTGAGTGAGATGAAAAAGGCGATTGATTCAGGGAACATCGCGAGATGTGAGTTTTGTTCGATAGAACTCGACGGGGAGAAATGCGCTGAAGTAGTCGAGAAAGAAGTCGGCGCGAAAGTTCGGGGAACGAATTTAAAGAAAGAAACTGTAAAAGGGAAGTGTGTTGTTTGCGGGAAAAAGGCTGGAGACGTGGTTTATATCGCCAGAGATTATTGATAATCTTTTTATATTCAGAATTTCTTTAATAGGGATGAAAAAGAAGCGTGATAGAAAGAAAGACAACAGTGCTTTGGTGTTGGGCATAGTTTTAGTTTTTGTTGTGCTTGCGGCGGTTTTTTATCTTTTGAATCAGGATAAGCTTAACCGAAGAGGCGATATTGTTGGTGACAGGATTTGTGGAGATTTTTCCAGCAGGGACGCACAGGACAATTGCTGTGCTGAAATGCACGCGGACGAAGTTCATATTTTATGTGAGGGCAGATGGGAGTATATTTCAGGAAATAGAAAGTGCCAATTTGTTTGTACGGGTGTTCTGCCGACTTGCACTGAGGATTTCAGGGTGTGCGAGAGCGGGGATGTCGTTGGGAGGAATCCGGAGCATGAGTGCGAGTTTTTTGTTTGTCCCTAATATCTCATAAATCTTTAAATATTTAGGGGGTGGCGAAGTTTTATGGATGACAAAATAGCCTTGTTTGATCTTGACGGAACTCTTGCAGACTATGATGAGGCAATGGAGAGAGGCTTAATGGAGATTTCTCTTGAACCCTTGCCCGAAGATTATCATAAGGCTTCTGCCGGGGGCGTTTGGAGAGCAAGAGTTGAGCTTGTCAGGGCGAGATCAGGGTGGTGGGAGGGTCTTGAGTCAATAAGGGCTGGAATGGAGCTTTTAGAGTATTGTGCGGGAATGGGATTTCGAGTGCATATTCTAACGCAAGCGCCTAAAGAAAGCCCAGCTGCCTGGGGTGAGAAAGTAGCTTGGTGCGAGAGGCATATTGCTCCGGTAGTTCCTGATTATACGATTTCCGTCACAAGGGGAGGGAAAGGCATACACTATGGCAGGGTATTGGTTGACGATTGGCCAGGGTTTATGAACGAGTGGTTAGAGAATCGGCCGAGAGGTCTGGGTTTGATGCCTGCAACAAAACACAACGTCGATTTTTCTCATCCGCAAGTTATTAGGTACGATCCAAATCCTGGTGTTTGGAATAGCAGAGAACTTTTAGAAAGACTTTATCTTGCGTTTAATCGCGCTCCCGGGGAACCCAATTAACTTTTTATACTTCAATTAATTTTATGGATGATGACAGGATTAAATTTTCAGTCTGGAGATTGCGTGCGATTGAGACTTGCGAAGAAGGAAGTTGACGGGACGATTCTTGAGAGCGCGGAGCCGGGAGTTTATCTTCTGAAACTGAAGTCTGGGTATAATGTGGGAATTCCGAAGGAAAACGTTTTGGCGGGGCGGGCTTTAAAGAAATATTCCGAGGAAAAGCCGACAATAGAATTGAAACAGAGGAAGGGTCTGAAGAGCATTGGTTTGATTGTTACCGGAGGGACGATAGCGTCAAAGCTTGATCCTAAAACCGGCGGAGTTGCGCCTTTGACAGATGTCGGAGAATTTGCGAGATTCTATCCCGAGCTGTTTGAGATTGTCAATGTGAAAAAAATCGAAATTCCGTTTATGATTGCTTCTGAATCCATGACCAGCGAGCATTGGATTGCTATTGCGAAGATTGCGCAGGAGATGCTAAATGATAATGAGATAGAGGGCGTTATTATTACGCATGGGACTGATACGTTGCATTATACTTCGGCGGCGCTTTCGTTTTTTCTGAGGAATTTGAATAAGCCGGTGGTGTTGACATATTCACAGAGGAGCATTGATAGGGGAAGTTCGGATGCGAATTTGAATTTGCAGTGCGCTGCGAGGATGGCTCTGTCGGATTGTGCGGAAGTTATGCTGGTTGGACACGCGACGACAAATGATGATTTTTGTTATGCGCTGCCCGGAGCGAAAGTCAGGAAGATGCACAGTTCAAGGAGAGATGCATTTAAAGCAGTGAATACCGAGCCGATTGCCCGCGTATGGCCGGATAAAGTGGAATTTTTAAGAGAATATAAAGTTCGAATGAAAGGGAAAGTCGAATTGGACGTTGAGTACAGCGATAAGGTTGCATTGGTGAAATTTTATCCGGGGCAGGACGCGGGGATTTTGGATTATTATGCGTTGAAGTATAAAGGGTTGGTGATTGAAGGAGTGGGGCTTGGGCATGTGAATGAGTCTTGGTATGGGAAGTTGAAGAAGCATATTAGAGAGGGGCTTGTGATTTGTGTCACGACGCAGACGATTTTTGGGAGGGTTAACCCTTACGTTTATAGCAGCGGGCGGGCAATGAAAGAGGCTGGAGCGATTTTTCTCGAGGATATGCTGCCTGAGACGGCGTTGGTGAAGCTGGGATGGGTTTTGGGACATCATGGGTGGAAGGGGAAGGCAGAGGAAAAGATGTTAGAAGACGTGGCTGGGGAATTGAATGAGCGATTGGTTTTTGAGGATACGTTGTAACTATTTAATGATTACATTTGGAAAAGTTTATAAACCTGGGTTGGGGGCTTCTCGTATGACAATGGATGATATCTTCTCTGAGGAGAACATGATGGCTTATGCCGGTGCTTGTATAGATTTGGCAGTAAGCATACCAGAAAGACAGAAGATTACGGGGTTTGATACTTTGATAATTCCCAGCAGGGGCGCTCTGCCATTTTTTCTGGGAGTTGCACACGCACTTGAGGATTTGAGTCTTTTTGGCTTTGATCAGAAGAATTTTAGAGATAACCTTGGTGTTCAGCCAGTGCTTGCCCCTCTTCTACCAGAAGACAGCCAGATATCGCCTAATGTGGATGGAAAAAAGATAAGGGTGTTACTAGCTCCATTTACTGCTGATTTAAACATCGAGAGGTTTGATCCGACAACAGATAATACCGATTATACTACTCGGACGAGAGATTATTGGGCAAAGGTAACTGCGGCGTTCTTCCAGCCCCCGCAGAGTCGAAGAAAAGATCCGTATTTTACGTCTTTTGTGGATACTGTTTTGAGGGGAATAGAGGGCAGAGATGAAGTCGCTTCTGGATATGAAGTCTTTCCTGAAATTCAGAAAGGATTTTCTATGGTTGATACAGTGATCTCTGGCAGAGCTGCTAACGATATCCTTAGATCTTTTGATAAGCTTTCTGAAGTTCGGCAAGACCCTCGGCTTAGACCCACCGCTTTCCTCGTTGTTGATAATGGAGGAAGTAAGTTAAGGAGCAAGCCCCATTTCTTTGCTTATCTTAATCAAAGAAAAGTTGGGGGAGAGGTTGAATTGTTTGAGATTCCGCGTATTGTGTCGGAGGATGAAGGAGCTTCTTTGCTGGGAATCTCTGCAGTTGTTTATCCTTCTGTTATGAGGGCGTCTAAAGCTCTTGAAGTAACAGCGGTTGAGAAGGGCAAGAATGTAAGAGGGGAATTCTTTGTTGGTGCAGGGAGTTGGTATCTTGCTCCGAATTTAAGGTCGGCAAATTCTAACGACTATGATAAGAATTTTAATTGGTTCATGGACGTAGTCTATAAAGCGATTGACGCCAAATTTGCGGCAGAGTATGAAGGAGTTGCAGGTTCTGATGAGATGATGCAATTCAGAAAAGCTCGGGCGGATTTTGTTGGGCATGCGGAAAGAATCAAGATACTATCTCTTCATGAACAAGATGCTTCTGCTCCGAATCTTTCTTCAAAGTATAAACCTGAACCCCAAGGAGTTTATGAAACCCATTCTCATGTACTTCATATTCCCTTCTCTGATAGAACTACAGGAGCTATAGTAAAAGATTTGTTATCTATTCCTGGAGTAAGCTACAAGCGAGGATAAGCCTAAAGTCTAAAAATGAAAATTCTAATGGGTGAAACAATATAGCAGAAACGGGAGCACGCGATATTTTAATGCTATGGCGCAGTCTAGGGGGAAGTCTGTAACAGTTCGTTTGGGAACTAAAAGAATATTTTCTGTTATGAAAGACAATTTGATGTCGACGCTATCGGGAGCGAACTTAGGCAGACTAACCAGCAGAGTTGAAGTTTTTAAAATTCTCTCTCTAAATTGTTTAAGAACCCTTTTCTTTTGAGTTGGGAGATTTCGTTTGGGCGGTATTGATAAACTACGTCGCCTTTATTATCGTCGTCAGGCCAGGGTTCGATGATTACGTAATTGCCAGGGCGAAGCCAGAATTTTCTTGAGAATCTTCCGGGGACACGACAGTTTCGTGTTTTTTTGTCAGTGGTTTTTACTGAAGTGCGTTTTCCGCCGAGTCGTTCTATCACAATCCCCACGAACTGTCCTTCTTTTGGGAGCTTTACCCTTACCGGGAAATTTGATTGAGTTTGTTCTTCTTGGGGTTTTGGTGACTCGTCTTGAATTTCTTCGAAGTCTCCATAGTCTGACTGCTGTTTATTCATTTTATCTCTAGAATGAGAGTGTTTAAAAAGATATTGGGTTTTTGTTTGCAATGATAAATGCACATTTTGTCGGAGACAGCGTGCGGTCAACGTCCCCGCAGGCTTTTACGATGTATGAGAAGTCTCGGTGGGGAGAGAAGAAGACTGGTTGGGTGGAGTTCTCCGGAGTTGAGACACTTTATCTTGTGGGAAAAGGGAAAATAGAAGTCTTTTCCGATAAGAGGAAGTTGGGGTTTGATGAGTTGTTGAAGAGAGTTAGAAAAGTGGATAAGAAAATTGAGACGAAGCTGGCGGTGTTTAGGAATTTGAGAGACAAGGGATATATTGTGAAAACGGCGTTGAAGTTTGGGGCGGAGTTTCGGGTTTATGACAGGGGAGTGAGGCCGGGAGAAGATCATGCGCAATGGGTTGCTTATTGCGTAAAGGAAAATGAGCAGATGGGATGGCATGATTTTGCGGCGAAGAACAGAGTGGCACATTCGACGAAGAAGAAATTGCTGCTTTGCGTGGTGGATGAGGAGGGCGGGGTGAGTTATTATGAGGTGGGGTGGAGGAAGATTTGATTGGGGATGTTGCTGTAAAGAAATCTAAAATTGAAGGATTGGGTGTATTCGCATTACGCGATTTTAAGAAAGGAGAGATCGTGATTAAGTGGGATATTGCCTATCAATTAACTCCTGAAGAAGTCAAAAGTATGTCGCATAAAGAAAAGAGATATGTTGCTTTCTTAGACGGAAAATATATTTTAATGGAGCCTCCTGCAAGATATGTCAATCATTCGTGTGATGCAAATACCCATGCAAAGGATTTTTGTGATATAGCTAAACGAGATATTAAAAAAGGTGAAGAAATTACAGGAGATTATTCTGAAAATGAGACGCAGGGTTTTGAAATGATTTGTCATTGCAGGAGTAAAAACTGTCGTGGCATCGTTAAAAGAAAATAGTTGTTATTAGCAGAAGTAATTTTATTGGTATAATAATCTTTATAATCTTTCTAATTTTAATGAAGAGATGATTGAGGTGGAAAAGCTCAACACGAGCAAGGAAAGAATTTTGTCGACGATGCGGCTTCGCGGGCCGATTTTGCCGGTGCAGGTTGCGAAAGAGATAAATTTCTCGCCGTTGTTCGCGTCGGCGTTCCTGAGCGAATTGAAGGATGAGAGCAAGATAAAGATTTCGAACATGAGGGTTGGGAGTTCTCCGCTTTACTATTTGCCTGGGCAGGAAGGAATGCTTGAGAAGTTTGTGCCTTATCTGAATCAGAGGGAGAAAGAAGCTTTTGCTAAATTGAAGCAGGAGAAGATTTTGGAAGACTCTGAGCAGGATCCCGTTGTGAGGGTGGCGCTGAGAGCGATAAAGGATTTTGCGGTGCCTGTGCAGGTCAGGGTTGGGAGCGAGATGAAGCTGTTTTGGAAATATTTTGTTTTGCCGGATGAGGAGTTTGAGAGTTTGGTTTCCGGCGATGCGAAGAAGGCGGAAGAGGTGAAGGAGAAGATTGAGGAGAAATTGGTCAAGGTGCCTGAAGCTAAACAGGAAACTTTGTTGAAAGAAGAAGAGAGACCACTTGCGGAGAAGAAGAAAGAGAAGGTTCTTGAGAACGGGTTTGTTATTAATCTTAAAGACTATTTGTCGAGGAAGGATATTGAGATTTTGCATGTTGTGGCGGAGAAGAAGAAAGAGTTTGAGGCGAAAGTGCGGATTAATACGGATTTTGGGAGGCAGACATATTATTTAATTGCGAAGGAGAAAGCGTCTGCTTCAGATGCGGATTTGGCGAAGGCAGACAAGAAGGCGCGGGGCGAAAAATTGCCGGCGGTTTTTATGGTGCCTGGGGAGCTGAACAAGAAGGGAAGGCAGTTCCTTGAACAGTGGGGAAATTTGGTTAGATTTGAGAAGCTGGAGTTTTGATTATTTTATTTTGGGACACTGCGTAATCTTTAAATATTTGATTTAGTCGGGATTTGTATGGATTTGCGAAAGAACGGGTTGGCTAGGGCAGGCGCGGCGTTAGTTGTAGCGTGCGGGCTCGCGGGTATGTTGTCGGGGGGGAGGTGTTTCTTCATCACAGGTTTCTTCGCAGCAGATTCAGAAAGCTGAGGAATGGTCGCCGAGAAGATATTTGAGAAGGCAATAAGGTTACTTAATGGCGAATGTCTAAGTAAATGCTGTGAGTGGTGTGAAGGACGATGAAACTAAGTGGTAGACAAATAGAGAGAAGAACAGAAGAAATTTTTGATAAGGAAGTTGAACAAAAATATCCTGAAAGCAAGGGCTGGGGATTAATAAGTGGAAAGGGTTTTCCTGACCGCTTGCTATATAACAAAAAGACTAAAGAATTTATTATTTTTGAATTAAAAGCAGGCGAACATGAATTTCATCCATTTCAAAAACAAATAATGAAGATACTAACAGAAGCGAATGTCAGAAAAGCGAAGATTGTCTATTATGACGTTAATCGTAATACTGGAAAAACGAGGGAGCGGAGAAGAGCCGACGCCCTGACAGAAAAAGTGCATAAAAAGCGAAAGTCCTCGTGGGAAGGAGTTAAAGATTTAGGTATAATCTAAAATAAATTCTGTAAAAAAGTAGGCTAATTCAGGGACTTATTTTACAAAGCCGCCGCAAACATAAGTTTTAAATAGCAACTTTCTCAAACAGGGATATGGGAAGAATCAAATCGTTAATGATTCGAAAGGCAGCAAGCGAGTTGTTTACTACTGTAGAAGGATTTAGTGAGGACTTTGAAAGGAATAAAAAGATATTAAAAGATACAATGCCTTCAAAATCTGTAAGGAATAAAGTCGCTGGTCAAATATCCAGGCTGGCGAAGAAGAAACGATTGAAGAAACATGAACGAGAACGCCAAGAAGAAAACATCGGAACTGACCAATAATGATAATACGGTTTTTGTAGGGTCCAAACCCTTAGTGAATTATATCCGGGGCGTGATAACTCAATTCACTAAGAAGGAGCTTTCAGAGGTCGTGATAAAATCCCGTGGCAAATTCATTTCAAAAGCGGTTGATGTGGCGGAAGTCGCTAAGAGGTCTCTTGAGAACACAGTGACCGTAAAGGATATAAAGATAGGAAGCGAGAGTTTTGAAAGTGAGGGGAAACGAACTAACATCTCAACTATGGATATAACGTTGGTTAGAAGTTAAAATGAGTTTCATAGCAAATAATTTTGAATCTTTGTATCCTGCGGCAAGGAGCCTTCTGCTTATATGGAAGCAGACTTTTTTTAGCTCTTTGGCTGTAATTTCTCAACATTTTAACAGGCTTTTTACTGATAGCTCCTTTGTCTAATCGCTTTTCTTTAGGAGTTTATCTAATTTTCTTTCTATTCTGTCGATTTTTTCAGAAAGCTCGTCTAATTTTTTAAGTCTCTTTCGGTTTATTATCCAATTTGTTATCTGGAGCGCTATCCAAAGCACGACGATTACACCGATTGTCTGAAGCCATATTCCTATGGAACCCAGGGCGGCGATTATGTCTCCTGCAAGACTAGTTGTATTTGTCACCACCTCTTCTCCTGCCATGGCCGTTTGAGGAGCAACACGCTTAAAAACCCTATGCTTTTTTTATGGCAGTATAATCTGGCTTCGTAGCTCAGTTGATTAGAGCGCCGCTCTCATGAGGCGGAGGTCGGGGGTTTGATTCCCCCCGAAGCCATCAACCCCAATACAAGTCAAATTCTTTTATCTAAAATGGACTTGCATAAGGCTCCGAAACCATCCCCTCCGACTAACAAATATAGTCCCATACTCGCTTCGCTCGCATACGACTTATCTTGCAGCTGCCAGACACTCGCTTCGCTCGCATAAGGGTTTGATTCTCCCCATAATTTTATTAATTGCTGCTTCTTATTAATCGAATGAGAAAGAGGAGAATTAAAAAGGGCAGCGAGGAGATAAATGAGAAACCTTATCGCTTTGCGAGCAACATAATATTTTTTCTGAATTTGATTATTGCTTTGTTTATTATTACGGGGGCGTGGATTTTAGCTGAAACAGAATTCGGGCAGGGTACGATGATTCTCGGCTTTTTGATGCTGTGCATTTCTATTTTGTTAAAGGCGGTTAGGTGGTGGTAGAAAGTATAAAAATAATATAAACTGAATCTTTTATTTGAGTTTATGAATGAAGACCCTGTGCTTAGATTTTTAGATCAAGAATTTCCTCCCGAAAAATTCGGGCGGGTTACTAATTATATCCCTCTTAGTGCTGGAGCTAAGGGACGTGATGGAGAGGTAATTTCTAAACTAAGAAAAATTTTGCAGGGAGAATCTTCCAGAAAAATAATTTATGTAACAGAATTAGATAATTGTTACAGGATTGTCGAGATAAATCCTAATCTTCCTTAACTAAAAATTTTAGGCCATCGTCGTCTTTTCGCGGGATGATGTGAAAGTGAGCGTGCGTCACGACTTGACCGGCGACTTCGAGGTTGTTCTGAAGGATGTTGAAGCCGTCACCGAGTTTTTTGTCCATCAAGTCTGAGGCAACTTCTTTTATTATTTTAAGTAGCTCGGAACCGAGGGTGTTTGGGATGTCTAATGCAGTGACGAAGTGTTTTTTTGGGATGACGAGGGTATGACCTTCGGTGTGGGGGTTTTTATCTCGGATTGCGAAGAAGTTCTGCGATTCTTTGATTATTTCGGATGAGGTCTCCTTTCGGGCGATTTTGCAGAAAACGCAGTCTTTGTTTTTCATTTTAGTGTCGCTCTAAGAATGTCCCCATATTTTTTCAATTCATCGTTTTCGTATTTTTTTGTAGGCCAGAAATTTGCCAAGCCGTCGTCGTTGTATCTTGGAAGCAGGTGAACATGAAAATGGGGCACGTCAATTCCAACTACGGAAAGGACAACGAAGTCTGCTTTCAATGCAGTTTTAATTTTTTCCATTAGGTACTTTGACTTCGTGTAAATTTTTGAGAGCAACGTGTCAGGAAGATCAGTCATCCAACGATAGTGCTCTTTGGGTATCAAAAGAATATGTCCCTTATTCACTGGATTAATGTCGAGAAAGGAAATCAGGGAATCATCTTCGTAAATAATCTCTGCGGAAATTTCTTTTTTTACAATCTTGCAAAAGATGCAATCTGGGTTTTTCGTCATTTTAATGCTTGAATGTCTTTGAGTAGAAACTATCCTTGAGGAGTTCGCGGTTTATTCTCTCTTTTTTGAAGTCAAAGGGCATTATCGACTGGATGAATGATTTTTTTTCTTTGTTCCGCGTTAATGCGGCGTTTAGCCGGTTGATCTCTTTTGAGAGCGGCGAGTTTTTTTTATAGACTGGAAGGGGAATTCGAGTGAAGAGCGAGCGGAGAGCTTGTTTATCGTCCGGAATGCGGGCAACAACTGGGATGTCCAGAGATTCTTCGATATCGTGAATATTCAGTTCGTATCTTGGGTCGCGGATTTTATTTATTATTATACCGGCGATCGGGCGTCCGCGTTGCCTAGCTAATTTGGCTGCTTTAATCGTGCAGGAAAGCGTCGGATAGTCTGGAGTGGTTACTACGAAGAGCACGTCCGAAGCGAGTATTGTTGAGAAAACTTCGTCGTTGAGACTTGGAGAGGAATCCAGTACGACAAAATCATAACTGTCTTTTAGTGAAGCGAGCTTGTCTTTTAGTTTTAGGACAGGAAGCTCGCGGTTGTAAACGTAGTCGCCAGGTATGACATCGACTCCGAATTTTTCGATTACTGCGGATTTTGCGTGGATTTTTTTGTCAAGGATGTGGTGGATGGTTTTTTCCGGCTCTAGGATGTCCATGTGAAGTCCGAGATTCGGAGCAGAGAAGTTCGCATCTACAAGGAGAACTTTTTTGTCATAGTGATTAGCGAGGTCTGTCGCGAGAGAAGTAGCGACTGTTGTCTTTCCTACACCTCCTTTTATGGCGATAATTCCGATTGTCTTAGCCATTTTAAAAAAAGGACTGCAGGGTTTTTAATAGTTTTGGATTATTAGGCTCTGTTGAAAAAGTCGCAAACTGCAGGTTTACTAACATTTGGGGCGAGGGGTTTGAGGGGTCAAGGAGGGTTTTTGCCGTAGGCGAAATCCAAAGTGGGAATCTGAAACCTGC
>DAIF01000002.1 GCA_002496015.1 Candidatus Pacearchaeota archaeon UBA73 | reverse complement strand
GATGATTCCGGGGTTCAGAGGTTGAGCCTCTACGGGGATCTCGACTTGCTCTCCCTCTGGAACAGGCTTGAGAATTCCTACTCGGATGGTCGGATGGGAAGAGTTTCTGCCGAAGGCAGCAAAGAAGATTTAATGAAGTTAGTTTCTTCACAAATTGAGCAGAACTACAATGCTCCAAGAAGAACTTTAGAACAGCAAATACGATCTCTAGATGAACAAGAAAGAGAATGCATCGATTCTGCATTAGAAGTTCTTAAATAAATTTTTATTTCTGCTTGCCCGCAAGAAATTTTGAAACCCTAAACAACAAAACTTTTCTCCGCAACTTCCTTCTTCCCGTTAACATCAACAAATCTCTTAATCACACCTTTTCGAACAGCTTTCTCTCGCATCTCTTCCGGCGTCTTCACATCTTTAGGAATCTCAATTTCCTTAACTTCAATAACATGTTTAATTTTTATCTCGTTAAAATTTGGAAAATCAAAAAACAGCTCATCAATAATTGACCTGTCTGAAGTTTTCAAAGAACAAAAATCTGCCCTCGGTCCTTCATCTTCATCGCCTTTGGTTTTCGTCCCGGGCTTCCCACTTTTCGGCGCCTTCGCCTTAATCTTCAGCTCGTTCCCGTTCACAGAAAAAGACAATGCGTAAAACGCACGCGGATATTTGTCCATCAATCTCAATATCTTGTCTCCGGAAGTCTGGCAGTTCAGGACCAGTTGCTTTATGCCCATGTATTTTTTCACATCCTCAATCTCAAACTCACAATCACTTTCCAAATCTAATGTCGAGACGATGATTCCCTTGATTTGAACTTCTCCTTTCTCTTTCTCTAAAATGTTCCTTACAAAAAAATTCGCGAACTCGCTGCTTGTCTTTATTGCCCATCTTCCCGCCTGCTTCTTTCCTTCGACCAAATAGCGATTATCAAATACCCCTCGCGAGAATTTCACAAACTCCGAATGCACTTCCTCATCTGTTTCATCTGAAAAAATCTTTCCTATTGTGTTTTTCATTTCTTTATTTCTCGAATATGATTTATAAATTTTTGCTGTTATCACATTGTAACGTAAATAGAAGTAATCTGACCAAAAATTAATTCTTTTTCTTTATACTATAAAAAATAGCTAATAGGGTTCCTAATAAAGAGAATATAATCCCTATCTTTTGAAGAGGTGTTTTTGATTGATAGAGCAATACTTGTTTTGTATTCTCTTCCGGAATTAAAATCATAAAACCTTCTTCTGTTTTTTCTATTTTAATTTTTTTATTTGTTTGTAAATCTTTAGCTTTCCAGGAGTTGTGAAAAGATTCTTTAAACAAAATATTCTCCTCTCCAGAGAAATTATATTCTACTATTACATTATCCGGATTTTCTCTTATTACAGAATATTCCGAATAATCTTCATAAGATTTATTCTCAAAAATAACAGAAATAATTGGTTTTGCATTTTTATATTCATAAATCTTAAAAGGATAATCAGAAAAATTTTTTTCCAGCACTAAAGAAAATTTACCATTATTAAACTTCTTATCAAAATCTAAATCCTGCCCGCCGATTTCAAAATATTTAATTCCATAGTTATCTAAATAATTTAATGTTTCCTCTAGACTTTCAGAATGCCAAACAACTTCTTTAAATTTATTTAACTCTTCCGGATAAAGAATCCCTTGGTCAAAATATCCCCAAGTCTGACTTTGCCGGGGAAATTTATAATTTAATGTTTCTGAGAAGATATACCTTGAAGTTCCAAATCTATAATTAGAAAAATTATTTTTTAACGGAAATTTCTCTGCGGAATAGACAGAATCAACCAACCCATATCTATCATACTCTGAATTATAACTATATTTTTCATAATTTTCATCTACAGTCTTATAATTTAGAAATAATGCTATCAATAACAAAATAACCAATAAACTAACCACTTTTGTATTCTCGAATTTTTTAGAAAATATAACTCCTGAAAAGACACATGCAAGAATTGAAAAAGGAAGTATAAATCTTATCGCACCTACGCCTGTCGGGTAAAACTTACCTAAAATCCCTTCCAACAGCAGAAAAAGCAAAACAGAACTAATAGTTAAGAACATAATTTTTTCATTTTTCTCTTTAAAATATTTTTTTATGAAGAATAAAGAAACAAGAAATAACCCAAATAAAATTCCTATTTCTCCCGGAGCTTTTCCCCAAATAGTATAATCCCCAAATCCAAAAAGATGATGCGGAATCGGAACATATCCAAGACCATCTCCGATAAAACTTTCAGATTTAGATAAAAAAGGGAAAAACCAAAAAGCAGAAATTAGTAATGGTAACAATAGGTAAATTAAATTTTTTCTTACCGCTTCTTTGATAAATTTCTTTTCATTAAAATAACAATAAATGCTAATCCTCAGGGTAACCAACAAAAATAGAACTAATGCCATAAATATATGTGTTAAATATGCAAGGACAAAAAATAATGAATAAAACAAAAAGTTATACTTTTTATTTTCCAAAGATTTTTCTAAAAAAAGCAAAGTAAATGGAATTGTAAAAATTCCAAAAACATATGGCGAATTTCCGACAGCAATAAAATAATATGATGTACATAAAACAGAAAGAAAAAATAATGAAAAAATTAAAGAATAAATTTCATTTTTTGAATAATAAAAAATAAGAAAAAATACTCCGCTTGCAGTTAAAACAATACTCAAAAATTGTAAAAAATTTGCTCCAAAAATAATATCGCTAAAAAAATAACCTAACCAATAATACAAGGGAGAATAATATGCCAAAAACGGAGCTCCGGCATACCAAGCCAAATCCCATTTCACCCCTAAACCAAATTCTTGAAGATAAGAAATTTTGCTAAGATGTCCTAGCGCATCTAATCCAAGCGGTTTTCCGGAAAACAAAGGATTCCAGTAAAGAACCAATGAAACAAACAAAATTATCAGAACAGAAAACAATTCAAAATATCTGCTTCTTTTCATTTTTTAAAAGTCAAGAATTTATTTCCGAAAAAATTTATCATTAAAGAAATTCCTATTGCTAATACTTGGGAAATTAAATAATAAATTCCGATTATCTCAGTAAAGAAATATAAAAAGATTAAATTAACAATGAGCGCAAAAATACTAATTACCGAAAACTTTATGTATTTTTTACAGACGCTTGATTTCATCTCCTCTCCAAATGTCCAGACTTTATTCAAAAAAAAATTGTGTGTCATTGCTATAACAAACGCAACAATTGCGGAAAATAAATAATAAATTCCAACATACTCAGTTAATAAATACAGGACTCCAAGATTAATAACCGCCCCAATTAAACCCACTAAAGAAAACTTAAAGAATTCTTTTACCCCTCTCCGCACATATTTTTTATAACCGCATAAATTTTCGAGATAAAAAATTATCTCTGATTTTCCGGCTTTGCTTTTTCCGAGAGTTCTGTCAGTGAAAGTTATAGGGATTTCTTTTAAGTGTTTATATTTGCTTTTTAAAATGATCTCAAGAAGAAGTTTAAATCCCTTTGAATTCAGGTCTTTAAAATTTACACAATCTTTTCGTATCATGAAGAAGCCAGACATCGGATCCCTGACATTTGTAAACGGTCTCGAAAAATAAGTCGCTGTTTTAGACATCACTCTCCGTTTAAAATTCCAGTTTTCAATTTTTCCGTCTTTTACATACCTGCTTCCGATTGTAAAATCGGCATCGCCATTCTTAATCGGATTATAGAGCTCGTGAATCTTTTCAACTGGATGACTTAAATCCGCATCCATCACTCCAAAAATTTCTCCACTCCCCATTTTCCATCCTTCCAGAACTGCTGAAGAAAGTCCAAGTTTGCCTTCCCTATGAACAACTATAAGATTTTTTGTTTTTTTCTTTAAATTTTCTAGAATCCTTCCAGTCCCATCAGGAGAATTATCGTCAACTATTATTATCTCACCATCAATTTTATTTTCTTTAAACTCTTCCTGAATCTTTTCAATAAGTTTTTGAACATTCCCTTTTTCGTTGTACGTAGGAATAACTAAACTTAATTTCATATTGCGATTAATCAAATATCCATTATAAATTGTTAGACGTATTAAGTATTTAATCTTTATCAAGAACATTTCAATTATTGAACTCATGAATAATAGTTTAAGTTACTATAAACTCTAATTAAATTCACTTTAACACCGCAATGTCGCGGTTAGCAATGTTTTAATATCCTGCCTGTATAATATTAGCATGGTAATTAGTGAGAAAGAGATAAAAAAAGTTTCACTCATTCTGTTCCTGATTATACTCGTAGTCTTGGCTTTCCTGGTCGTTAAGCCTGTGCTGTTTTCCGTTCTTTCTGGATTGATATTGGCTTACATTTTTCTTCCCGTGCACAAATTAACTATAAAGCTCGTAAAAAATAAGACACTCTCTGCTCTTCTAGTCAGCATAGTTCTTTTGGCATTGGTGTTGGTGCCTCTCTGGTTTCTTCTGCCGGTTATCTCAAAACAGGTTTTTGAGCTATTCAAGGTTTCTCAAGGGCTGGAATTTGGTTCGTTCGTCCGGGCAGTTTTCCCAGCAGCCTCCGAACAATTCATAATCCAGGCAGATTTGGCTGCCAAAAGCGGTTTCAGCAGACTTGCATCAACAATTATGAATTCTCTGGTGGACACGCTGGTTAACTTTTTCACTATTTCCCTTCACATTTTCTTGGGAGTTTTTGTTTTCTTCTTCACATTAAGAGATTCTGAAAGATTGAAGGGTTTTGCTTCAGGCCTTTTGCCTTTCTCGCGCGAACAGGAAAGACAGTTCATCAAGCAGTTCCGGGACATAACGCAAAGCATTCTTTATGGGCATGTCGTAGGGGGCGTTGTGCAGGGAGCCTTGGCAGCCCTCGCGTTGTACGCCTTTGGAATCCCTAATGCTCTTATTTTGAGCATCGTCGCCATTATCTTAAGCATCATTCCAGTCATCGGTCCGGGTTTTGTTTACGTGCCGGTCACTGTTTACATGGTCCTCACAGGAAATTCTCTGCTGGCTTTAGGTTATTTCCTATTCAACCTTCTTATAGTCTCCTCAATAGACAACGTGTTCCGTTCTCATTTTGTCTCAAAGCGCACAGATCTCTCACAGGCGATTGTCCTGATTGGAATGGTCGGAGGACTCTTTGTATTCAACGTCTTGGGTCTGATAATCGGGCCGCTCATTCTTGCATATCTTGTGACCTTCCTCAAAGCGTACAAGGAAAATAAAATATCTAGCTTCTTTGACGATCCATCTTAAATCTATTTCGCTCACCGCACTTCTTGCACACAACTGTTTTGTATCCTCCAGAAAATCGAGTCCTGCCTTTTAGTTTAGACAAACACTTTTTGCAAAATAATTTCTTATAATCTCCAAGACGAATCTTGAACTTCATAGCTAATCTCTTAATCTTCCTCGCTTCCTCCACACTAAATTCTTCTCTGGCAAAAAACGCATCAATTTTCTCCCTAGCCTCGCTTTTAGAAATATCAATCTTCACCAAGAATTCAATAAGAAAAACTTTAAATACTCTCTCAATCCATTAACTTTGAACACGGCCATAGTCGTTAGGAAACACCTGTTCCCATTCCGAACACAGAAGTTAAGCTGACGACGTCTGTTGCGTTAGTCTCCGTCAAGAGGCGAAACTCAGATGCTGTGTTCTTTATTTTATTTCTATCAGCAATCTGTATAAATCTAACGACCTTTTTTATCTAAATCTTTAAATTTTCTCTTTCTATGTTCTCTTATGCAACCTAAAATCGCCGTTCTCGGAGATGTTCTTTTGGATAGATATGATTATTGTGAAAATCGGGAAAATCCGGAAAGTTCGGCTCCATGTCACAGAGTGAAAAGCACAATATTTCTTCCAGGCGGAGCCGGCAATGTCGCAGCCAATCTTGCCAAACTCGGAGCAGAAGTAACCCTATTTGGCATCGTCGGGAATGACGAACACGGCAAAAAATTAATTGAAGAACTCTCAAAAATAGGCATTAATCAAAGACTTCTAACCGGCAATAATGTAAAAACAATTGTAAAACAAAGAATTCTCTCAGCCAGCGATGGAAGATATCATGGTCGATTGGACTTCGGGGATCACGCGTCTGAAATTGAATCCATAAGGGCCCTTAGGTTCCAGATAGTGAGCCGAATCTCGGGTTTGCTAACAAATGGTTTTGATTCTATTATTATCTCAGATTACGATAAGGGTTTCATAAGTCAGGAAATAATCAATGAAACAAAGAAAATAGGGATTCCAGTCTATGTGGATCCAAAGCAAAATAAAAACATCTATCGCGGCGTAGAACTGATAAAACCAAACAGAAAAGAGATCGCAGCGATGAGCAACACTATCGATGATAGAGAAAAAGCGAAGGAATTAGCAAAAGAATTAGACACCAACATTCTCTTAACCCTTGGCGGGGAAGGAATGTTCTTCGCAGGCAAAGACGGAAGTTCTTTTCATCTGCCGGCACATAAAACTGAAGTATTGGATGTAACGGGCTGCGGCGACACAACCATAGCTACGTTCGTTTTCTATCGCACTTTGGGTAAGTCCCTGAAAGAATCAATAGAGTTGGCAAATAAAGCTGCAAGCATAAATGCACAACACGTCGGGTGTTATGCAGTGTCAAGATACGAAATAGAATCTCCCCAATCAAATAAAAACCTTTAAAACGCATCCTCTTCTTGTCTTTCAATGCGGGCGTGCCGGAGCGGTCAAACGGGACAGGCTTAGGACCTGTTGGCTTAGTGCCTACTTAGGTTCGAATCCTAACGCCCGCATTTCACAATCGCAGATTGTGCTGGTGTTAGTTTGCACCTGCGGGAAACAGGATTGCACAGCAATCTAAAATTTCTAAATAAGGATGGTCAGAAATTTTGAAGAAAGATTTATATAGTTTCAATGACAATCATGTTATTAGGGGGTGAATATGGAGACTATTCTTCTGAACAAAAAGGCGGATACCATTCCAAGCAGCAATTCTCTTCCCAACACTTCATCAGATTCTATATTTAGTGACAAGTCTCTGTTAAGAGGACCTTTGCTTTTTCGGTTGTAGATTCTTATCTACCGCCCATTATTTTTAATTAAACCTTTACACATTGTTAAACTGATAAAACATGAAAAAATCGCAAAGTAAAAAACTTGAGAAAGCGGAAAAAGAATATCTCACAAGAGCAGCGCGAGATTTAGAAAAAGCGACCCATTTAATTGCCGAATCGTACGAATCCGCAGAAGAACCAAAATCTAAAGTTAAACAACCCCTGGAGCAAAAATGGAATTAATCTTTACTTATGCCATATTGCCCATACTAATCTTTATGGCGAGAGTTATAGACGTAAGTCTTGGAACAATAAGAATTATCTTTATCTCTAAAGGTTACAAACTTTTATCCTTCATAATCGGATTCTTCGAAGTATTGATTTGGCTTATCGCAATAAATCAAATATGGTCAGATATTAATAATATTTGGTTATATATTGCCTACGCGGGAGGATTTGCAACCGGAAGTTACGTCGGCATTTGGCTAGACGAAAAGATATCCTTGGGGAATGCGATGGTAAGGATAATCATCAAGAAAAATTCAAAACAACTAATCAGCAAACTAAAACAAAATAATTATCAAATCACAATTCTTAATGGCCAGAGCGGTAATGAGGAAACTGATGTGAAAGTTATTCTTTTAGTTGTTAAAAGAAAAGAACTGAAAAATTTATTTAAAATAGTCAGGGAAGTAAATCCTAAAGCATTCTATACTATTGAGGATATCCGAAGCACAAGAAAAAATGAATATTTAGTTATTGGACAAAAGAATGGAACAGGGAGAAAGCTTAAATGACAAAACAAACAAAGGATGCTAAAAAAATCTGGCATTACTAACTTTGTATTGTTCTAAACTATATTAATAAAAAGACAGTATGCGATCAAATGCTCTGCGACTTGCAAGACATACATTTCCAAATTCATCATCGCTTTCGTTTTTTAGGCTCAGACCATCACCTTTATATTCTATTCCATGTTTACGAGCACATGCGCCTGTAGCTCAGCCTGGATAGAGCATCGGGGTCCTAACCCGGGGGTCGCAGGTTCAAATCCTGTCGGGCGCGTTCTCAAATTTTTCAAGAACGCTCTCTAGCACCCTCAAAGGTTCATCGGCATCATAAGTTATTTTCTTCATATTATTTTCGCACTCGTTTAGGCTGCCGAGAAAATTTCGTATTTCCTTTTCCTTCGGGCTTTCCGAAAACTCTCCAATACCTTTTCCCCTCACGACAAGGCAGTTATAGAATTGTTCATATTGATTCCGTATAGGCACCATAAAAATCGGTTTTCTCAGATAGATGGCTTCAGAAATGACAGAAAAACCTGAGTTGGAGATTACTGCCTTGCAATTTCTGAATTCTCCTGCAAATGTTTCAGGAGTCTGTCTGAAGACAAGATTTTTCTTTCCAACCCCGTTCTGAATTCCATAAATCACGAATTTCTCAGGAATTCTTTCAAAAATTTTAACTAGGTAATCATGGGACTTCGCTAAATATGCCAGAACAAAATCCTCCTTTTTAGGTTTAGCCCGTCGGATCGCCGATCTTATGATAGGCGATGTATAAATAACACCTTTATCTACAAAGGTCTTATCCGAGAAAGACAAAGCGATCCTCTCGTCAGCCTTAGGCACGATTGTGCGAATTATCGATTTTGCTATAAGTGAAGAGCTTTGCTTCTTCAACGGCTTATTCACATCATGAAAAACAAACGTATTGAGCGCGCTAAACGAAACCAATGGCAAATTTTTCCAGTAAGCTGCCTGTGCAACGATCGGCTCATTGTCGCTAATGCAAATATCCGGATTAAACTTCTCAATTTCTTTCTTGATTTCTCCCATCTTCAAAAAATTCTTCGGAAAATCAAGAACGTTCCGATAGACTGTCTTCAAATGATTCACTCCCTCGCCTTGATAAGATATCCGCAAACCCTTCACAGGATAAATGTCAAATCCTTTTAAGAACTCAAGGCCTCTTCCGTAAGTTACGACTTTAACCTTGTGACCCTTCGACTCAAGATATGGGATAATTTCAGATGCAATGGATGAATGCCCGAATCCCTCCCCGCACACACCATATAATATTCTCATAAAAATCACAGAGAACAATAACTTTTAAAACCTCTCTCAGGATAGTTCTTATAGGCGCGGATGGTCTATCGGTTATGATTTCTGCCTTCCAAGCAGACGAGCCGGGTTCGACTCCCGGTCCGCGCATTCAGAACCGCAGATTCTGTGCTTAGCGTACGGGAGTCGAACCCGAGGGTTCGACGAGCGACTTCGCGAGTGGAGTTATTAATCATTTTCGAGCGGGGTCGCGAGCACCGGTCCGCGCATACTCGGCTTGTCGGACCGGGCTTGCCCTCGAACGCCTGGAGGGCGTTCGAATGAACAAACACAGACTGTGCTTAGTCCGCGATTGTAATATTTTCGTCACCTGACCGGTTCGGGCATTTTTGAAAAAATGCTCAACTGGGGAGAACCCGATGAAAACCGTTTAATAAAAATAAATCATCACGTCTTGCATTTTACTCTTCTCATTACTCCGGATAGAAGAACATTCTAATAAATAATTAAAGTTATTATCTTCGAAGATTTTAAGAAAATCCTGTAGACTGTTATTAAATCCTTCTATGTTATGATGGAACTCTACAAAGAGCATCCGAATTCTTTTAAGTAACTTGTGTTTGTTAAGGTCTCGTATAACAAAACATTCAGCACCTTCTATGTCCATCTTTATCAAGTCCACCTCCGCAAATTTTTCTTTTTTTATAAATTTCGATAAAGATATGCCGACGGCAGAAGATTTAACATCGGAATTTCTTTCCGGGATAGCGCTCATAACTAATGATCCTTTATGGCGCGAGTCTAAGAAAAAATCTATTTTACCATCTTTATTGGTTAGAGCATTGTTAAACAAATATACATCCCTTAAGTTATTGTTTTTTATGTTCTTCTGCAAAAGAGAAAATGTTTCCTTGTCAGGTTCAAAAGCATAAACTTTAGATGCTGGGTACATCCATTTAAAAAACAGCGTAGCCATACCAATATTGGCTCCACAATCAAATATTACTGGATCGGCTTTATCTGATTTATAATAGTAAACATTTTTGATAAAAATATCTTCAAATAAAAATTTTATTGCTCCGTATTCGAACGATTCAATTTGAAAATTCAGCAGTCTTTGCCTTTTAAGCGGTATAATCCCATTTATGAAAGTATTTTTAAACAGAACAATAAAATAAATCAGCAGGAGTTTTAGTTTTGTCTTATTGGGATGTGAAGAAGCTACCAAGTGTTCAATATTTGTTATTGTGTTGAAGAAAGCACGAAAAACTTTATTCATAACTGGAGATAATTTTTACACTTAAAAACTTTTCGCGATCGATTATCAATCACTGTGCTTCTAAAAAGAAAAACATATTTAAAACACATCTCCTTCAACACTTTAATGCAATCAGATTTCGTTAAAAGAGAAGAGGATTACTGGAAAGAAAAACCTATCCAAAAAGACATTAACAATTATTATCCTAAACTCTATAAAAGAATTCCTTTTCAAATACAAAAACCTGTTTTAGAAATCGGCGGCGGTTCTGGCACTTTTTTAAAGTATCTGAAAATTCCCAAAGCAACAATTCTCGATTTAGCTGGTGGAGAGAGCTTGATTGATGAAAATTACACGTTTATAAAACAAGACTTAACAAAAAGATTCCGGATGAACAACAGCTATAAAACTATTTTCGTTATGGAACTTTTGGAACACATACATAATCCTTTATATCTGATGTCCCAAATATATAATATTTTAGACGACGAGGGTATCTGTTATATTGGTGTGCCTTACACAGAACTGGACACAAAAAGAAAGGCAGGCTTAAACTCCCATGTTTGTAGATGGAGAGCTCATGAGATAAAAGACGATATGGAAAAAATCGGGTTTAGTGTAAAATTTTTAATGAAGAGAAGGCGATTTCTTAATACTGCCTTTTGGTTGCCCCATTGTTTTCTGGTTTTGGAACTTAGAAAAAGAAGAGAAATTATTTAACTTTTTATTAAATGTTCATACTTTTGAACATTGTTGATAATGGTTTTTGGAAATGTTTCGTCTAAGGCGATGCGTTTCACAGAAATATTCGAATTAAAATGTTTTCCAGCAGACACAATAGAATCAATCTTTTCTTTAGTTGATTGCGATTTCAACTCTTGGTGTGCAAAAGACTCTATCTTCTCTTTAATCTTTTCTTCGCCCCCCAAGTATGTAAAATGCCAACCTCCATCCCCCAGAATTTCTTCTTTTCTAGCATCCACTTTAAAAATTTTTTTAAGTAGAATTTCCGCCGGTGAAAGAATTCTAACTCTCTGAGGCTTTAGTCCCAAGTCTTTTTTTAGAGTGGAAAAGAGGACGGCCTTCGTCCCAAACCAACTTCTGTTCGCTAAACCATTCAGGTGATAATAAAACAACTTTTGTTCAAATCCCACAAACCTGTGGTGTTTAAGGGCGTGTAGAAGATCCCGAATTCTTTCAGGATTAGGTATTTCATCTATATCGGAAACCATTATAACGTCCTCGTTTTCACATTCAGACAGCCCTTTTCGAATACAATTTCTTTGAAAATTTTCTAGTTTCCAGGTTCCTAGTGCAAAATTCATTGTTAAGTATTTGACAAATCCATAAGCCCGCGTTTTTTCTAAGGCAACCAAGGTTTTATCTAAAAAATTCAGACGTGGCAGGTCTGTTTCAATATAAATAATTTTATCAGCCCATTTCTTAAATCTGTTCTTATTATTCTTAAAAATCAACTTTTTGGATTTTCCTGAATGCGTTTGTTTCGCTTCCACTAAAACAAAATAATCCACGACATCATACAGCTCTGAAAATCTGATCTCTAACAAATCTAATTCGTTAAAAAAGGTGAAACAATCATAGATTCTCTGTCTGCTCATGTTCTTTACCGGAATTAAGAATCTATTTAAATTTTCTTATTGTGCCATTATTATGGCGCTATGGGTAGTGTAAGTTTTGGGTTTTTCAAAACAGCCGAATTACATAACCCTTAAAAACCCCAACTTTCTAACCTCTAAATGACAAATTGGTATGACAAACATTATAGGAAAATTCTGATTATCCCGCTAGCTCTGCTAACTATTTCTCTAATTTATCTTTTCATCTTCTACAACTCTCACGGAGATTTAATTCGTAGAGACATCAGTCTTTCCGGAGGAACCACAATCTCTCTCCAAGGCGATTATGAACAACAAGAATTAGAAAATAAATTAACTTCACAATTAGATGATGTTCAGGTTAGAGCAATAGGCGATCTTTCGACAGGCAAACAACTTGCCTTAATTATAAGCTCATCTGCGCAGCCAGAGTTATTAACGCAGGCAATCGAAGACGCTCTCGGCATCGAACTCACAGAAGAAAACTCAACTGTGGAATTTAGCGGCCCGACTTTGGGAAGTAATTTCTACAAACAGTTAATCATCGCCCTCATAATCTCTTTCTTCTTAATGTCCTTGGTAATCTTCTTTTTATTTAGATCATTTGTCCCAAGCGCTACAGTTATTTTTGCTTCGTTCGCAGAAATAGTAATGGTCCTGGCTCTGACTAATCTCTTGGGAATTAAACTATCTGCGGCAGGCATTGCGGCTTTCTTAATGTTAATTGGTTATTCAGTGGATACAAATATTTTGCTGACAACTCGCGTCTTGAAAAAGAGAGAAGGCACAATCAATCAAAGAATTTACAGTTCGTTCAAAACAGGGATATTTATGACCGTAACCGCGTTGCTGGCTGTTCTCCCGGCGTTCTTCATCGTAACAGGCTTGCCCGACTCTTTCAGGCAAATCTTCTTAATATTGGCTTTCGGCTTGTCTTCAGACATAATTACAACGTGGATGACCAATGCAAGCGTAATTAAATGGTATGCGGAGACAAAGAAACTTTAAAATGGCAAAATTAACAATTCGCATTTGGATATTGATTATTGCTCTCTTCTTAGCAGCGCTAATGATCTTCAATTGGAACACGCTGTTTGCGTCAGGGGTAGAAATCAAGAGCGTCGAAAAAGATTCCACAGCTTATTTGAAAGGTCTGCGTTCAGGAATGATAATTCAGGGGATAAACTCCAGAACAATAGAAAGTCAGGAAGATTACATCGCTGCGCTTTCAGAAACATTTGTCACAGGAAACGAAACAAGAGTTTCAATAAAAACAGACAAAGACACTTTCATTTTCCTGGCAAACAACCTGACAGAAATAACTGTTCAGCCACTGGCGCGAACAAAAATAAAAACAGGATTAGATTTAAGCGGCGGAACTCGTGCTATTATTCGCCCTGAAAACATGACAGTAACTCAGTCGCAGATGGAGGACTTGGTGGCAATTACAGATCAAAGACTCAATGCGTTCGGCTTAAGCGACGTTACTGTCCGTTCAGCTACGGATCTCGAGGGCAATAACTTCATGATAGTTGAGATCGCGGGAGCAACGCCTTCTGACATCAAGTCTTTGCTTGGCGAACAAGGCAAATTTGAAGCAAAGGTAGGAAACACCACCGTCTTTGAGGGCGGAGAAAAAGACGTAAGCGATGTATGCCGTAACGACGCTACTTGCTCCGGGGTAAGAGAATGTTCCTCTGCCCAAGGCGGTGGCTACATTTGCAGTTTCAGTTTCGTCATTTATCTGACAGAGCATGCAGCTCAGAAACACGCCGACGTTACTTCGAAACTCTCCCTTGACGAAACAGGTCGGTATCTCAATGAAAGCCTTTATTTGTTTGTCGATGAAAACGAGGTTGATTCTCTGTTGATTAGCAGCGGCTTGCGTGGTCAGGTCACTACCCAGATTCAGATTCAAGGCTCCGGCAGCGGAACGACCAGGGATGAGGCAATCAAAGTGGCTCGTGAGAACATGAATCGGCTGCAGACAATCCTGCTTACAGGAAGCCTTCCATACAAACTCGAAATAGTCAAACTGGATACCCTTTCTCCAACGCTCGGTCATGAATTTGAGAAAAACATAATCTACTTGGGTTTGATAGTTTTTGCGATAATCTCTCTTGCACTTTTTGTGAAATTCCGCAGAATTAAGGTCACTCTTGCAGTCATCTTGACCATGTTCTCTGAGGCATTCATTACATTGGCAATTGCCGCATTCATCAGGTGGAATCTTGATGCCTCAGCTATCGCAGGAATTATTGCAGGTCTTGGCACAGGAGTGAATGACCAGATTCTTATCATGGACGAAGCTCTGTCTGAAGAAAAGACAAACGAAAGCGTGAAACAAAAGATAAAACGGGCTCTTTTCATAATTGTGGGCGCCTTCCTTACGATAATTGCTGCGATGCTGCCTCTATTTTGGGCTGGCGCAGGGATGCTCAGGGGATTTGCCCTTACAACCATTATCGGAGTCAGCGTCGGAATTTTGATAACCAGGCCTGCGTTTGCAGACATCATCAAAAAAATAGCTAGTTAAAATGTTACCCAAATGGCACGTCCTGCTCGGTGCAATATTTACTTCTTTAGTCTGGCTTTTCATCCCCAGTATGCCTTTTGGTTATCTCGTTTTAATATTTTTGGCTTCATTTCTAATTGATTTCGATCATTACACCAACGCCGTAATAAAAAATAAACATCTAAGTTTAAAGAAAGCATTCGACTATCACAAGAAAAAAAGAGAAGAAGAATTAATGGACATCTCTAAGGGAATCCGCAAGAAGGGAGATTTTCATCTTTTCCATACAATTGAATTCCATGCAGCCATAGGTATTCTCGGTTTGATATGGTCAGGGTTTTTCTATATATTCATCGGCATGCTCTTCCATTCTCTACTCGACGTCTCATCTTTATTGTTCACCGGCGTCTTCCATCGAAGAGAATATTTTTTCTTTAATTACGCCAGAAAAAAACTTAGACGAAACTAACAACGCCCTTTGCCAAAAGAAAAAAAGCCGGAATCCACAACAATACCGATGGCAAGTTAAACGGAATCGAAAGAAACAACAACAGTGCCGCAACCAAATCCACTCCGCTAAGAATGTCCCCCATCAAAATAAATAATCCCTTAACAAAAAGCAATCCTGCGCAAAAAACAAGATACTGTGTCCAGACATTCATGCCAAAAATTAGCATCAAAAAAGCCAGTGCTGCAGCCAGATCTATTCCGCCTAGAACCTTTACTAATACCATCAATAAACTCAAAAAGAAAGGTTAATAAGGATTATCGTGAACTATTGATAATGAACGATGAAAAAGAAATAAGTTCAAATCTAAATCTACTAGCAAAATCTTCGATAATTGTTTTTTGCGGAATTTTTTTATCGAAGGTTCTCGCTTATTTATACAGGATAATCATTGCAAGAGAGTTTGGTCCCGAGGTTTATGGATTATATTCTTTGGCATTTGCAATTATCCTTTGGGTTTCAACAGTCGGTGCACTTGGGCTGCCCGAGGGGTTATTGAGGTTCATTTCAATTTATCGCGGGAAAAAAGATACGGACAAAATAAGGGTGTTGATGCGAAGCTCGCTCTGGATTATGCTCTTTGTGGGAATCATTCTCGGCGCGATAGTTTTCTTTCTGTCAGACGAAATAGCGTTAGGATTATTCGGAGATTCGACCCTTTCAATTTACCTTAAAATATTCAGCATCTCAATCCCGATCGGGTTGCTCAGTAATATTGTTCTTTCCTCTTTAATGGCGTTTGAAAAAATCGGATGGTATTCTTTTATCTTCAACATTCTGCAAAACATAACAAGAGTTTTGGTGCTTATCTTCCTCGTATTTCTCGGAATGAATGGAACTTCAACAGCAATTTCGTTTCTGGTATCTATATGTGCAATGCTCCTCGTAGGATTCATTGTCCTGAGAATTTACCTAAAAAAATATCTGGAAAAGCCAAAGGTAAAAGATGGGTCTATCATGCGCGAGGTTTTTTCATATTCATTTCCCCTGATGTTTGCAGGAATAGCAGGAGTATTTCTCTTTTCTATTGACACATTTTTCATAGGTTACTTTATGGGTGTGAAAGAAATCGGATTTTATAACGCCGCTGTTCCGATAGCTTCGCTTCTTGCTGTGGCTTCTGAGATTTTTATAGGACTGTTCTTTCCCTTGATAAACAAGGCATACGCAAGAAAGAATAAAAAACTGATAGAAGAGTTAAGCAAACAAGTCTCAAAATGGATATTCTTCATCAATATTCCCGCATTCGTTTTGATATTTTTATTTCCCGGAGCTATGATAAACATCTTGTTTGGCTCAGAATATCTAGTAGCAGAAACAGCATTGCAGATTCTTGCAGTTGGAATGTTTCTGCAGGCGATCTCCGTTGTCCCGAGGAGTTTAATAGCAATGACCGGAAAGTCTAAAATAATACTATCAAATATGATTTTTGTAGGGATTCTTAATGCTATCTTAAACGTGCTTCTGATTCCTAAATTTGGGATAAATGGAGCCGCAATAGGAACGTCCATTTCTTACGGATTGATGAGTTTGATTTTATTTGCAGAGGCACATAAATATTCAGGAGTTATTCCTCTCCGAAGAAAAATAGTTCCCATGATTCTGTCAACAGCTGCTGCCGCGTTATCTGTGATGTTTGCGCGGCAATTTATCG
Organism: Candidatus Pacearchaeota archaeon UBA73; assembly: GCA_002496015.1. GTDB lineage: Archaea > Nanobdellota > Nanobdellia > Pacearchaeales > GW2011-AR1 > UBA73. The sequence goes on along the minus strand of DAIF01000002.1, from coordinate 151,077 downwards.
ACAGAGATATCTTGGGGCTTATCTTATTATTTGCATTGTTCTGTCTTGTGTGCATTGTGCTGTTTATTCTGACAGGAAGTTTTGACAAAGAGGACAAAAGGATTATAAATCTAATTCTGAATAAGTTAAGGATAAGAAAATGAAAGAAAGGTTTTATGTTGCATTCTGCACAGATGAAAGGGCAATTCAAGACATTGGCGTCTGCATGGAATCTCTATTCTCAACAAATACCTATCCATTTGAAATTTTTATCCTGCATTCAAAGCCGTTAGAGAAAGAAAAACTAAAAGAAGTCGCCAAAAAATGGAAACAAAAATTAACTTTTATCCAAGTCGACCCTAAACCGATTAAGAAATTGCCCCTGCACGGATTTTGGGTTGAAGAAACATATTATCGGCTCTTAATTCCTAAACATCTTCCGAATTACGTCGAGAAATTGTTATATTTAGATACAGACACTTTAGTCATAAAAGATATTTCTGAATTATTCAAAACAAACTTATCTAAGCATGTTCTCGCGGCGAACCCCGGAGAAAGAAAACCCGGAGATGAGCTAGAAAAACACGAAGATTTCCTCGGCATAAAAAGAGGAACTTATTTTGGAGCAGCAATCCTTTTGTTGAACCTTAAAAAAATAAGGGAGAAAAAACTATTCGATAAATTAATTGAGTGGGGAACAGAAAATCAAACTAAGTTCAAGTCAGTAGATCAGGATTTGTTAAACAAATTTTTCTCTGAAGATTATGTAGAATTCGGAGACGAATACAACTGCTGGATGGCAAAGGGATATAAATCAATCTGTGACAAAGACAAGGCAAGAATAGTTCATTTCAACGGAAAATACAAAGGCAGCTCTCATCTGAACCTTCATCCGTTAAGAAAAGAATATCTATTCTATTTAGATAAATCTCCTTGGAAAGGAAACTATGAAAAAACAACAATACCTCGATGGTTTTCACGAAATGCTCTCCTGATGACAAGAACAATAAAAAATCTTATAAACTAATTATTTCTCTGCCACAACTACATATCCAATCGTCCATTTCTTCTCTTTATCAATCCAATCAAGGTGAAATAAAATAAATGGAAGAATTAGATTAGTTATTGGATATCCTATAATTCTTAAGGGCCAATACACAAGAGCAATTCTCCGATACTATTCAAGAATCCCGTTAAACCGTATAGCATCAGCAAGAAACCAAAAGTAACCGCCCATTTTCCAAATTCTAATATTTCTAAATTTATTTTTCTTAAGCAGGCTTTCCAATCCATACTTTGTAAAATAGAAATAATTATATGGTTCTTGATGAAGCATCCATCCTTGCGGAACAGTCAGGAAAAGGTTTCCTCCTTTCTTCAATATTCTGTTAAATTCACTAATCACTTTGGAGGGATTTTCAACATGTTCCAAAACTTCTGTGCACAAAATGGAGTCGTAAGTTTTACTCTTTCTTGGTATTTTTTCTAGACTGCATGTAAAATTCAGAATTCCGTGCTCGTCTTTGAAATCCGTGGCTTCATAATTCGCATGCCTGAATAAATGTTTATATGGGCAAGGTCCCGCACCGGCATCAAGAATCATAGATTTGGGCGGAACTTTTCTTGAGATGTTATTCACAAATTTTTCAACGCAATATCTGTGAGGATTCAACCTCAACCTAAATGATTTGGGGAAAATATTGATAAACCATTGTAAATAATTCTCCCTTCCGGTTATTTTGTCTTTCATTTTAGTTCAAATAATTGATTCCTTGATTATTTTAAATATTTATATAATCCTCTTGGGTTTATTTATAGGTAGTCATCTCAATATGAAATGCCCTAGTCTTCTCGGCAACAATCTTTCAATTATCCTAAAAGTGAACGCCCTCCACCATAAAATAACTAAACTGCTTGTTATTAAATTTCTTAAACAATCTGTCCAAATGGCTCTCAATAAACAAGCGATAATGAGCATCCCCTTCTTGTTCATGCCCGAAACTCGATCCAAGTTATAATATCTCTCAAGTTCTTCATTGTGTTCATGATTTTTTAACAGATGAAAAGGCAGATAGCCTGAGTCTGTTAGTATCCAAATCTTCCTCCTTTTTTAAGACGCTGTAATGTTCATCCACAAAGACTCTTAGATTTTTTATATGTCCAAGAATAGAACTGAATCTGATAGAGTTAGCAAAAAACCAAAAGTATCTCCCTTTTAAGTCATCTTACATTCTTCCTCAAATAAACTTTCCGAAATATTCCTTCTATTGTTCCAAAATATCTGGCAATCATAAAAACCAGCATCGGAAAAATCAAACCAATATTTTTTTGTTCATACGTTTTCCTGATTGCCAATAATGGAATTGCTAGGGGCACCAGCAGAACCAGTAGAAAAGGAGCTAAATATTTAATCAATGGCAAGTTCAAAATCTTGTTATCTAACGATGCACCAATCCATCTGCTTTGTTTGTAAACCTCTCTCAAACTTTCCGGATTTCTATGATAACAAATCGTGTCGGGCGCGACAACGGGCTTGACCCTATGTTTTATCCAGAGACTTTGGTCATCCGCATAACCATATTTGGGGTCGAACCCTCCCATTTCCAAAAACTTATCTCTTCTTATGGCTCGAAATATCTTGATATCCTTCGCATCTTCCTTGGAGATTCTCACTCTTCCCCAACATCTGCTCCAGATATTTTTTGTGTTTATTGCAATCTCACAGTCGTGCGTCGTTCCTGTTATCCCTCTTTCTTTCAACGGAGCAGTTAAATTTTTTATGTAATTTTTATCAAAAATCATGTCTGCATCAACAAAAACCAATATCTCCCCCCTTGCCTGTTTAGCTCCCAGATTTCTCGAAAATCCCGGACCTTTATGTTCTCCGTTAATCAGATTTACTCTTTTAAATTTCCTGACAATCTCGTGCGTTCTGTCCGTCGAACCGTCATCTATAACAATGACCTCAAAATTCGAGAACGTTTGCTTAAACAAACTCCCAAGGCATTTTCCAATATAGTTCTCCTCATTATATACAGGAATTATTACTGAAATTATTTTTGATTTTTGTTTCATTTTACAACCTTTAATGTGACTTCCAAAACTTGCGAAGGAAATACATATGCAAAGAACCTCTCATAAAATGTCTGGTTCAAATTAACTATGGGGTTGACAAATTTTAACAGTTTATTATCGCTGTAAATAATCCTTATCTTAACAATCTTAAAATTCATCTTTTTTGATTCTTCAAAATAGTTTCCTTTCCCTAATTTGCCTCTCTCAAAAAAATCAAAAGTTTTTGCAGCAAAAAAATGTTTGTGCGTCGGATCTCCAACAGCATTCAAACCTGAAAAGTAAGGCACGCCTATCTTGATAATAGCGCCATTCTCTGAAATTCTCCAGACTTCCTCCATTACCTTTACAGGATCTTCAATATGCTCTAGTACATGGCTGATTAGCACCTCAGAAAACGAATTATCCTGAAACGGAAAAGGAAATTTGTTCAAATCATGAACCACATTAACTCCTTTAAACTTGAACACGTCAAGATTAACATAGTCCTCGCGAATATCGGTTCCACTGCCCAGATTCAGCTTGCTTGCCCGAGGCTTCTTAATGTTCTTGGCCATCTTGCGAAAAATTCTCTCATCTTTTTAAACATATCCTGCTTTAAATTCTACTTTCGCAACTCAACAATACAAAAACCAAAACTTTCCCTTTTGCTTGTTCAGCATCAAAATTCCTCGAAAATCCCGAACCTTATGTTCTTCTCTTATCAATCTAACGCTATTGAATTCTCTTTCTCTTGTTCAACGACTATTATCTCAAAATTCTCGTAACTCTGTTTAAACAAACTCCCAAGACATTTTCCAATATATTTTTCTTCGTTGTAAACCGGAATTATTGTACTTAACATTTTATCTTTGCCATAATTCCAAACTACCCTTAAGGATTAAAGACTTTTGTTAAATCTACCAAATACCATAAATATATTAACGGCTTATTTGAATTAATTTTATGGTATGGGAGAAAAATACAATTCTCTTTACTACAACCAAAATAAAATCAATGTAATTTTTATGAAGCATTTAAAAGAACGAGGAGTTTTTCAAACGCTAACAAAAACCTATCGATTTTTATTAGACGAGGTTACGTCCAGATTTCTCTTTTTTTAAAAAGAAAAGGGATTTTTTATTTAATAATAAAAAATTAACATACTTTTATCATGCATATAATCAGGCTTGGAAAAGCGAGAGGACTATAGAGATACCCATAGCACGGGAAGTAATGAAAACATTCCCTACAGATAAAATATTAGAAATAGGAAATGTTTTAGCACACTATTTTCCTATAAAGCACGATGTATTGGATAAATACGAGTCTGGAGATAGGATAATAATGGAAGATGCCGTAACATATACCCCCCCAAAGAAATACGACTTGATATTAAGTATTTCCACGTTTGAACATGTAGGAATTGATGATTCTCCTAAAGATCCGACTCGTGCCTTGTTGGCTCTTAGGAATTTACAGAAAAATGCGCTCTCTAAAAAAGGGATGATATTTATTTCATTCCCTCTAAACTATAATTCCTCACTGACCGACCTTATCGAAAATGGGAGAGGTTATGAAATGTTTTGCTTCAAAAAGATTAATCCGGGTAAAAATGTATGGCAACAAACAAATTATAAAGATATTCGGCATATAAAATACTCCCAGCCGGTTAAAGCAGTGGTCTTTCTAAAGATAAGCAAAACAACGCGCCTGGACACAGATTAATTCAAAAGAAATTAAAAGATATATAAACCTCTTCAGTCTCTTTAGTAAATGTTTAAAATACCGTTCTTAACTTTCCACCAGATGGACATTAAATCTAAGTTTAAAACGCTTAGAATAACCTTCAGAGACAATGGTCTAATCGGGGGAGGGAACCTCAGCTTATTCTTTCTATTACAAAAATATCTTAAGATTCCGAGAGAGCATATCTATACGTATCACATAAAATCTTTCGGCAAAAATGCAAAAATAGTAGGTACTACATACACTGGTTATCCTTGGACATTCATCGACATTTTCGGATATAAACCTTATCTGGAAAGTCAGAATTCTAAAATAAAATTTAATTTAACGAGCGAATCAAATGTGATTGACATAGGTGCTTTCATAGGAGACAGTGCAATTTTTTTTGCGATTCAGGGCGCCAAAGTTTATGCATTTGAGCCTCAGAAGAATGCTTACGACCTGCTACTGAGAAACATCCAGATTAACAACCTTAAAAAGAAGATAATCCCCACAGATACTGCCGTAACCAATGACGGACGAAATCTGTTCTTTTCACAACCAGAGATTATTAATGGGATGTTTTCGATTAAAAATAATGGTAAAAATCAGAAACTGGAAAAATCAATCTCGCTGAAGGAGATTCTCCGAAAGGAGAGGAGATATGATTTATTAAAAATAGACGCGGAAGGATCGGAATACGAACTAGTTCAATATTTTTTAGACAATCCTTCAGAATTGGGCAAGATAGAATCTTTCATTATCGAGTTTGAGCATACAGATAAACCTGAGAACAAAAGCAAGATAAGCAGTTTTATAAAACTGCTTGAGCGCAAAAAATACCAGATGGATTACAAATTCGGTAAAACCGGCTATTGTCTAGGAATGTTCTATGCAAAAAGACTTCCTGATTAATTTAAACCTTATCTCTTTTTCTATTTGGTTTGTAAGGAGATTCTCAATCGGAAAAATTATAAAAGAATCAACATTCAATCCCCTATGGAAATACTGAAATCCACTATTAAATCGTTAATAGTTTCATCTAACTATTTATTCTGGCAGCTATCAGGAAGTGCAAATAAAAATCAAGCTCTTGTAAAATCTGTCTTGATAGTTGACGACGGATTCATAGGCGACCTGTTAGCTACTACTCCTTTAATAAGGCACCTCCACAGTAATCGTATTTCTGTTGATGTCTTGATTAGAAGAGACATGAAAATTCTTTTTAAGAATAATAAATCAGTAAAAAACATCTTCGAGTTAAATTCCACCATATCAAACAGACAAAATGCTCTAAAAAAATACGACTCAATCTTGGTGATAAGCCTCAAAGAGACTTCTCTTCTTAAACTCTTAAAACAGAGAACAAATCTCTTAATCGGATATCTCCCAAGAAATACATTTCAGATAAAGAGCGTCTACGATCAAATAATATTTGAACCGTTAGAAAGACATAACAAGGTCGTCTCGATAATGCAGTTCTCAAAATCCTTAGGCATCAACAAAGATAAAATCACTCCCGAAACAGATCCTTTGGAACTAAAAATTGGGAGGTATTCAAAATGCAAATTTGACACACGAGGCAATTTTGCTATACTCTCATCTTCGTCAAGAAACCAGTCTCAAATAGGAATTAGGATGATCGGCCCAAAAAAATGGGCTGAAGTTGTCAAATACCTGAATAGTCACTACGGTTTTAAGATTTTTCTTGTCGGCACGAAAAAGGAAAAAGAAGCTTGCCGCCAAATATACGCGAACGTAAATGACAAGGTCAATATTAAAGATCTATCGGGGAAAACTTCTCTCCTTGAATTGATATATCTAATTAAGAAAGCAAAAATTGTCGTAGGAATAGATTCTGGAACAATGCACATAGCTGCAAGTCAAGACATCCCAGCGGTAGATGTGATTAGGGAAAGCAAATTGAAAATTTGGTCGCCATGGGCAAAAAAAAATAGCTACATTACTCTCAAGGCAAAGGATACAAATCTTGACTCGGTAAGTGTAAAAGAGATAACCGACGCAATAGATTATCTGATAAAGAAGCAGGTAAAGAAATAACTTTCTATCAGATTAATTTAATTATTCAGCATTTCTTTTTCCAACATGAAAATCCTCGAACTAACTGACTACTCAGCAGGCGCTTGCGGAGTTTGGATGCGCGCAAAACAAGAGTCTGAACTCTTAGCAAAAAAAGCTACAAAGTAAAAGTTTTCTCTTCAAACTTTGTCAAAGGTACAAATGAAATCGCCCCGAGAAAAGAAAAATTTGGAAAAATCTAGCCTTGGAATTTCCTTCTGCTTCATTAAGAATCAATCCTCTTAAATCAGAGTAGGCATCGCGACTTTGACCAGAAGCCTTAAATGGCCAGTTTGCCTTCACTTCCCATGGACTACGAGAAAATTAACGAAAATTTTTATTCAACCAATTACTGGGGATTAGACCGTTCTAGAAATAAGTGGTTCTCAAAATACGTCAAAGTTAAGATTTTAAAGAAATTTATGAAAGACGTGAAACACAGAGGAATCCTCTACGATGCCTGCGGAGGAGTTGGAAACTATGGGTGGTTCTTTGGAAAAGAATTCGAAAAAGTAATCGTCTCAGATGTTTCTAAACGCGCTCTCAGTAAAATTCCTGAAAAAGAAATAGTCAAAATAAATTGCAGCGTCATTAAAAATAAACTGCCGGATAATTCTGTTGATTGTATTTTGTTAATTGACGTTTTTGAACATATAGATAAACAAGACCTATTAGAGATGATGAAAGATTTAAGGAGGATATTAAAACCAAAAGGCAGAATAATAATTTTTACAAGCCATTTCGGTTTTGGGCTTGGCGCAATTACACAAAGAATTTTTAATCCAAAAAAACGGCTATTAGGAGATGAACACAAAGAAGGACATGTCAACAGATTAAAATTCAGAGAATTCAAAAAGCTTTTCAGCAAATCTGGACTAAAAATCAAAGATTTTTATTTTTACTCAATTATATTCCAGCAAATTACCGACGGCATTAAAGATAATTTTGCCAAATTTGCCAGTTCGTTTAGAAATAAAAAGAAGAAGGATTTGGAGTTTGGGCGTCTCGGGCAATCAACAAAAGAAGAACTCAGAGGAAGGGAAGATAGAATCTATCTAAAACTTCCACTATTATTCCTCAGTCTTGTCTCTTATTTAGATATCATTTTATTTGGAAAATGGTTCCCCGGAAATTCCATCTTTTTCTCATTAGAAAAGGCAGAAGTATAAAATGTCCTACAACCTTAGTTTTAAAAAGATTATTCTAATCAAGAGAGTATGAAAATCCTCGAACTAACTCCATTTTCAGCAGGCGCCTGCGGCGTCTGGGCACGCGCAAAACAAGAGTCTGAACTCTTAGCACGAAAAGGCCATGAAGTAAAAGTTTTCTCTTCAAACTTTGTCAAAGGTACAAACGAAATCGCTCCGCCACAAGAAATCTCAAACAACGTAGAAATAAATAGGTTCCCGGCAAGAAAACTCGGCGGCGAAAGTTTCATGCACTGGAACTTTTACACCGAAGCCATCAAATTCAATCCGGACGTAATCATCTGCCACTCTTATCGTCATCCCCACACTACCACTGCCCTAAAGGTAAAAAATAAAATTAATTGCAAAGTCTTTTTGGTAACTCATGCTCCGTTTGTGGAAAAAAATACAACGCGCTCCTTTTTATCAGACCTGTCTGTAAGTATTTACGACACATTCATCGGTCCGCGAACCATGAAAAAATTCGACAAAATAATTACCATAACAAAATGGGAAATTCCTTATCTAAAAAAAATTGGTGTCTCCTCTGACAAAATAGTCTACATCCCAAATGGCGTTCCAAAGGAATTTTTCACCCAAAAAAAATCAAAAGAAGAAAACAAAGTTCTCTTTCTTGGGAGAATATCTCCAATTAAAAACTTAGAGGTGCTGATAAAATCAATTCCGCTAATCAAAGATAAAAAAATTAAATTTGAATTAGTGGGCCCAGCCGAAGAAGATTATCTCGATAAACTCAAATCTCTTGCCAACTCTTTAGGCGTGAGTAAAAGAATTATCTTCTCAAACCCCGTTTATGACCTCGTGGAAAAAATAAAAAAAATAGACTCTGCTAAAGTTTTCGTTCTTCCCAGCAAAAGAGAAGCAATGCCTCAAGCGCTTATCGAAGCAATGGCGCGTGAGAAAATTGTTATCTCAAGCAACAATCCCGGCTCAAAAGAAATAGTTCAGAATGAAAAAAATGGATTTATCTTCGAAAAAAATGACCCGGAAGATTTGGCTAAGAAAATAAGTCTGGCGCTTTCATCAAAAAAATCGATGATGAAGGAAGATGCAAGGAAATCAGTGGAGAAATTTAACTGGAATAGAGTGATTAGAAAGATTGAAAAGCTAATAAACACGTAATCTTTTATGATTAGCATAATCATCACTTCATATAAAGAACCGAGAACAATCGGCAGGGCAGTTCAGTCTGTTCTTGCTCAGGACATCCCGTTTAAATATGAACTGATTGTAGTAGCTCCAGATGATGAAACCTTGGCAGCCGCTAAAGAAGTCGGAAAAAACAAAATAAAAACCCTCAAGGATTCAGGAAACGGTAAGCCAGCAGCACTTAATGGAGCGGTTTCAGCAGCCAAAGGCGAGATTCTTGTTTTAACAGATGGAGATGTCTATGTGGGAAAAGACTCGCTGAAAAAAATTCTAAAATTTTTTGAAGACAACAAAATTGGCGCCGTCACAGGCAGGCCCGTATCCTTAAATACAAGGAAAAATAAATACGGTTTCTGGGCGCACGTTCTGACAGAAGTAGCAGACGAAAGACGAAAGAAAGCTTCAGAAAACAGAAATAGGTTCTTTTGTTCAGGATACTTTTTCGCAATACGCAAAAATCTTTTTCCAAGACTTCCCGAAACACTTCTTTCAGAAGACGGTTATATTTCTCACAGCGTTTATGAGCAGGGTTATAAAATAGCATACTCTCCGGAATCAGAGGTTTACGTCAAATACCCTGACAATTTCAGCGACTGGATAAAACAGAAAAAGAGAAGTGCCGGCGGTTACAACCAGATAAAAAAACTTGTCGGGACAGAAATTAGGTCATTTAAGACAGAATCTCTCGGAGCGTTTCAGTTGTTTAAGCACACCAAGGGCATCAGAGAATTCTTCTGGCTTATTGAACTTTTCTTAGCAAGAGTTTACCTGTGGGCAATAATCTATAAAGATATAAATCTGACTAAGAAGAGCCACAAACAAATATGGAAAAGAGTCGAAAGCACCAAGTGAATCAGTTCAATCAAAAACAATAAAAATGCAGAAAACTACAAAACATTATGAAAAAGAGTTGGCTCGATATAAAAAACTGGCTAAGTGATTATCAAAACCTTATTTTAATAGCGATTCTGATTTTCGCTCTGGGAATTCGCTTGTATTATTATCCTCTCACAAGTTCGCAAGGTCTCTGGTGGGATGAAGCAGAGTATCTTGTGACTTCTTATCGGTGGGCTGGACTTTATGATTGGTGGACTCCGCTGCCCCTGAGGCCACCATTGTTACCTATAATCATGACTCTTCTTGCCCACTTGGGTTTGGAAGAAACCGGCACTAGGGCGTTGATATTCATAATGTCGCTCGCCTCAATCTACCTGATTTATCTTGTAGGAAAAGTTTTCTATAACAAAAAGGTTGGGCTGGTCTCTGCCAGCTTCTTGGCAATATTCTGGTCTTTTCTTTTCTTTTCTTTTCGAATATTGACTGATGTGCCTGTGGCTATGCTCTGGCTCTCCACAATTTATTTATTTTTCAGCGCTTATTATGGAAAAGAAGAAAAATGGAGATATATTCTCGGGGGCGTCTCCTTGGGATTGGCTTTCTTAATGAAATTTTCAACCTTTGCCTTAATTGGCGCAATTATCATCTATCTCGTTGTAACCGAGAGAACCAATCTTTTAAAGTGGAAAAAATCAACGAAAAATATCCTTTTGTTTTTCTTGGCATCTTTAATCGTGGTATCTCCGTTTCTAATCTGGCAGCAACTGACTTTCGGAAATCCTCTGGCTTTTGTCGTAGACGCTCTGGACGGCGGAGAGACACCTCACACTTTCTGGGAATCTTTAAGAGACCAGACGCTATTCTCAATGCAGGTTCTGCACCCAGCCATAATTTTGTCTTTCTTGGCGGGGGCAATCTTCATCGTTGGAGGCATAATTCTTGGTTATGACCTCTCTCTTAAAAAAGGATCAAACACAAACAAATCTCTCTTCGTCATTATTTGGCTACTAGTGGCACTTCTGTTTTTTGGAAAGTTAAACTACGGCTCATACATGGAGGAAAGATACTATTTCATATTTGACCCGGCAATATTGATTATAGCAGGAACATTTATCGTTCTGATATATAACTATGTCAGAAAATATAATAAGATATTTGCGCTGCTCGTAATTGCCGCACTATTTGCTCTGGCAGCCTATCAGAATCTAAGCCACGCCGACACGATAATAAAAAATAAAGCAGAGTCATTCAAGCAAATAAGACCTGCTGGGTTGTGGGTAAGAGAAAATTCTAGCCCGCAAGATTTTATCTTAGTTACCGACGAGTCTGCAAGTTACTTTTACTTCAGCCAGAGATATCTTGAACAAGTTGTAAACAAAACGCACCTGCAAGAAGCAATAGAAAGAGAAAATCCTAAGTATCTAGTTATGTCCCTTTACTATGCAGGCAATCTAAATAGTCAGGAATTTATTGATATGGCAAACTATGTTTTCAACGATCAACAAAACTTTACTCTCGTTCAGAGATTTGAGCCTTATATAGATTCAGAAAGTAGAATCCCCATTGTCTCAGTTTTCAGAATCAACTATTGACATTCTGTAAGCTATGGTTTTTCTTATCACATTAAAGATTAATACGTGTCCTCTTGAGAGAAGAAATACAACTTTCTTAAACAAAGTGCCTTTAGGATTCACTTCTAGTCCTTGTTTTGTCAGGAGATTGATAAGATACTCAAGATTATAATCGTGATTGTGTTTCATCTCCACCGGAACATAAGCCAAATCAAAATATTTCGCAACTCTCTTTACAAGTTCTCGGTCTTCGCCGGCAGGTGCTTTAAAGTTTTCATTAAAGTATCCGCATTTATCAAACACCTTTTTTCTGTAAGACATATTGGATGTGAACCCTACAGATACATTTCTTCCAATCATCACATTTCTTTTCTTTAATCCAAGTATTCTGTCTTTTATCACTTCAATTTTCGCTACAACGTTGTTTGAAGCAGGAATTAGCGGCCCTCCACCCCCCCCCACGTTCGGGTGTTTCTTATAAAAATTTACAAATTCATAGACCCACCCCTCGGAAGCGATTCCATCATCGTCGGTAAAAAAGATAAATTCGCCTTGCGACTCCTTAATGCCGCGGTTTCTGGAAAAAGCCGGACCTTTATTTGCTTCGTTTTTCATATAGACAACTCTCCTAAAATATCCTTTATAGCTCATAACAATATCTTCAGAGCTTTCTGACGAGTTGTCATCAATAACAATAACTTCTATTTTTTTCAACGGATAATTTTGCTTCCTAAGGCTCTCCAGAGTTGCTCCTATTTTATTCCTTCTGTTATAGGTTGGCATCACAACTGAAACAACCGGTTTTTCTTCTGTCATCTGATTATTTCCTCAATCTTGTCACAAACTATTTCCGAAGGTTTCTTTTCACTCATCTTTCTGTTTCTCTTAAAATTTTTATAATTGTCAAGAAAGTGCATCGCCTTCTTATAATCTAGTTTCGTCAGGCACGCCGTCTCTCCAAGTCCTTCAACTCTCTCTGTTTTTTTTCTCAGCAGAAGAATTGGTCTGTTTAGCAGATAAGTTTCTTCCTGCAGCGAGCCGCCGTCTGTGGCGATAAATTCTGCTCCATTTACCAAATGAACAAAATCCTTGAAGTCATAATAATCTTTGAAAATCACATTTTTATTATTGGCAAGTTCATCATAGAAACCGGCGTTTCTTAAAACGTGTTCGCTATTCTTAGCAACTATGAAAAGAGTTTTATGTTTTTTTACTATCTCTCGAATTATCCTGATAGCTCTGTTCAGATTATCTTTAACATAAAGATTCTCTTTTCTGTGAAATAATACCACAGCATATTTTCCGTCGGGAATATCAATTTTTGGCTTCATACTAAGAATATATTTTAGAGAATCGTAGCTTGTGTTAAGGTGGGTGTTGATAATCTCTGCTTTATTCTTTGTCTTCTTCAGATTGGACGCAGCCCATTCGTTTGGCACGAAAATATAATCGGAAAAAGTATCAGTAAACCTCCTCACCGCTTCTTCGGGAAAAGGATTTGTTATATCCCAGCTTCTTAATCCTCCCTCAATATGGGCAAGTTTGCATCCTTTGAGCTTTGCTATAACACTGGCAAGTAGCGTGCTCTCTGTATCTCCATGAACTAAAACCAAATCTCCTCTTCTCGGAACATTGCTTCCCATAGCATTAAAAAAACATCTCAGAAGCCAGAAGGTCATCTCAGTTACTGTTTTCAAATTTTCTTTTCGTCTGGTAATTCTATAATGCGGCATGGGCAATTCAAATGTCTTAAGCTCCTCTTCGACGCGCGCATGCTGCCCTGTGTGAATAAGAGAATATGGCACTTTTCTGCGATGTAACTCTCTCAAGATGCCTGCAACTTTAATAAGCTCAGCTTTTGTCCCAAACACGAAGTAGACTTTCATGTAAATTCGATTAGCCCGACCCGCTTAAAAGTTTTATGGTAATCGGGGCTTTGTTAAAATCTTTCTTGCGCAGGTTTCGAATCCCAACTTGGAATCTCACTTTCAGTAAAAACCCTCCCTTCCCCAGACTATTATAAAACCTGCAATTTCAGACCTTTCAAAGTCGATAATCAGTAAATTATTCTCCACACAAGACCAATGACTGGTTTCATGGGCTTAAGTAACTTCTTTAATCGCGAATTGACGGCTCTGAGCTGAATTAGCGATAGAAACATCTGTATTGAGCTCTTGATAATTTTTATGTTGCTTCCTTCAACTTCTCTCCACGTAGTGGGTATCTCCTTCACTCTAAAACCCTTTTTCTTCAGCGCATAAAGAAGCTCGACATCAAAAGCCCACTGGGACATTCTCACAGTGCTGGTTATCTCTCTTGAAGCCGGTTTATTGAAGAGTTTGGCTCCACACTGGGTGTCTTTAAAATTTATTAAGAAAAGAGCCCTCACCATAAAATTAAAAATTCTGGCAACAATAATTCTCCTAAAGTTAAACGCTGGATAAACAACTGCTCCCTCCACATATCTGCTCGCAATCACGCCGTCAAATCCATTAATCGCTCTAATCAACTTGTAAAACTCCTCAGGAGAAGTTGCCATATCTGCATCAACAAAACCGATTAAATCACTGTCTCTCTTTAATGCATCCTTAAAACCCTCAACCACAGCAAATCCCTTTCCACCCCGTTTAAAATTCAGATACTTCACCTTTTTATTCCTGGCGACAAGTTCAGAAACAATTTCCTCTGTCCTGTCCTTAGTGTTATTAATAACAACGATTATCTCATAGTCCAGTTTTTTTTCATTCACAAGAGCATCAAAGAATTGAGAATATTTTTCAAGCATCCTCCCAATACGCTTCTCTTCGTTGTATGCGGGAACAATGATGGAAACTTTGTGCATACTTATCTTCTTTCTTTTTGGTTTAAAAGAATTATCGTGGTAATGAAAAACAATGCCGAAGACAGAACGAATGCTATCGAGAATTTGATTATGTCGCTGGAAAACACATACAACAATCCTGCCTGTATCAATACCGGTAGAAAAAGCCAAATAGAATTTCGAATCTTGCCTCTGGACAACTTATAAAGCAGAGCCAAATTGGAGAGAGCCAGAATTGCATTCCCCAGCCCGAGATAAAGCAGAATAGAAGCAGATTCTGGGAGATTCTCCCCGGAAAATATTCTGACAACAATCTCCGGAAATGCGGAATAAATGACGAGCCCCGCGCAAATAAGCGCCCCGACAATCAAAGCAGAATTATAAAAAATCCCCCTTCCCGTTTTTGTATGCTGTTCAGACGAGATAGGAAACATTGCTTTGCTTACCGGAGCAGTGCCCCAGAAAATTATCTTGCCAAGAACTGACGCAATCGCATAACTTCCCGCAACTTCGGGCGTGAAAACCATCCGCGCGATTATAACATCAATACTACAAACTAATACCAGCGCCAGAGTCACAATAAAAGTTGGCTTAGCATACGAATAGATTCCATCAAACTCTCCTATCTCTTCATTCACACTAACAAAATCCCTTATTAAGAAGAGGGACAGCATAAGTGCTAGCCCGGATGAGATGACAACGCCCCAGACCGCCCCATAGATGCCAAATCCTAAGAACACAAGTGTCAGAGAAAGCACCAATTTAAACACTGATTCAGAGACGACGCTCGTCCCAAGAGCGTAAAATCTTTTTTTTCCCTGCATGATGCCTCGAACAACCGGTAGAATGAAAGCAAACAGCACGACTATCCCATTAATTGCAAGAAGCGCATACTTTATATCAAGCAGGTTGCTTAACAATATCGCAATACCTAAATAAGCCACATAAAAACCTGCCCCAAGAAAAACAGCTTTTCTTCCAGCCCTAAAAAAAATATTTTTTATTCTGGACTTCTTCTGCTCATCAGAAGAATATTTGGTGATCACTGTCTGGATAGACTCTGAAAAGACGCCGGTTATGTATATCAACGAAAAAAGAGTAGCCAAGATTCCATATTCCGCGACCGACAGCGTTCTTGCCATCACCAAATGGAATAAAAGATTAAAAACATTAAACGCCCCAAAACAAATCAGAAGAATCGCGCTACCCTTTAGCAATTCTCTGTTAAATCGCATTACCCCAATCCTCCCCAGAAAATAATAAATCCTATCAGGATAACTAAAATCTGGAAAAGCCAGATAGATAGCACCACTTTTGTCTCAGTTGGTTTGACCTTCATTCTTTTCATCGCCCAAATTGCGACATGGTTCAGGCTATACAACTTGTCATATCTGAGTTCAAGCGAGCCGTCTTTTTTCGGCTTGCCATAACTCTGCTTCTCAAATTTGCCGCGCGCCTTCAGAAAAAATTCGATTATGAATGGTATAAAGAAGAACACCGCAATCTTCTCAAAATTCCCGAGAATTGCCATAATTGCGATAAGGCATCCAATCGGATACGTCAGAGAATCTCCTGGAAAAACAACGGCCGGGTTAAAATTAAAAATCATAAATGCGATTAACGAAGAAACCATGCAGAGCGCGATTAACGCCAGCCACGGACTGCCTGTCATGTAAGCTACTATTGCCATCGCAGAAAGAAAAATTATTCCCAAGCCTGTTTCAAGCCCATTAAATCCTGCCAGGAAATTATAGGTCGTCGTTGCACCCACGATTCCCAAAGGGATTAATATCAGGGGATAAACCAATCCAACATCTATTCCTCCGACAAAAGGCAGGCCAATCGTGCTTGTTCCCGCTTTTATTGCAATTAGAGGGATTGTAGCAAAAGCGACTAACACAATTCTGGTCCTTCTCCTCAGTCCAATCTTCCAACCGAGAATGTCGTCGGTGAATGATATAAACGCAATGAAGAATATACAGCTCATAAGAGCAAATATTTCGATAAAATTATCTGTTCGGTCAAATAAAAAAGTGTTTATCGCGATGTAAACTAATACGCCCAAGGCAAACCCAAGTACAACACCAACCCCTCCTGCCTCAGCAATCTCTTTTCCATCTAATTTATTTATATCCTTGCCAGTCAAACCCGCGTTACTCGCCCTCCTTATCCACGGCCTCACCAAGAAGAGTGTCACAAAAAAACTTGCCAGCACCGGAATAAAGAGTATATTATTTACCATAAATTCTCCCTGCGACATAAAATTTATCAACAAATATTACTGAGAGTCTCATGTTCAATTCTTATGGAATAAATTTCACATATATAAACTTATCTCGCTAAGGTCTGTGAAAAATTAAACTTTCTTTATCTCAATCGGCCAGTCTTCGCTTAGATATTCTTCTTTGAATTGAATATCTTCAGGATAATTGATTTCCCATATCCTTATCGGCCCCCTCACACCCTGGAAATAAATAAGGTCGTTCTCGATTACCGCTCCTTGCATTTTCATTGAATCCACTAGAAAATCATCTTCCGTGTGGACTAATCTGAATGAGTCAGTTTCTAATTTATATAGATAAAGCCGCGCAAGCTGGGACTTGACAGTTCTGCCGCTTAAGTAAAGCAGCGCCCCATCCTGTATTATATTCACGTTATTCCCGATTTGGTCTGCGCGGGGCATCAGGAAAATCCCTGCTTCAACGCCAAATCCGAAGTCCTTGAATTCTCCATCATAAACATATCTGAACGGCAGGTTGTACTGTCTCCCTTGGTAAACAAAAATCCCTTGTGGACTGCTTATGACTTCATCCGCTTGATTTTTCTCAATCAATATTGCGCCAAGGCCTGCCTGCCCCGCCGGCAGGAATATTCGGGTTCCATTATTATCATATATAATATCTCCGTCTAAACCGACACCACCCGTATAGACAAATGCAGTAGAGTTTTTACGTTCCTGCACTTGCGAATCATCTCTCAAAAAGGCCGGAATAGAACTTGCTCTGTCGTAATTTGCGTCGCTCCCTATACTGGAAAAAGCAGAATACTTTCCTATATCCGTCGAGTCTATTAGGAAGTGCGTTGTTTCATGCGCGTACAAAAATTCCAATGCTTGGCGTTCGTCTGGTCCTGTTAAAGCATAACGTCCCATCATGTGGTTCCAATAGGGCTTAGCGTTCCCGCCATCTAACACTGTCGCCCTCTCCCCAATGCTTTGCACCCAATATCCATAATCCCACCAATGTCCGAACACCGCGTCTTGCGGCGTCTCAGCTCTAACCCAAGCCATCGCCTTCTGCCATTGCTGGGTGTACATCGAAGGAACGTATGACTGAGCAGCAGTCTTCGTAGTATTGTAATAAGCATATCCTGAGAAGATTGTTGCCAGCAAAATAATGATTACTATCCCTCCATAAACTATCCTCCAGAAAGAATCCTTAACTTTCTTCAGTTTAAACGCTGGAGCGACTGCAAAATATCCGATCATAATTGCTGCCGGAGGAGCAAGCATCATTATCAATCTGACCGCGCTTCTAGCAGAAATCAAACTAATAATAAAAAATGCCAAAACAAAAACCGCACTAAACTCCACTGACTTAAATTTGTCTCTGCCTTCTTCGCTCTTTGAATATTTGTAGTAATAATATCCCATTGTAGCTAAAAATACAATCGGTCCAATGGCATAAACAAATAAACTCACTCCGTTTGTTCCATTCAGTGTTCCGGACTCAGTGTATCTGCTGAATATCAAACAAGCTAAAAATAGAGCATAAGCCAGCGTAATCTTCAGCCGCTCTTTTTTGAAAGATTGCATTGCAAAATAAAATAAATGCACTGAGCCAAAAAAGAACAGCCAAAAAGTCAATGCAACTTCCTTCACATGCGGCCCGAAACTTGACTCCCACTCGTTGAAATAAGGTTGCCTGTTTTCCGCAACTGTCACGCCCAGTCTGTCCGTAACTGGGGAGACTAAGATATCTTTTATCTCTCCGGCTTTGTTAAAAATAAATCCGGGTCCGAATAAAACACTTACAAAAATCAATCCGACAACAAGAGTAACCATTAGCGATGATACAAAATGGGGCAACTTCCCGAGAAAAGTCTTATTCACTCTATTTTTAATCGAAGTCTTAAACAGCACCATGTCGATGATTATGATGCCAAAAACCAATATCGCCCCGCCTGTAAAGACGGAACCGACAAGTCCTGAGAAGCTGAACCTCTCAGAGAAAAAGAGCAATGATCCTATCGCAAAGAACAACCAAAGCCCGTACACCATAGTTTTGTTCCTGTCAATCTTACCAAAAATAAAAGCAATAAAAACTGCTGCCGCGATAGTGCTGTAAACATAGATGTGCCCTCCCCAAATCAGACTCATCACCCCGGTTGAAATGCCTGCAAGAATCCCAAAAACATACCCTGGATATTTTCTTTTTGCATCCCAAGCCACGAGGAAAAAATAAAACGCTAAAAACATAAACGGCAATGCCCCCGCCTCTTTTTCAGGGATTCCCGCGATAGTCCTCGGCAGCAGCACCGTAAACACTGACAAAAAGAAGGTTGACACAATTGCAATTATGCTGGCTTGCATCTCTCCCAAACTTTTTGCAAATACCTTCTTGGTAAACAGAAAGAATGCAATCATCGCAAACCCAAACATAAAAGCCGGATACAAAACAGCAGAATGTGTCACAGAATCCACACCAAAGAAAACCGCAATATAATGAAACCATGCTATCATATGAGAATGCAGCACCAACTCTTGGGCAGGGTTAAACCCTAGCGGAACATACCTCATTGCATCATGCACCATCATGCTTCCATACTCGACGATATATTGCGTCCATCTCAGGAACAGAAAAGGGTCCAAATCTGGCCCGAGAGTCCATCCTCCAGTGGTTATGTCCTTTAATCCTCCAAGGTTGGAGGTTCTGACCTTGACCGCACTCCATACAAGAACTGCCAGGACAACATAACTTATCCAGCTATAGTTCTTGCTGAAAAAACTAAAAAGTTTCTTTTTTCTTTGTTTGATCAGTTCACTCTCTTCCATGTCAGTCCCCTATCTGATAAAATTAAGTTTATATAAACTTATTTATGGGCTGAACAATGCGGGTGTAACAAACACCTCTATCAAAGCAGCAACAAACAGAACTATCACTGAAAGGATAATTAGATTAAGCGAGTCTTGCAGCACGCTCCAGAACTTTTCAGTTCCGGTTTCATGCCGGATAACAGCTACAGAAATCATGCCTCCCGCGAGAGCAATCACAAAATACGATCCTATCTCAAAAACTCCATGTATAAAAAATCTTAGGATCCCCAAAGGCAGCGCGGAAAGTTGGTAATCTGTGAATATCCCGATTGCCGCGCCAATCACGCTCGCATTCCATGCCAATATAAAAATCACGCCCGCACCAAAAATCAGAGAGAAAACCAAGGTAAATAAGAGAACATACATATTATTTGTAAAAATCAGAAACAGCCTTTCAGTGTTCGTTAGAAATGGTGTTATCTGCGCCGCATCCTTTATTCCATATTGTTTTACACATTCATCAAAATTCCCCGGCCTATTAATCATGCAATATGTTTCGATCTGTTCTCGGAAACTTTGCGTCGTAGGAAGGATGCTGTACCAAAAAGCAAAAGCAATCGTAAAGCCTAGGAACAGCCACATAAACGCATAAATCGCATGTCTATGCTCTTTTAGTAATTGCCAGCTTCCGGACATTTTCGCAATTTTTTTCTCTTCTAATCTTATTGTATAATATATGAATGGCATGGAGAATAACACCGTAAACAAAACTACCAGAATGCCCGCTCTCTGACTTAACACTGCATCTTGTGCAAATACCCAATTTACCAAAAGCACAGCAAGACTAGCGTAAAATGTCCCGACAAAAAACATCTCCCACGGTCGCCTCTCGGCTTTCTTGGGATTAATCAACATTTCTAACATCTCTCACCTCTGATACTCGTTAATCATAAATTAAACTTAAATAGTTTTGTATGCTTAATTCTTAATGAAAGAGAAGATAATCTTCCTAGCTTCAGACCACGCAGGATTCGAACTAAAAGAAAAAATCAAGGATTACCTAATCCTAAATGGTAATGCGATTTTCGATTGCGGATCTTTTTACTATACCCCCAAAGACGATTATCCTGATTTCATAATCCCGTGCGCAAAAAAAGTCGCGCAAACCCCAAATTCTCTAGGAATTGTTCTGGGCGGCTCCGGTCAGGGCGAAGCCATCGCTGCTAATAAAATAAAAGGCATCCGTGCCGCAGTTATCTACTCTTTCAATCCCAAAATCATCCAACTTTCAAAACAGCACAACAATTCAAACATTCTCTCCCTCGGCGCACGCTTTCTCACAGAAAAACAAGCAATTAAAGCAGTCGATCTCTGGCTCAACTCCCAATTTTCAGGAGAGCCGAGACACAGACGTCGCATAAGGAAGATTGAAAAATGAAAATCATCCCGACAATTTTCGCGCACAACAAAAAAGAATTCACAGAACAATTTGAAAAACTTCTTCCAATCTCAAAAAGTCTTCAAATTGATTTTATGGACGGCAAATTCGTTCCGGCAAAATCCGTAGCATTAAATCAAATCCCAAATCTGTCGCGTCTCAAGCACAATTTCGAAGCCCACTTAATGGTAAAAAATCCAATCCGCGACATCAAATCAATAAAACAAAAGGGCTTCGCAAAAATAATCTTTCACATCGAGTCTTACAACAAAGACAAAATGATTGAAAAAACAATTTCTTTGATTAAGTCTCAAAAAATGGAGGTTTTCATCGCCCTCAACCCGGAAACACCTCTGTCTAAAATTCTCCCTTTCGTCGAAAAAGTTAACGGAATTTTATTCATGGGTGTCAATCCGGGCAGAGAGCACCAATCTTTCATCCCAGACGTCTACAAAAAAATCGCGCAACTTCGCTCCCATAACAAAAAAATTCCAATACAAGTCGACGGTGGCGCCACACCAGAGGTCATAAAAAGATTAGTCAAGCTAGAAGTGAATGCGGTCAACTCAGGCTCTTATATCTCCGAATCTAAAAATCCAAAAGAAACTTACAAGGAACTCACAAGTTTTAACTCCGAATAGTTTTTAAACCCAATCTAAAATGTATCCTGATGAATTCACAATCTTTTTACAACACAGCCAGAACAATTTTTGCAGTGAGCGCTTTGGCAGGGTTTGCCTATTCTGCAATTAGCATGTCTTATCTTTGCGTAAAACCTTTTTTTCAAAAAGAAGAAAGTAAGGTTCTTGTAACCTTGCCGCCAGCCACCCAACCCTCTCCCTTAGAAATCCGAGTAGATAACTCCTAAGCAGCGAAAACAACATCTTTTTAATCTCTCTTTACTCTATTAACCCATGACACCTGATTTGTTAATAGAGCTGGATAACGTAAAAAAGCACTATCACATGGGCGAAGAAACCGTTAAAGCAGTAGATGGCGTCTCAATAAAAATCGAAAAAGGCGATTTCGTCGCTATAATGGGCCCGTCTGGGAGCGGAAAATCTACTGCGATGAATCTTGTCGGTTCATTAGACCTCGCAACAAAAGGAGAAATCTACCTCGACGGAAAGGACATAGAACATCTCGGCGAGTCCGAACTTGCTCAAATCCGAGGCAAAAAAATAGGTTTCATATTTCAAAGCTTCAACTTAATCAACAACCTAACTGCAAAAGAAAACGTTATGCTGCCAATGCTTTTCCAGAAAGCAGACAAATCCGATAGGGAAGATCGGGCTGAAGAACTCCTTAGACTTGTCGAACTCGACGACCGCATGGATCATTACCCAAATCAACTTTCCGGAGGTCAGCAGCAGAGAGTAGCGATAGCTCGCGCCTTAGCGAACAACCCCGAAGTAATCCTTGCGGACGAGCCGACCGGCAACCTCGACACAAAAACCGGAAATATCGTCATGGATTTTCTGGAAAAGATGAATGAAAAAGAAGGCAAAACGATTATAATGGTCACGCACGACCCGGACAAAGCCCTCGCCCACGCCAAAACGATTTACTGGTTGGTAGATGGCAAGATAGATAAGGTCACAAGGAAAATCCACGGCAAGTGGAAAAATTGGGATATTCATAAACACCATAAAGCAAAAACCTAAAAGCCCTGATTCTCTATTAATCCTATGCTAATTGATTATTTCAGACTAGCTTTAAAAAACGTGCGAAAAAGAGGGATTCGCTCTTGGCTGACAGTCTTGGGCATATTCATCGGAATTGCGGCAGTCGTATCTCTGATTTCTCTGAGCAGCGGCCTCAAGGGGGCAATAAATGCGCAGTTCGGAATAAGTTCAACAGAAGTAATCACTGTCCAAGCCGGCGGTCTGAACAACTACGGCCCGCCAGGATCCGGAGCAGTCAGGCCACTGGTTGAAGGCGACGTCGAGGCAATTAGTAGGCTTAACATAGTCGAAAGAGCCATTCGGAGAAACATTCGTACAGGGAAGCTGGAGTTTAATGATAAGACAGTTTTTGGTTATATTGCTAACGTGCCGGACGACGACGGCAGGCAGTTCGTCTATGATTCCATGGAAGCAGAAGTGGAAGCCGGGCGGTTGCTCGATGACGGCGACGACAGACAAGTTGTCCTCGGGTATAATTTTTACGTTGACAAGGTAGGATTAGACAAGGAAGTCGTTCCCGGAGATAAAGTCCTGATAAACGACGAAAGCTTCAGAGTCGCAGGCATAATGAAAAAGAAAGGCAGTTTTATTTTGGATAATGTTGTGCTGATGAACGAAAAACCGATGAAAGACCTTTTAGATTTTGGGGAAGCTGTTGACATAATAGCAGTTCAGATAAAAAACAAGGATGAAATGGATTATGCAAGAGATGAAATAGAAGATTTAATGAGGGAAAGGCGGGACGTCAAAAGAGGCGAGGAAGATTTCGAAGTCTCGACACCGCAGGCAGCATTGGATCAGATTAATAGTATCCTTGGAGGGGTTAATATATTTATTTTCTTGATTGCTGCGATTTCAATTCTCGTCGGTACAATTGGAATCGCCAACACAATGACGACTTCGGTTTACGAAAGGAGAAAGGACATTGGAGTCATGAAAGCAATAGGTGCCAGAAACTCTCACATATTTACCATTTTTCTTATAGAATCCGGTCTTTTAGGGCTGACTGGCGGAATTCTTGGAGTTCTTGCAGGCATCTCCATCGGATACCTCGGCACGATTGGCATAGGTAGTTATATTGGCTCTTCGATCCCCCCTCAAATTAGCGCCTACATTATCGTTGGACCAATACTGGGCAGCTTTTTTCTGGGCGGACTCGCTGGCATCATCCCTGCCTTGCGCGCCGCGCACCAACATCCTGTGGAGGCGTTGAGGAGTTAAGATGATAAGCATTGAACTAATAAACTACTCTCTGAAAAATCTCTGGAAGAGCAGGGGCAGAAGTTTCCTGACAATCCTCTCTATCTTCGTCGGTATAACTGCTATATTCATTTTCATCAGCTTCGGTTGGGGACTCTACGATTATACAAATTCTTTCACTACCGGCTCCTCCGTGGACAAGGTCTTAATCCAGCCAAGAGGGCTTTCTGTCACTGGTTTGGACAGCACATTCAAATTAACCGACAAGGACATTGAAGTAATACGACGAACCACCGGTGTGTACGAAGTCACTGGTTCATACTTTCAAGCAGCTCAGGTCAAGCAAAAGAACAAAATAGTTTACACTTTCATAACGAGCTACGATCCTGACAGTTCCATGGTATTTGAGATGGCTGACGTGGATATAGAAGAGGGACGTTGGTTGAGGCCAAAAGAAAAAAACAGCATCCTGTTAGGACATAGCTATCTGATTCCCGACAAGGTATTTCCCGAACCTTATTCACTCGGTAACAAAATAGAAGTTGACGGAAAGAAAATCGAAGTGGTGGGATTCCTGACTGAAATCGGCACCCCGCCTGACGACTCACAGATTTACGTAACAACTGACTTTATGGAAGACCTTTATGGTTCAGAAAATCTCTCTTACGGCTTGATAATTGCAAGAGTTGATATAAATGACCTCCCCGAGACAATAGCTCGGATTGAAAAGGAACTGAGAAAAGAAAGAGGGCTTAAGGAAGGTCAGGAAGATTTTTACGTCCAGTCTTTCGAAGATTTGATCGAATCATTTGAGACTGCGCTCAGCTTGATTATTGCGTTTGTAATTCTGATCGCGTTAATCTCTGTGGTTGTCTCTGCCGTGAACACTGCAAACACGATGGTCACCTCTGTTCTGGAAAGAATAAAAGAAATAGGTATAATGAAATCGGTCGGCGCAACAAACTCGGAGATTTTCAAGATTTTCCTGTTTGAGTCCGCATTTCTCGGTTTCATCGCCGGAATCTTGGGAACTTTGCTCGGATGGGGCTTAAGTCACCTACTAGGTGTTATCTTGGGCAATCTGGGCTGGGGCTTCCTCTCGCCGCATTTTTCAGCCACTTTGTTTATCGGGTGCATAGTTTTCGCAACCCTTACAGGTGCAATTTCCGGCGCCTGGCCTGCTTGGCAAGCCACAAAAATCAAACCAGTGGATGCGTTGAGATATGAATAAATCAAAACAAGACGTCAAGAAATTTATCGAAGCAGCAATAAGGGAAGCAGGAAAATCAACTTGCAAAAGAGATCGTTGCGGCTCAATTATAGTAAACGATGGAGAAATCATCGGAAAAGGATATAACTCTCCTCCGGCCGGTCTTGAAAGCCAAAGGTGCTGTTCTCGTGACAAAAACTCTTTGCATAAAAAAATAACTGACAAAACCTGCTGTATTCATGCGGAACAAAGAGCAATTTTTGATGCCCTAAGAAACTCTCCTCAAAAAATAAAAGGTTCAACTCTGTATTTTATTCGCTTAGACAATGATGGCAAAATAACCATTGCAGGAAAGCCCTACTGCACAATTTGCAGCAAATCTGCTCTCGATTGCGGAATTAAATATTTTGTTCTTTATCACAAAGAAGGAATATGTACTTACGAAACAGAAGAGTATAATAAACTGTCTTACACTTATTCAGAATAATTATCGTCGTCTCTCTTCCCTTTCTTTCTGCCGTCTCTTTCTCCTCTTCCACCACCCCCTCAGCCACCACGCAATAATCAATAATATCAACAGCCAGAACAAATAGTAATAGGCTGATTGCTTCTGAGCTTCATCTGCTTTTCTTCCATTAAAGTAAGAAGAATCATAATAAACTTTCTTTTCCATATGCCTTCTTTCTTTTATCGAATCCGTATAAGAAATGCTTAGAGTTATCTCTCCATCTTTAGGCGCCACTTCAAACTTGAATGTCGTGTCGTCATTCGCGTCCAAATCTCCGATAATATTCCTGTTTGCTCCCTTCACGACAGCGTTCTCCTGCCTAGGAACGTCAACAGTCAGCGCGACAACGTCATCCTCCCCGATATTCAATATTTCAAATGTCAATGTATTTGTTTTGGCATCAAAGTCCCTTACTGATATCTCAAAATCTACTTTGACACCCTTGACATTGATATTGAATTTCTCGATTGTTGAAACTACGCTGCCGTCCGAGGCAACATACTTCAATATTCCTTCTATCTCGTTATCTCCGTCAATCGCGTCCCTGTCTACTCTAAGCTTGTATGGCAAAGTTGCGCTCGACTTGAAGTTTCTCGCATAGACTGAGCCAAGAAACTCATATGTTCTGACTTCGTTTGGATCGAACGAAAAAGGAAAGCCCTCCTGTAACTCAAAAGAAACTTTCTCGCAGTTTGGATTATTCAACCCATCTATCTGAAAAACAATTCTGACATATTCATTAGGATTAGCCGGAAAAGGGTCTTGATTGATAATGCTAATCGTTGGCCTGCAGTTTACAATTGGCAGATCTGCGCTTACAAATTGGAGTCCTAAAACCATGACAACAACCAAAGCCAAACTTATCAAACTCTTTTTCATCCCTTAACTAGAAAAAGCCTTTTTTTAAATGTTATTATAGCAATGTTTATAGTAATTTCCTGACTATATCGAAAAGAAACCGAAGAAATTCGAATAGAAGAATGCCAAACTTCAGATAGGCAGTCCTTGCACGTTATCGGAATGTACACCAACCAAGAGACTTCAAGATAATCCTTGCGCAAAAAGATATGGGTACCTAACTTTTTTGAAATTCCGCAGCTTTCACAATCGCCTCGCAATCAATCCTGTATCTTTTCAAAAGTTCTTCCGGCTTCCCTGAATGCGGAATTTCTTTTACAGATAAATGCTCAATCTTAATTCCGGAATTCTTCAACTCAGAGGCAAGCATCTCCCCAATTCCTCCCTCCGCGTAATGGTCTTCCACCGCCACAACCCGCCCCCCATGCGCCTCCACAAACGACGCAAACTTCTTTCCGTCAAACGGTTTCACGCAATACAAATCCACGACCGCGCTCTCAATCCCGCCCTCTGATAAAATCTTCCATGCCTTCAAACATTCGTGCAAAGTTATTCCCGCCCCCGCCAAAACCACCTTGTCCTTCCCACTTTGTTTCAAAATTTTAAAATCTCCAAGCTTAAACTCTTCTTTACTAGAATAAATGACAGGCGTTTTCCCTCTCGTTGTTCTGATATACTTCAATCCTTTTAATTTCGAACTCAAAAAAACTAATTTCTCCGTCGAAGTCGCATCGCTCGGATACAAAACAATCGAATTCGGCAATGCCCTAAACATCGCAATATCCTCCAAAGCCATTTGCGATGCCCCATCTTCTCCAATCGAAACTCCAGCGTGCGAACCGCAAAGTGTAAAATTTGCCGAGGATAAAGCGCTCATTCTTATCTGGTCGTGCGCTCGCGACAAAAACGCCCCAAACGTCGAGCCAAAAACATTCATCCCCTTCTTGCTCATCCCAAGACACATCCCGACAAGATTCTGCTCCGCAATAAATGCCTCAACAAATCTCTCCGGGCTTTCTTCCTTCACTTCCTTGGCATAAGTCGAATTTGAAACCTCTGCATCAACCGCAATCACTCTCGAATCACTCGCCGCAACTCTCGCCAAAGCTCTCCCGTATGCTTCCCTCGCCGCAACTCTCGCCCCAATCTCATAAACCGCACTAGCCGCCTTTTCAGTCTTATCTCTAACTTTAATCTTCTCCGGCTTGGCAATCTTTATCTTCGGCATCCTCGTCTCAGGAATCTCCTTCAATGCCTTTTCAAGCTCTTCTTCGTTCATCGCTCTACCGTGCCACCCTTCCTTGTTTTCCATAAACGAAACTCCTTTTCCCTTAACAGTCATTGCAATTATGGCCAATGGCTTATTACTATTCCTGCTCGCCTCAAGGGCACTGCATATTTCACCAACGTCATGCCCATCAACAACCCTCGCCTCCCAGCCAAATGCCTCAAACTTCTGTTTATAATCCGAAGTTTTCCATCCGTGCATCGTCTCGCCTCTTTGCCCAAGCCGGTTCACATCCACAATCGCGCATAAACTATTCAGCTTGTAATGTGCCGCAATCTGCATCGCTTCATAATTCGAGCCTTCAGCCATCTCGCTGTCTCCAACTAAAACATAAGTTCTAAACTTCCTGCCTTGTAATCTGCCAGCCAAGGCAAATCCAACTCCAACACTCAATCCTTGTCCAAGCGAACCCGTCGCCACCTTCACCCACTTCAACTGCGGAGTAGGATGCCCCTCAAGCGCGCTTTCCAGTTTCCTCAATTTCATCAAATCATTTTTTATACAGCCGGCATGAAACAAAGTCGAATACAAAATCGGCGCCGCATGCCCCTTGCTCAAAATAAACTCGTCATTATCCGGATTCTCCGCATCGTGAATATCATATTTCATAACTTTGAAAAAAAGCGCAGACACAATTTCAGCACACGAAAAGCACGACGAAGGATGCCCGCTTCCCGCTGCCGTGGTCATTTCCGCGACGTCTCTACGAAGAACGTTTGCAATATCTCTAAGTTGTTTTGTGTTTATCATTTTTGCATCAATATTAACTCAACTTTGTTAATAAAATCATGAGCATCTTTCTTTATTTTTTCTGCGATGTCTTTGGTGGTTTGTTTCGTTATGCTGTATTGCGCTATTTCTCTTTGGTGCCTCGCCTCAGAGAGTTTCTCTATTTCTTCTTTCTGGAAAAGGGCATTTCTCAATGTCAATAATAAATTAGAGTCCATTAATTTCTTTTTAACAAAGAACTCTTCCAAAACTAAAAGTGTTGCTGTATGATTCTTGCTCCTAAAACCAATTTTAGCCAGCAAAGCTAAAGCAGAAGTGTACATTGCGTAATAACTTGTTATGACTACCCATTCATTTGGGTCGTAATCTTTTGGAATATTTAGGATTTCCCTTACCTTGGTGTTTTTGTCCATCTCCGAGAGTAGTTGGGTGGTTAGGTAATTTTTCTTAGCTTTTTCCAGATATTTTTCGGCTAAAACTATCGCGCTTTTGTCTTTGATTAATTGTTCTTTGTCAAGGAAAAACTCTATTTGTTTTTTCATTTTAGGTATGCCTCTGAATAAAATAGTTCATAGCCCTTAAATATTACTCCAAATTTAACTAAGTCCTCCCAAAAGATGTCGTTTTCTTCTTTTATTTTTTTAAACTCTGATTTGGGCATAACCACTGGAGCGAATTCAGAATCGGTAAAATATTTTAGACTTTTCAACTCATGTTCATCTGCATTTTTATCGGAGCTTACACAAAGCACGTCAATATCGCTATTTTTTCTTTGGTTTCCTTTTGCATAACTACCGAAGACCGCAAGAAAATCAATATTTTCGTTTTTTAATTTTGAGAGAGCATTAAAAATTAATCTGTGTTTATCTGAAAACTCTTTCAGTCGATTTTTAGAATAAAAAAAGAAAGCGGTTTTTACTTCTTCTTTTTCAAAGTTTAATGAATAAACGAGAGTTTTTCCAAATTGCTTAGATAGGATTATTCTTTCTTTTTCAAGTCCCTTTATATTTCGATAAACTGGCTCGTAAGTCAAAGCCGTTCTTTCCATAATTTGTTTTAGGGTTATCTCTTTACCTTCTGGAAAAAAACTACATAATATCCTTAGTTCTGTTTCTTTGAGCATCTTCTTATTATTGTTTAAACAATAACTCTATTGGATTCACAATATTTAAGTTTTGCGGAATTGAGAAAGGAGCTTCCAGCTGCCGTGGTCATTTCTGCTACGTCGCGTCGCAGGATGTTTGCAATATCACCAAGTTGTTTCTCGCTCACCATCTTCTCAAAACAAAAAGAACTAACACTTATTAACTTTTACTCTTTTCCTTCTCAATTTCCCGACCATTCTTCTAAACTCTTCGGCATATTCGTGAAGCTGCGCAGTCAAATGCATTTTTACTTCATGAAATCTCTGAATTTGTTTTTTAATAACTTCCTGCGCTTCTTCCGGCGTTTTGCGGACAACGACGCCCGCGCCGACTTCAACAAAAAGTTTTTTCTCGTCTTCAAATCTCGCCTTCATGTAAACCCCCTTTTCCAATAGGCGCGAGAATTTCCCTCTCTTCACTCTCCCTCAAAACATCCAGCCCTGAACTAAACGCTGCAATTCAGAAATCTGCTCGCCAATAAAATCTATCTTTTTTTCAATTTCCTCCGAATGTTCTTTCAGAAACATCGCCCTATGCAAAAAGTCCTGCTCCATATTTAAGCGAGAAATTGAGGGCTTTTAACTCTTTCGCCAATCAGAATTAACGATGAGTTCTTAGGTTAACTTGAACCTAATTTCCTCTTCGCATTCTTTCTAAAAGTTCTGCTTCGCCCGAACGTAACACCCCGAACGCATGGCTGTCGTAGTCCAAGTCCCCGTACCTGCAGTCGAGCATAGAACCGCACTGAGGATCGTCAAACCACGTATAGTTTACAACAGCAACATCCTTAGATTTTGCTGAAAGACCATAAAACGGAATCCCTCCGGTAGTTTTCTGCTCAAAATAAGGAACATTTTGTTTTCCCAACATAAATCTAGATTCGTCATGTTTTGGTGTTAAATTAAAATCTCCTTTCTGGGAAACGAAAATCGCGTCCCTGTCTTCAGGAGCCATGCCGTCTTGTTCCTTAGCAACCGCCTCAGCAGCCTCATAAATTTTCGAGTTCATTTCAAAATGATCCCCTTTTCTATGCGCCATCACAGCCGCAGCAGCCATTATCGGATTTCTTAGCGGATTCAACGCTCCTCTTACAAGAATTGTCTTTTTATCTCTAACTGCAATTGATGCAACATTTGTCCTTGAAGAATCATTAGAAAGATTTGCCAATCTAATTCGCGCCACTTCATCCGGCTCGGCAAGCGAACCTATTCCAACTTTAGCAAAAGCCGCAAGTTGCTCGTCCAAGGGCGCAGCTACTTGATAAATTTCACCAAGCCCTTCAACACGTCCAATTCTTCGTGCTTCGTATGTCATACTTTTTCATGAAATTAATAATATTTAAATCTTTCGGTTTTGTTGTCACTTGGGAGTTAATGTTTATTTTTCACTGACTCGAATGTTTTGACTAATTTCAATTTAACTCTTTCGAATCTCCCAAACTTCCAACTTCTCCATAAAAAATTTCCTCAACCAGAAAGGCAGCGTGGAAAGCATCTCAAAATGCATCGGTTACGCCGATATCGATTTCAGGTGTTACTCAAAATCATTAGAAGAATTCTACGAACTAGTCTCCCAAATCCGTGATAATTACATTGACAACGTGATAGAGGTCGTCTCAATGCCAATTTTCGCATGGGAAAAAATCAAATACTCTTAAAACCCATAAGAAAACCTTATATACCTAAATTATATTGTTTATACATGATAGAAATTAACACAAGACTGCGCAAATGGGGGAACTCCTTCGGAATAGTCATACCTCAAAAAGCAATAGAGCAATCTTCCGCAAAAGAAGGCGATGAAGTAACAATTCTTTTCAAAAAAGAAAAACCAAATCTTCACAAACTGTTCGGCGCCCACAAATTTTCAAAGCCGACAGAAGAACTAATGAATGAGATGGACGAAGAACTCTACAATGACTGAAAGATTCGTTTACGACACGTATGCTCTGGTAGAATTACTCAACAAGAACCCCAATTACAGAAAATATTTAGATAGCGACATGATAATAAACGACTTTATCTTCTCAGAATTTTGTTATCAGTTAATAAAAGCAAATGTAAAAAACATGGATGAATATCTAAACGAAATCGAACCAGCAATAACAAAACTATCGGCCGAAGTTATCAAACAAGCAATGAAATTTCGCTACAGCAATAAAAAAAGAAAAATGTCTATGACAGATTGCATTTCTTACTTTCAGGCAAAAGAACTTGGAATTAAATTCCTGACAGGCGACAAAGAATTTCAGGAACAAGACAACGTAGAGTTTGTCAAATAGTTTTCAAAAGATATAAAAGATTTGGCCTTCTTCTAAAATCATGGCATTCAACCTTTCCATCACCCAACTCGTCATCATAGGGCTCTCCATCTTCGCCATAATCCTCGGAACAATCTTCTTACTTAACCTCACCGTATTCAGCCGAGATATAATAGAAACAGACCTCCCATCCCCCTACCAAGACGACATTGTCGCCCAAAGCACAAGAATCGACTTAACGGTCACTCCATCAACTTCTCAGGAAGGCACCATATTCGCAGTCATCGCAGACATACGCCCAAGACAATCCACTCAGGATATTGCAGTAATTATCGAAGGAAATGGCCAGGAAATTCCCTTAACTCTTTACGACGACGGCCAGCATCAGGACGGCGCAGCAAACGACGGTAAATTCGGAGCAGTGCTGGACTCGCAAAACTTCGCTCTCGGAACTTACAAAATTAAGGACTCAAATGGAAACTACATCTCCGAATTTACAATCCATGACTCAAAATGCCAGGCTCTAATCGGTTCGCCCGCCTACGAAAAAATAAATTTCCTCATTCTTCCCTACGGCTACACTAATATTGAAAACTTCAAAGAAGACGCAAGAAAAATAATTCTGGGCAAGGGCACTCTTTTCGAGATTGAACCTTTCAAATCCAAATTCGATGATTTATCTTTTTCTTTCGTCGAGCCCATTCAGGATTTAGAATGTGAGATCGGCTGTCGCGGAGTTAATACAATGGTCTGTTGCAACGACGCAAGGGTCGTAGACGCCGCATCTCAATGTCATTACGACAGTTTGATCGTCTTAATCAACTCTGACAAAGTCTGCGGCACCGCTTCGTTCTATACAAAACTATGCGCGAAATCCGATCTTAACAGCTTAACTCTTGTTCACGAGCTTGGCCACTCGTTCGGCGGTCTGGCTGATGAATATGTCTACTCAGATTATTTTGACTACTCTATTCCGGAAGAAACAATTCTGGAAATGCCTAACTGCGACGTCGCTGGTTGCCCGAAATGGGCGAGTATAACAACAGACTGTTACGAGGGATGTACTTCGCCCAATCTCTATCGTCCTTCGCCTAACTCTATAATGAGATACGTTTCTTTCGGCTCGTTCAACGAAGTAAGTCGACTGGCTCTAAAAGACCAAATTGAAAGACGAACACAAGCAGAATCGCAGATGCATGCAAACAATCCTCAATGGAAAAGCTTCTATGTCAATCTGGATTACAACAACGGCGAGATAAGTCTTTCCCCCGCGACAGTCAAACCCATAAAAGCAGGCATTCTCTCGCTCAATGGTTACTTCACCGCAAATCTCCTCGACGAAAATAACAACATCATCTACTCTTCCGAAATTCCTCTGCCAATAATCGAATTCCCTGCAATGGAAATTTCAGAAAAACCGCTCATCAGCGAGGAGCTAACTTTACCGGTCACGTTACCATTCAACCAAAATGCAAAAACTCTCGAAATCGCTCGCAACAGCCAAATTCTGGCAACAACCTCTCTTGCAGTTTTCACAGACAGATGCGGCGACGGCGTTTGCCAGTCATCTGAAAACCATGTAAGCTGCGCAAAAGATTGCACGCGGGAAGGCGACAACTTCTGCCAATCCGGACAATGCGACCCGAACTGCCCGAATTACGAACAGTGCCTCTCGCCGCAGGAAGATAAAAATTATCTCTGGCTGGTTCTCTTCATCGCTCTGCCCCTTCTTGTAATTGCAATCATACTGTTCAAATCCAGAAAAACCGCTTCCCCGTCTGCATAATCAGTTTATATTCGGAAAATCCTATTACTGTACTAAAGCACGTTTCAGAATTTATCAAAGCGAGTCTATTTTTTAGATAAATAAGATGTTAAAATTTTTGGTAGAAAAGAAAAGTTTAACTTGCGGATAATCTGAGCAGAAGCATTCGAATTTAATCGTAAGCCCTTTCTCTTTTGTTAATATCGAAGACGACAATTTGCTTTTTGTCTTGGAGAACATAATATTGTATTCTATATCTCCCAACTCTAACACGAAAAGCTTTTTCTTTTCTGCCAACAACCCTTACAATCTCCGAAGGAAATGGATTCTGCTTCAGCTCCTTTTCAGCTTTTTTAAGAAATCTTTCCGGTTGAGGACCTAAGAAAATATCAAACATCTTCAGTCACTCATTTCTTTTTTTAAGTCCTCAAGTCTCTTAGTTTTTCCTTGTTTGTGAAGTTCAATAGTTTCTTCTAATTGAGCTTCTTCTTCTGGTGTCATAATCACATCTATGTCCGCCATGTGATCCTTTATGTCATGGACATCTTTCCTCAGAGCTAAAATTTCTCGATACATTTTTTCCATATTGATTGTTTCTGTCATGTTTCCCCAAGAGCCCTTAGATATATAAGGTTTTCTAAAACTTAAGCCCACGAAAATATCAGCATCATGATATCACTTAATTCCTTCAACTTCCTTAAGCATCTTCCTGAATTCTTCAGCATGTTCATGCAACTGCGCAGTTAAGTGCATCTTCGCCTCCTGAAACTTCCCAATCTGTTTCTCAATCTCTCTTATCGTCTCATTCGGAGTTTTTCGCACAACAATCCCTGCCCCCACCTCAACAAACAACTTCTCCTCATCCGCCCGCGAAACTTTCATGTGCACTCCTCTCCCGATATTTGCCAGCATCTCTTTTTCTTTGCTCTCTTTCAGAATCTCCAGATTCGCGCTAAACTGCCGTAACTCGGTAATCTGTTCACTCACGAACTCTAACTGCTTTTCAATTTCTTCAGACTGCTCTCGTAAACGCATTGCTCGTTGCAAAAGTCCCTGTCCTTCTTCCATAATTCAGCTAGAAATTAAGAGGTTTTAACTCTTTCTAAACTCTGTTCCAAACAGAATCGATAATTTCCTCTTTAATCTTTTTACGAACCTTGTATGTGTTTCCCCATTTTGCGTAAGCCTGCCAGCCCTTGTAACTATCAAACACAGACCCAAATAGGATACCTTCCTCCTTGAAGAATTTTAATTTCTGTTCCATGCTTCTTACATTTCTTTTCCTTAATAATCGATAATGATAAAAATTCCTAAACCCTACAAAATCAACGCCCTTTAGCAATGGAATTATTCTTGATTTTTGAGGATGAAGTTCTATTTTTAAATTTGTTTTAAGAAAATTGTTTATTTGCTCTTTGAACTCAAATAGTTTTTCTTTAGATTCATCCAAGATTATAAAATCGTCTACATACCTCATATAAAACTTAACCTTTAATTTATGTTTTACAAAATAGTCTAGCTCATTAAGGTAAATGTTTGCAAAGAATTGAGATGTTAAATTACCAAGAGGCATTCCCTTTTTATCACCATAAGGGGAATTTTTTACAATCTGTTTGATAAGCCACATAGCATCAGCATCGTTTACCTTCTTGGCAAGGATTTTGAGAAGAATTTCATGATCAACTTCTTCAAAATAATGTGTAATATCTGCCTTCAAACAATAACCTCTAACGTCATTATTTGAAATCGTACCGATCTTAGTGCCATTTTTAGAAACTTTCCTCTTAAATTTATCAAATCTTTTTAGAGCGTAAATAGTGCCTTTTCCTTTCCTATTCGCACAGCAGTCGGTAATGAATATCTTATCATAAATCGGTTCAAGAATCAAACAAATTGCATGGTGGACGATTCTATCTCTAAAGTGTGATTTACTTATCTTACGTGTTTTTGGATCCCGAAGCACAAAAGTTTGCAAGGGTCTTGGAACGTAAGACTTATTTTTTAATTCTAGATGCAATTCGACAAGATTCTTTTCTAGATTTCTCTCAAACTCAATAACATAAGGTTTACTGGTTTTATTTTGCCTTGCTCTACGCCAGGCTAAAGTAAGATTGCCTGCAGAAATAATGCGTTCATATAATCTCCTGTAGGTTTTCATGTCGAACACGAGCATTACCTCAGCATTAAATAATTTATGAGAATTCCTGACCATATTAACATTGGGCTATTCGACCATCCGAGTTGGAATTCTCAAGCCTGTTCCAGTTGGAGTTCAAGTCGAGATCCCTGTTGAGGTTCAACCTCGAAAGGCTTAGCCGCTTACTCCAAATGCCTACACCACTCCGGATTGAATGTAAGCCACCACCGTTTCAATATTCGCCTTGCGGTTACTAACTGTCACGATTGAATTTTATGACCTGTGAAGGTACTAAGCAAGGGGCTTGTAGCCCAGCCACGTTCAACATGACCAGGAATCTTAGAATAGAGATGGGCTTTTTATTGATTATTATTCTTGACTTCTTAGATCCATAAGTGCTTGCTGGTAACCTGCATCTAAAGATTGTGTTGCTTTTGCAAACCTCCGAGAAAGTTCGCTTTTCTGTTGCTCATACACTTGTCTTACTTCTGTTGAAAATTGCGCTGAAAAATCGGGCGCGCCGGCTTCGCCGGAAACGAGAACTACCCGACCAACCGAGTTGGAATACTCAAGCCAGTACCAGCCGGAGATCAAGTCGAGATCCCTGTCGAGGACCAACCCCGAAAGGCCTTCATTTCGTGTATATAACGTTCTTTTTCCCTTGCTATCAAAAATAGGCAAACCTCTGTCATCAGTCTTATCAAATTTGCTTCCTCTCTTTCCATTAAGTTCTGGAGCTCCAATTAGTTCGGCGTCATCTCTTAATTTGAAAGCCACACCGTATTGGTTGTCTGCATTTACAAGATTAAATCCTGTTAGTGGAATCATGATCGGATTTTTAACTGAAAGTTCAAGGCCACGAGCTCTGACTTGTGCAACCATGTCTTGAGCTAGGGGAGTATTTGGATCGTATGAATCTTTGTCTGTTCTTACAACAAGAGCCGCATCTTCATATTGACCTCTTAAAGGCAAACCACTTGATTCAAGGATTCTGCCCAAGTCAGCAGGCGTTGCTGTTCTTATTCCCATAGGACGTAGAATCTGATTTGCCAGAACAACTGCAAATGGGTTTGAGCCAGTTACGACCTGACCATTATAATCTAGAACTTTAACGTTCCCGTTGCCTTTGTAATCTTTATCAGCTCGACCGTTAAATTCTTCTAAGAAGGGTTTTGCGTCTACTCCTTCGATAAAGCTAGGAACGATAGTTGGAACTCTCCAATTAAATCTTCCTCCTAACCTTGACTCTATTTGTGTAGCCATATCAAATCCCAGAATAAATAGTATTTAAACTTTTCGATTGTGTTACTACTAAAAAGTTTATTAATTATTGTCCCAAAATCGAAAAGAGGTTCTTGATTTAACAAAGAGATATTAACTTATTTTTCTCCGTACCTCTTGTTAGCTATTGAAATTTAAAATGCTTTCTCTTCCATTTTATAAGTCTTTATAAATATAATTCGCGAAGAGCGGTCGAGGCAACAACTAAAAAATGATTTTCTTTATAATTATTTCTTTTGTCCTTGAAAAAGTAAGGTTGCTGTTCAAAAGAGAGATAGTTTTTTATACAAGAACTAATTCAAATTTAAATGAAAGAAGAGATTAAAAACTTAATCGAACAAGCAGAAAAGGATCTTGAAGTCGCTAAGAAAAATTTTGATATTGAAGAATATTATATATCCGCTTTCCTCTGCCAACAGTCGATGGAGAAGATATTAAAAGCGTATTTTATCATAGCAAAAGGAAAATCTGCTGGAACAACCCATTCTTTAATCTATCTGGCAAAAGAATCTGATATCCCCAGACAATTTTATGACTTTTTAGGCAGTCTAACGCCAGAATTCATAACCACAAGATATCCAGATGTTGCAGGGGACGCACCATATAAACTGTATCACAAGGAGAAAGTTGAGGTATATCTAAAAAAGTCAGAGGAGTTAATGAAATGGATAAAAAACCAGATAAGCAAACAATGAAATTGTTTGAAAAACATTTAAGGTTCCTAAAGGATTCTTTTAATCCAAGCAAGATTATACTTTTTGGAAGTCGAGCCAGAGGCGACCATTTGGAAGACAGCGACATAGACATAATTGTTGTGTCTGATAAATTTGAAGAACTGGATTTTAGAGAGAGGATAATTAAGGCTTACGGATTATGGGACAGAAAACAGGGGTTGGATATAATTTGTTACACATCGCGAGAATTTGAAAAAAAGAAAAAACAGATTGGAATTGTTAAAACTGCGACAGAAGAAGGAATCGAGATAAAATAATCTATAATTATTTCCCTGTTCTTAATCTATCTATTAATCCTTTAGATAGCGGTCGGGCAACATTGTCAACAATTCCCGAAAGTCCTGCTTCGTTAAGAACTACTGGAATGATTTGAGAGTTCGCTTTTCCGATTTCGGTTAAGCTGTACCCAGATTTTTGCGCGCGGGCTTCGCCCGAACGTAACACCCCGAACGCATGGTAGTCGTCGTCCAAGTACCAGTCCCTGCAGCCGAGCTAAGAACCGCCCTGAGGATCGTAAAACCACGTATAGTTTACAACAGCAACATCCTTAGATTTTGCTGAAAGACCATAAAACGGAATCCCTCCGGTAGTTTTCTGCTCAAAATAAGGAACATTTTGTTTTCCCAACATAAATCTAGATTCGTCATGTTTTGGTGTTAAATTAAAATCTCCCTTCTGGGAAACGAAAATCGCGTCCCTGTCTTCAGGAGCCATGCCGTCTTGTTCCTTAGCAACCGCCTCAGCAGCTTCATAAATTTCCGAGTTCATTTTAAAATAATTCCCTTTTCTATGCGCCATCACAGCCACAGCTGCCATCAGAGGATTTCTTAACGGATTCAACGCTCCTCTTACAAGAATTGTCCTTCCGCCTTTAACTGCAATTGGTGCGACATTTGTCCTTGAATAATCATCAGAAACGCCAGCCAGTCTAACCTGAGCTACTTCATCCGGCTCGACAAAGTCTATTCCGACGTCAGCAAAAGCCGCAAGTTGCTCGTCCAAGGGCGCAGCTACTTGATAAATTTCACCAAGCCCTTCAACACGTCCAATTCTTCGTGCTTCGTATGCCATGCTTTTTCATGAAATTAAGGATATTTAAACTTTTGATAAGGCAACACAACTCTCGGATAGGTAATGTTTGAATAATTCAAAGAACCATTCGCAATAAAACAATCGTCAAACTCGCAATACCAGAAACTCTTATAAAACTGTACAGACTACGATATTTATGGTAAAAATAAATATAGACATTCCGGATGAATTAGGTGACGAAATAAAAGAATTTAACTAGATTTATCTAGGGTCGTAGCTAAATCCATTAGGGATGAACTTCTTAAATTAGCCGCATTAAAGATAATTTCCGACAAGAGCAAACTGACTGCCGAGGACGCGCTCCAATCAGGAAGAACAATAAAAAAGGAAGGTCTGAGAAGCTCAAGAGAAAAGGGTTGATATAATGTTGTTAGTCTTAGATGCAAACAGCTATTTGCTTCCCTTAGGAATAATTTCCCAAACCTCTAAAACTTCCATAAACATTTTCTTCGAAGCCACAACTCTCTCCCTAAATCCCTCTTCCTTCAGAACCCTGCGAATCCGCGCCAAAGGCGTCAGCGACGAAACAACTAATAAAATTTCTCCACCTCTCTCTAAATGTTCACCAACCTCCCGCAAAAACCTCACAATAATTTCGTCCCCGCGCTCCCCGCCAGTCGTAGCCAAAGCACTCTCCGAATCTTCCCGTGAATCCAAGGGCAAGTAGGGCGGATTAAATACAATCAAGTCAAACTTTCCATAAACCTTCGACAACAAATCACTCTTCTTAATCTCAAATTCTCCACCCTTCAATTTCTCAATCACCTCTGAGTCAATATCAACAGCCAAGACTTCCCGCGCCCCAACAGAATAAGCCGCCCGCGCCTGAATTCCGCTACCCGTCCCCACATCTAAAACTTTCTTGCCTCGCGCTCGCTTCCGCACTTCCTCTTCCAACAAATAAGAATCATCCGAAGGTGAGTAAATCATTAATCGTACACTCTTGGTTTCTTATCTACCTTAAAGACAACTACTTTATTATTTTCATAATCTATTCTATAAAGAACCCTATAATCTCCAATTCTTATTCTAAAACAATTATGTTGTCCCACCAATGATTTTGCATTGTGGGGTACGGGATTATCCGGCAAAGCTCCGTCAATCTTATCCATAATTCTTTTAGCAATGTGCTTATCTTGTTGTTTAAAAAATTTTAGAGGTTGTTTATCGTAATTGATTGAAAAGCTCATATTCCCAGTTCTTTTCTTGCTTCTTTAGAAGATAATAACTTTCCATCTTTCTCATTTTCATAGCTTTCTTGAAGTAAAATTTCTTCTTCTTCGCTCAAAAAAATATCTTCGTCTTTAATATGTTTTTTTAGGTAGTCTATGTCTGACTGAAGCCTCGCCAATCTAATCAGAATTTCTTTGCTTGCATCTTTCGATTCTGTTTCCATATTTACACAGAAAGCAAGAAGTTTATAAAACTTATTATTTTCTCGCTCTAAAGTAAAAAATCGTTCCTAAAATTCCCACAACAAACCTCTCCGAGGTATAAAATCTTTCTAAAACATATTTTTATTAAATAGATTTTCCTTAAAGTAAAATGATAAATTCCATTGCTGAATTAAAGGATGCAATTAAACAAAATAAAATTTGACCCTCATTTTTATGACTCTATGAGAAAGAGACCTTATCTAAGTGAACAACTAATTGTCTCATTGCTCAATAAATTTGATAACTATCTGGGTTCCCAAACCCATCAAGTTAGAGGGAGCACTAGATATCGTATAGGCATCAGCCTTAGCAGGAAACACACGCTTGTCGTTGTAACGGAGATTGGTGAAAATTTAAATATCAAGACCTCTTGGAAAACGAGTAGAAAATGGCAAAAGGCAATACAGAAATAAGATATGATGAAAACGAGGACATACTCTCATTTTGGAGAGGCGAGCCATCGCAAGCGTCAATAGAAATAGGAGATTTTATCATAGATATTGATAGCAAAGGACATGTCGTAGGTTTTGAAATAATAAATGCAAGTGAGAATTTGGATGTTAACCCTGAATTTTTAGATAATCTCGGGCAGGCGTCAATGTCTGTTGTTTATAAACCAAATTATGTTTACATCACTCTAAAAGTTAAACTAAAAGGGCAGGATAAAGATATCTCAATTCCGCTGACAGTTGACTTAGGACATAAAAATGTCGAAAAAGAGACGATTATTTTCAACTAAATCATTTTCTTCTCGCCAAATATTGAATAAACAAACTCTTTTGCTTAACTTCCGTCTCAAAATCATAAAAGATATTTTCAACAACAAACTCCTTGCTCAAAATTTCCAGCATATCTTTTTGATAAATGGGAAACACATCTGCCTTGCTCCAAGTCTTACTTTCCTTATCGTAAAAATGCAAAACTACGAGGGTATCACTGATATACGCCGGAAAAACCAAAATCTTCTTTTCAAACCCCTGATAATAAACCGTGTAATTAAACTTGAAATTACTAAATATCTTTTCTTTAGGCAGATTCATTAGAGACCTGATGTAATCATAATTTCTTGAATCGATAAACAAGTATCCATCCTTCCGAATTAACTCGGCAAACTTGTTCACTATAATTTGCTGTGCTTTTCGTGTGTATTCACGTGTTCCTCCGCCAATGGCCGTCAAGGAATTTCCAGTCAAAAAACCAAAATCAAATGGCTTTTCATAAGCCGGCTCGCTATGCGACAGGTCCAACCAATTCCCCTTATGAATTAGAACCTTCTGTCTCCTTTCTTTAAACAGTGCAGAAGCTTGCTTGACAAAATTATCATCTACCTCATTTGCCTCAACTCTTTCGATCAGATAACCCTCTTGCTGAAGTTCACCAATAATTCCGCTAAGTTCAATTCCTCCACCAACTCCAAAATCAATAATTGACTTCAATCTATTTTTCATAATAATATCCGTAAAAAATCTTATCTCATTTTTCTTCACACCATCCTTAAACCTCGGATAAATATCGCGCTCCCAATTCACGAACTTATGGTCTGCAAACTCCTCAATAGGATTACTTATGTAGGGAATAGTATTCACAAAACCCATCTAAAAATTACTTCTCAGATTTTTTTAAATCTGCCGTCTCAACAAATCTCGTCAAAACCGCGACAAGGTAAGGAAGCAACAGTCCAAATAACAAGACCTCTCCCACAATCCCCGGTATCCAATCAACAAAAAGGAAAAGCAGAAAAAATATGACATTCAGCGAAATCGTCGCAGGATATTCCTTTTTGGCGAGCGCGGCGGATGCCTTTATTGCAGTGTGAACTTTGAGGTTTTTCAGGATAAGTATAAAATTCGAAAACGTTAAGAAAACAACTGCCCCGATAAGCCCGATAAAATATATCAGGACAAAAACAACTACTGCCTCCATAGTCTCAAGATTCGCAGCTTTACCGATATAAAACGCGCCATAATGAGCGACTCTCCCAATTATAAAACCAATAACCAAAATAAACACCAATATCAGAAAACTCTTCACCCAGAAAGAGTTCGCGCTTTTCACAAAACTTCCCATGCCACCCTTTTTGTTCTTCAACACGCCCACCATTCCTGCAAGGACATACGCCCCAAGAAGAAAGGACACCAACCCTACTCCAACCGTCCACGCCACATTTGCCCAGGTTGTCTGAAAATTCGGCGCTAACAATTTTCCCAATCCGGATATTCCCCACAATACTAACCACAAAACCAAACCCGAAACTATCAATACCGGCTCTTTCAAAAGACTCTTCGCCCCTTCAGAAAAATTCCCTAAAAATTTTTTCACTTTCATTTTAATTTGTTAGCAGCGTATATGCCAAATACCCTAACGATGCAAGAAGAATTAAAGCGGCAAGGATTATCATTGTTATTAACAACCCCTTCCCACCATCTTTTTTCTTCTCAGGAGGACTGTTCGGCGGCGCACTAGGTGCACTCGGCTGTTGTGCTTGCGGCGGTGTCACCTGACTCTGCGGAGGATATTGCTGCGGCATTCCATAATTGCCAATCGCCTGCCGATTATTTTGCTGCACTTGCACGCCCTGCCCCGGAGGAGTTGCTCCGGCAAAAACATTGCTTGCTCCCGAAGAAAGCATCTGATAAGCTGCTTTAACTTCTTGTGGATTATATCCCGCATTGATAAAACTCTGCGCCGCCTGTTCCAATGTCTGCCCCCTCGCGACAGCATTCTGCAACCCTGCAACTATTTCCTCGCGCATCTTCTAAATTTTAAGTATTCCTCCATTCTCCATTAAATGCACACTTCTATTTAATTTATATCCTAGTTCGACAGCAAGCATCGCTCCCGCAGTAGTCTTCTTCAAATCTCCGTGAGATGGTATCACATGCTCCGGATTCGTCAGTCTGATAAAGTCCCTCAAATCCTCTCGCCCGCCGTGCCCCGAGACATGTACATTATCAAATATTCTGACTTGATATTTCTTTAATCTCTTTGACAACTGCTCTCTATTCATTTCATTAATTGGCGTCGGAATCGTTTTTGAAGAAAATATAACCTGATCGTTGCTATTTAATTTCAAATGCAACTGGTTTCTGGCGATTCTGTCCAATATGCTCCCAGGTTCTCCCTGGTGCCCTGTGCACACAACAAGATACTTAGATTTATTTTTATTTATTCTTTCTAACGCTTTCTCAAGCTGTCTTCTATAAGTCACTATTCTGACATTGTTTGCAAATTCTGCTTTTCCGATGTTCCGTGCTGCCTGAACATACTTGCTCAAGCTTCTCCCAAGGAACACGACTTCGCGCCCGAGTCTCTGCCCGAACTCGGTAATCGTTTTCAATCTGGCGATATGCGACGAGAAAGTCGTAATGACCATTCCGGAATGTCTGTTCTCAGTTGAAAAGAAAACATCTTCCAGCAGACCCTTTGCGATTTTTTCCGACGGGGTTTTTCGATCATCTGGCGCAT
Source organism: Candidatus Pacearchaeota archaeon UBA73 (assembly GCA_002496015.1). Taxonomy (GTDB): domain Archaea; phylum Nanobdellota; class Nanobdellia; order Pacearchaeales; family GW2011-AR1; genus UBA73. Next base: position 107,388 of record DAIF01000002.1, on the reverse strand, counting down.
ACAGGCAATCAACCACCATCGCCTTTATGCCTATCTTTGATAATTCTTTCAATCTTTTGTAATTCGGCTTGTCTCCAAAAACTGGCGCATTGTCCAGCTTATAATCGTTGGCATACAAGACAACACCCTCCGGAGTATGCACCGCAACGCAAGTACTCTGGATTGTCGAGTGCGTCATATTTATGAATTCAACTTTATAGTTTCCGCTCCTTCCCCGAACAACAAAAGTCGAGTTCATCCCCACTGGAATAATCTTATTTGGAATCCTCTGATTATTATCCGCCATCAGAACCTTTAGAACCTCCATCGTGTATGGACTGCCAAGAACCGGAGCATTATACCTATCCGCCATATACGGAATTCCCCCGACATGATCTAGATGCGCGTGTGAAACCATGATCGCCCTAACTTTGTTCCTCAGACCGAATTTATCAAGATACAGATCATCTGGCAGCGCCCCAATCGATCTCATTCCCTTTGACGTCGGTATCTTCTCCCTCTCTTCGACGCCAACAATCGCAGGCAGAAACAAACCCGCGTCGAACAACAAGACATCATCGCCATATTCCAAAGCAGTCATGTTTTTGCCCACCTCGTTATATCCCCCGATGGTATGGATTTTTATCATGCTCTAACAAAGAAAATTCGCTTTAAATAGCTTTTGAGAAAATTTATTAATAAACTCGACTTAAAATTAACATGGTTAAAAGGGGCTTGAGTTGGATGGCTGGGATTACCTGTTCCGCGCTCGGCGCTTTAGTTATCGTGCTTCTTCTGGTCTACTTCATCACTGGAGGATTTTCGTTTTTGCAGACCGAAGAAAAAGAGACTTTTCTCTCGTGCGTCAACAACGCTTGTACTAGAGTCGAAGGGATTGGTGTGAACGAATGTTCGCCGCAGGGATCGTTCTGCGGATGCATCGACACAGACTTGAGCGATGATTCCACTTCCGGAATGAATTTTTTCACGCAAGGAACAGTTAGAAATGCTAGCTCTTCCGTTTCTGATAAGTGTCTTGTAACCGGAAGACTGCTTGAGTATATGTGCAATGGAAATGAAATACTCAATTTCGAGGTATCTTGCGAATCTCTCGGAAACTACATCTGTGCAGGCGGCGAATGTTTCCCAGATTACATGGAGTCTGAGAATTGCAAGGACAGCGACAGCGGCTTAAACTACTTGGTTGACGGAAAAGCAAGCAATGGCAAGATAATGATTTCAGATTATTGTACCTCAGAAGGAAAACTCGCCGAGATGTACTGCCCGCTTGAAAGCGAAGAAATCCTAATAGATTTGTTTGACTGTTCTATTTTAGGTAATTATGTCTGCGAACAAGGTATGTGCGTAAGCAGTCTTTAGCAAATTATAAATAGCTATTTTCACGAATTAATCTATGATTCAGGACGAACTCCACACTTCTCATAAAAAACACAGGAATGCTCTTTATAGCTTAGTAGTTATTTTAGCCATTCTCCAGATAGTTTCTTTCATCGTAATCAGCATGCAAGTCTCCAAACTCAGCATCAAGATTGACGACGAAACGGAACGAACAACCAAAGAGCTCAAGCAATACTCATCCAACTTAGTAGAAGCTTACGACTCGATTTATCAGGAGAATTTCAACCAAATATCTGACGCGATTATCCGTCAGCAGAAAGACTTTAGTGATGAGATTAAAACCTTAAAGTCCGCGCAGGCTGATTTTTCCGGAGTTGTCGAGGATGTGGTCAGAGGAGTTGTCACGATAAGGACTGACGACTCAATCGGCACCGGATTTTTTGTCAATCCTCGTGGCTATATGGTCACAAACTACCATGTCATCCGCGAGAACAAAGACACAATAGAAGTTGTCAGTTATGATAGGGAAGTTTACCAGGCGACATTCATCGGCATGGATGAGGAAAGGGATCTCGCCTTGCTCTTGGTTCCGGGCAATTTTGACTCAATCGAACTTGCAGAAAAGGGAGATATTCAGGTTGGTAAAAAAGTAATTGCAATTGGCAATCCGTTAGGACTGTCCTTTACAGTTACCGAAGGAATAATCTCCGGAATCGACAGAGTGGGTCCCAGCGGCTTGGCTGAATATGTTCAGACAGATGTTTCGCTCAACCCCGGCAACTCAGGAGGACCCCTAATTGACACAAATGGAAAAGCCGTCGGTATAAATAACTTCAAGATTGGCGGAGCAGAAGCTCTTGGTTTCTCTCTAGCCAGCCCAATCATAAAAGAACAAGTCAATGCGATTGCAAATCAGACAATCGTAGCTTAAAATGAAACTGAAAATAAAACCCTCAGCGCGCATAAATAGAAGATACCTGCTGATAGAATCTTCCAGCAGAAATGATATAGAATCTGTGATATTAGATTATCTTGGGATTCTTGGCTGGGCAAAAGCCGCTCCGATTTTTGTCAGGAGCAAAAGCAACAGGCTTATTCTTGCGGTAGAGAGAAAAGAACTTTCCAACGTACGCGCTGCTTTTGAGTTGTCAGACAAACCAATCAAAGTAATTAAAGTCTCAGGCACATTGAGAGGTTTGGAAAAATGAACACTAAAAAAGCTCAGGGCGCGTTCGGTATGTCTTTTAGCACAATCTTCTCAATAATAATTATAATTTTTATTGTCGCTGTGGCATTCTTTGCGATTAGACACTTCGTTGGTCTAAGCAAATGCACGAACGTTGGCTTATTCTACGACGACCTCAGAGAAGAAGTCCGTGATGCATGGTCGTCATCCTCCGGCAGATATGAAAGCGATTTCGAAGGTAAGCTCCCGAAAAGCGGCCTTTTCGGCACAGGCATCACGCACGTTTGTTTCGGAAAACTTTCAGGCGAGGCTGACAGTTCCGACAGCGATAAAAAGAGCAGATTGCTCAGAGACTACGCTTTCGATGAGTCCGACCCATATAATGTCTTTATGTATCCTCCGAATAATGATTGTGACTCAGGACTTAGTGCAATAATTCTAAGGTGCGGCAGCGCCGAATGTGTTAACACAAAGAACTCTGCCGACGTATCGCAATTTTTCTGCGTTCCTATTGAAGATGACGGAACAGTGAAAGTCAGGATGTCCAAGCAGTCTAATGAATATCAAATTACATTGCGGAAACCTTTATAATCTTTCTCGCTTTTCTTACTCATGATAAAAATCCTATCAAAAAGAGGTTACGAGTTCAGCTTTGCTTGGATATTTGCCATATTCGTCGGCGCAGTTATAATCTTTCTCGCTATCTATTTCACGATTCAGATTATTGGTACCCAACAAGCGACTAGAGATGTCACACAAAGCAAATCTCTGGGAGTGTTACTCACCCCCATCGAAACAGAATTAGAGGAAGGAAAATTCGCAAAAATCTACCTAACCGATCCGACAAGAATTTACTTCGAATGTAAAGAGCCTACTCAAAGCAACCCATTTGGTTCACAAAATCTGCGCCTGTCTATCAAGCCGCCGCTAGGACAAAGATGGGAAGATGCTCAATCCCCTGCAGTCACATTTCACAACAAATATTTCTTTCCCTCAGGCGAACTAAACTACTTCGATGAAACCGCCGCAGAAGGAGAAAAAGAATTTTATGTTCTATCAAAACCCCTCTACCTGCCGTTCAAGGTGGCTGACTTGATGATAATATACAGCGACAAGCAAAAATTTTGTTTCAGTAACATTAATCAAGCGCCTTCAGACTTCCGAAGGAGAATGGAACAGATAAACATGACCAATGTTATATTTGCCGGTTGCAACCCCGACGAGCACGAAGTAATATGCTTCGGCAGCAGGACTAGCGGCTGCGATATCGTCGTAAACGAAAATCAAAAAACAGTCATGAAAGGAAGCAAGACTGTTTCTTATGCAGAATCTTCTGTCGAGCACGATCCTTACGCAATGCTCTACGCAGCAATATTCTCCGACCCAGACACTTACACCTGTCAGGTCAAAAGACTAATGTCTCACGCGTCAAAACTTACAGACATTTATTATAGCAAGTCAAACTATATCAATTGCGGAGAAGCCGTTAGGCAGGAATTACAGTCTTTGAACAATACTTTTGCCTCAACTCAGCAGAGCGGGATAGTCCCTCAGAATTTAAACATTCTTATGAGAGAGTTACAAACTGGGGGTGTCAATTGTGGACTATTCTAAAAAAGCTCAAATGAAAATCCAGCAGATGGCATTTATGCTGGTTGCTGTTATATTGTTCTTCTCTATGGTGGCAATAGTTTATTTTATGATAGTCTTCTCAAAGTTGAGCGACTCCGCAGAAGACCTTCGGCAGGAAGAGGCGAAGGAACTGGCGCGACAAATGGCTGGCACTCCAGAGTTAATGTTTTCAGAAGGCACCTTTGCCCAGTCTTCAGCAATAGATTTTGATAAAGCATTTTTTCTAAAACAGCACATTGCATATAATAGAGGATTCTGGAATTTGGATTATCTGGCAATAGAAAGGGTTTATCCTGCTCCGAATCCCGCCCATCAGGAATGCACTCCTTCTACCCTTGCCACTTGCAGGTATCTCACGATAATAAGCAACACAAACAATCTTGCAGGAACGCAAACCGCCCCGGTTGCGATTGTCTGGTGGGATAATACCCTCGGAATCGGAATAACCGGAGGAGATTATCGATTCGGACTTGGAAGAATTCATACATTAGCACATGACCCTACAAAATAAACTAAATAGGAAAGCGCAGGAAGAAATGGTCGGTTTCGTATTGATAATGCTGGTTGTTGCAATAATCTTCTTAGTCTTTTTGGGAATCTATTTGAGGGGCGCCGCAAAAACTCACGAGACCGAAAGTAAGGAGGTGGCAAGCTTTCTCGAAGCAGTTTCTAAACTCACGACCGAGTGCGGTTTTTCTTCAGAATATCCCTATGACGTATCTAAACTCATATCCGAGTGTTCTCAAAATCCTTTTGGGACCTGCATAACCAACAATAAAAATGGATGCGATGTCCTTCGCGATACACTGAATAGCGCTATAAATTCCATGTGGAATTTCAACGAAAACAGCCCCACAAAAGGATATTATCTGGGAATACAAACAGAAACCGGGAGTGGTAAATATACCGTTCTGGAGATTTCCAATATTTTATCCGCCTCAACCGAGATTCGCGCCGCTGAAAAACCATTTCCTAACGGGATAGTGATGAGGCTGGAAATTTATTACTAACTATAACTTTAAGTGTATGTGCATGGAGTCAACGACAACAACTGGTCTCAGTCTTTCTCTATTACCTGATTTTTCAGAGATCATATCAATAAAACCAAATTTTTCCAACAGTTTAATGTCTTCACTTACCGACTTGAAATCTCTCCCAAGTATTTTTGCTAAGGCATAAATCGAACCCGGCTTCTTTTTTTTGACAACATGGATGAGTCTCGCTTTTTCATTGCTCAGTAGTCTGCGTAGCAGAGTAAGTCCTTCAAAATCAAGTTCTTTCTCTCCAGTAAATCTGCGCACTACAACATCAAACGCTCCTCCCTCGTCGACAATCGTAATCTCTCGAATCTTTGATTTCTCTACCATATGCAATATGGGGTATTTTATCTATAGTATATTTGATATATCTTTAATATTTATATGTTTCGTTTTACAATATATTATTTTAAGAACATATATCAAAAAAAGATTCAAAACGCCTATTAAATCTATCCGGTTTTTCACTTAGGGTGACACCAAAAGATTTATAAACTAATCGGAAAAACTGCCGCACTTTCCGGTCAGTTGGGCTAAATTATAGAAAGCTTTTTAAAGAGATTTTTGTTGTGTATTACAACCTTATTAGGCTTTAACGTCGATGAAAATCGATGTGTGGCGGATCGTAAAGATCTCCTCTAGGGGGTGTCCTGCGGGACTGCCAATGTTTAAAGCTGAAAGGAGGAAATATTAAAAGTGAGATTTAAAAAAATTGCGAGCGTATTAGCGAGCGCAGCCATGGTATTTTCTACCGCTGGTTTCGCAGCAGCTGCTAATTATCCGCAGCCATTCATAAGCTCGAGCGGTGTGCCAGATGTAGCGATCATTTACGGAAGCCATTCGTCAGCACAATCTGATCTGGTTGGTGTCGTAAACATCCAAAACAGCCTGAACGGCTATGCTGTTACAGGAAGTGTCTCTGGTGCAGTACCGGAAGGAGGAGATTTTGTGAAATTGGAAAGAGTTGATAAATTCTACCTTGGAGAGAATGCAAAGGATGTATTCATTACAGATATAACAAAAGAATATCTTCCTGAACTTCTTGCTGATGGAGAATACTTAGACAACGATAATGACCCATACAAGTATACACAAAAAATTCAGTTGTCTAAGGATCTTGAATTACGACACTTTAGGGATAACGATTATAGCGAAATGCCTACAATCGGAATACCTCTTGACTCAAATGCAGAGGTTCTTACCTACTTGTTGGAATTCACTACGCATCCAGATTTCACAAATAACGCAATGAAGAACACAGATCTTCCTCTCTTTGGGAGGAATTACTTTGTTCTTGATGTAGATAATAGCTCGGTCAATCCAATGATAACGCTCTTGGACTCAAGTGCGGCAACAAGCTTGGACTTGGGAGAAGTGCGAGAGGTAGTAGTCAGTGGAAGAACCTATTCCGTAGCTATCTCAGCATTGGACCAGAATGGAGCAATCCTTAGGGTTAATGGTGAAACAACCAGAAAGCTTGACATCGGGCAGACATACCGTCTAGCAGATGGAACATACATCGGAATCAAGGAGCTCATTGCAGGAAACTTCCAGGGAGCTACCAATTATGTGGAGTTTACTATTGGAGCAGGAAAACTCGTGCTTGAAGACGAGCGAGAAGTTGAACTCAACGACGAGCGAGTAAGAGGTCTTTACTCGGTTATTGAGCTCTCCGGGGCATCGCCTCCAGCTCTTGCACAAGTCGGTTTGAGATGGGAAACTTTCGATAGAGAGTTTATCACTCCAACAAGCGAAATAGTCATGCCCGGTTTTGAAACACTTAAGTTCACTATGGCAGGATTCTATACCCCTGCTCAAGAGGAGATACGTGTTGAACGGGGCAGTAGTTCTAATGCAATTGCTGTAAAAGCTCCAATCAAAGGGGGAAGTGGAACAACTCCAGTCACCCTTGACTTGCTCTATATGGATCAGAGCAGTGGAGAATTTATAGGTCTTGGAGAAAGCGCTACTAGACAATTAGTAACCAGTGAGGATCCTACGATAACCCTTGACAGGGCAGGAAGCACGTACAGAGATAAATTCGTTGTATCTTGGGGTACAAATACTGCAGGAGAATCCTATGTTGTGAGAGCAGAGGTTATAGAAAGACAAAACGGTAACCTTACAACTCTTACAAATGTGGCTACAAATCAAAGGATTTGTCAGGATGTCCTTGTAAATGGTGATTGTACTATCGGTAATGCAGTTCTGAAGATAACTGCTGCGTCAACAGATGGTGTTGACTGGTCAGTTACCTTAGAACCAAGTGATTCTACACGAGTAGGTTTTGACAAGTTATACACCTTAGAGGGATTAACCATTTACTTACCAGTTGAAGAAGGCGACGGTATTGGTGCCATTGAATTCAATGAGACTGATTCGTGGAGCCTCTACATGTTTGAAGAGGACAAGACACAGACTCTTGAGGCAGGTGGAAATATAACCCTGACCTTAGAGGCAAATACTCAACAGACTCAAAGACGACCTCATGTCGGAGATGTTGTTGTTGCTTCAACCGCAGGAGTGTCTTCGGACTACCCACAAGGAGACAGTTCGGACAGATACGAATCCTATGTTATCTCCGAATTGGCTACAAAGGTTGTATTTGACCAAACCAATAACAACGAACATCGTGCTGTCATAACATACCACGGCGCAGAATCCTATGCAGAAGTATTCCTAACTGAATCATCTGCAACAATTGGTGAAGGAAGCAGCATAAATAGGCCACTTCTAGATACCGAAATATCGCAAGCCTCTGGCAAGAACTTGATTGTTGTTGGAGGGAGCTGCGTAAACACAGTCGCAGCACAACTACTTGGTCGATCCGAGAGATTCTGCGGAACAGAATGGACAACAGCTACCGGAATCGGAGCAGATACATTCTTAATCCAAACCTTTGCCAGAACTGGCGGAAAGGTTGCTACACTTGTAGCTGGTTGGAATTTCCAGGATACATCTAACGCTGCTACAGCATTGACAACACAAACAGTTGACACAAGCGTTGGAAGGAAGTATATTGGAACTACCGCAACAAGCATCGAATCAGTGACAATGTAAATTCGCAAAAACTTTTTATTTTTCTTTTCTCTTTATTTTTTATTTATTCAGCTTTAGAACTTTTCTTATTTTTAAATATCAATTCCTACTAATTAAACTATGATAATCCGAAGAGAAATTGGAGAAACGGGACAGATAATAAGAGACTTTTAAATGTCCCTTAAATTAAAAAGAAACTTGATCGAAAAGTTTTTTCAGAGCCAATTTTTCTCATCCAAAATTAAGAAAGTAGAATGTATTGATGCCAAAAAAGATAAAGCACAAAATTAATCGAAAAATACAAATTAGACATCCGCTTTGCAGAATCGAGTGGTTTGGCGCAGTCAAAATCAATCTAATCGCACTAGTCATTTATCTAAAAACTAATAAAACCAATAAACTCCAAACAGAACATATGCTTTGGTAAACTTTTTAAAACCTCCCTTTCTTAATTTTGGATGAGAAAAATTGGCTCTGAAAAAACTGCCGACGAGAAACGAAAAAGAAACACCCTTGTCCTGAGTATTTTTATATTGGTTATACTTGTAGGTGGAACCGTAGGATATGCTTTCATATCCAATCCTAGTTCAGGAATAAGCTCAGGCGATTCAACCGGAAACGCAAATGGGTATCTTCTGGGCAATCGCTGGGTAATGATCGTGGACGGAATAGAAATGTCGTTCGCCCACCCCCCGGAGTCTGTCTTAGACGTTCCTGTAGAAGCTACCATCTCGACGACCACCTACAAAGGTCTATCGCTTTACATAGACTCTGATAACAACGCAATCAACTCTGAAATCGCGTCTGTCCTTGGATACTATGTTTCGAGGATTCAAAGAGCTTGCTATGGTCCCTGCGAGGAAGACTTCCCGGAAAAGGATTGCTCTGAGAACATTATTATTTGGGAGGACAGCCCCGAAAACAAGGTTTATCACGAAGATAACTGCGTTTTCATAGAAGGAGATTTGCGGGCTGTGGACGCTTTCCTTTACAGAACCCTCGGCATAAATAAATAATAAACCTTTTAAAACTACTTTGACTAATAGTCCCATGAAGAAAGAAGAAAAAACCTCAAAAAACGAAGAAAAGTCGCCAGCTAAAGCTGGCGGAGAAATTTATTGGATTTTTGGCGTGATGCTCGCGATAATAGCCATCTCCCTCATAGGATTCTTCTTAATAAACCAGACAGGCTCTATCGAATACGAGGGCTTGACTTTCGAGAAAGAAATGCTTGGCAATATTTCATTCTATAAACACACCTACTTGACCGAAAAAGTTGTTCGTGCCACATTTCAGGTAATCCGGACAGGTGAAGCTACGGCGGTAGAAGTGGTCATGCGAAACGATCCCCGCAACCTAAAAGGGATTCCAGTAAGAGGCAAAATAGAATACCTTCCGCTTGAGAACCCCGTTTACATTACAATTGACTCTTCTCCGGGACTCTTGTGTGAATATAGTCCTATCGCGATGCACGAGCTTTCAGCATTCCTGATTCAAAACGGCTATATGGTAAAAGCTGGCGTGTCGGATGAGCTTACAGCCGAGGAGCAGAATCTCGATTACATAACCTGTGAGGACCTGCCAGACAGGATGGTCATTTCATACAAAACTGGCGATTCGCCATCCATCGTGCGCGAAGGCAACTGTTACACTATAACCGTAGCTGATTGTAACATCTTAGCCCCGACCGAAAAATTCATAATTCAGTCATTAGTTGATGCAAGATAATCTTTGATGCTTGTGTTTCATTTTTTACGACGACGCGGAACAGCATCCTCGTATAAAGACTTCATATCAGAATAAACAGGGATTTCTTTGATTTTAAAGAGCCACACTGTCAGGAACCAGATGATTACCACCATTACCGTGCTCCCAAAATACCACATCATCATGTGAGCTGCATCAAAATAGTTGCTTCTGCTAGCCGCGACCGCAGCAAAGATAACAATTCTCATTATATTAAAAATAAGAAACGCCCCAACTAAAAACAATATGCTCCAAGCTCTCTTCATGGCTTTCATCGGAGTTGTCAGATTCAGGATAAGTAATAAGTAATAGGCAGCTCCCGCAATACACGCAGGAATTATCCCTGCATAAACATTAGCGTAGGATATAACATATCCTGGTAGCGAGGCAACGTTATCATAAAACAGATGCAGTATGCCTAAGACCGGCCAAAATGTAAGCGGGGTAAATATTATCTCAAACAATTTACCATATATTAACGCGAAACCCAGAACTACGAGGACAATGTATCTTATCGCAAGAATAATGGCCTCTTTGTTATTCATCAGTCTATTAAGATGCAATAGTTTAAAAGATTATCTTCTAGCTACTTTTACTGCTACAACAATTATCAGGATAACTAGTATGACATTGACTGCCCCGATTATCCATAAAAATAATGCATTATCTCCGCCAAAATCGAATATACTTGCTCTGTCGCTCGTTGCGCTGCCAACATCCAGGACGATTTCTCTCAACTGAGACCCGCCTAATCCATCTTTGATTTCTATCTCAAAAGACCTCTCGCCCTCAACTCCATTATCTACTGTGAATGTCAAAAGAACATCCTTGCTTTCATTAGGTTGCAGTTCTATAAGTCTTGGAGAAATTGAATCAAGTATAGCCCACGATTGGTATCCCAACGCATCCACTGAGAATGCTGTTCTGGCCGATTTCAGATTAACAATTGTTGCTTTCACCGTGACTTTCCCGCCGGCAATCACTTCTTCTGATTCCAATCTTGCGCTGATTATTGCAATATCACCAGTACTTCCTCCGCTTCCCGAAGGTATCCCACATCCGATAATTCTATACTGTACGATAACATCATTATCAAGTCTTTGTTTGTAAACTCCGCTTCTGTAATCATACTCAGCATTAAGGATTAAACTATAAAATTTGTCCTGTGCATCTTGTGGAATATCCAATTCAAAACTGATTGTTTGTTTATCGCCTTCATCCATCCCATTCCTTATCTCTACAGACTTATCAATCGCAAGTTCTGTATTTCTCAAAGTTATCTTCACTTGGTCCTGGTCATCTCCAATATTGTATGCGTCAAAAGTCATCACAACTCTGTCTCCGCAGGTTCCCTCAACAGGATTTATTCTAATATTGTCAAATGCAATGAACCTTCCCTCGTCATCCTCTCTCTCAATATCTATCTCTGTGTACATATTGCTCTGCCTAAAGTCTCGCGAGGTGTCAGTGCACTGGGTATCTTCTCCAACATCATCGCTGTATGCTTTGATTGCCAGCTTATAGACCCCGTCCTCAAAATCTGCAGGAACTTGCATATAGAACGTTATGCTCTCTCTGTTTCCGCTTCTGATTCTTCCGATCTCCGCTTCCTCATCGTCTTCATTATCAAACTCAAAATCCCTAATTTGATTGACTCCGTTTTTGTCAAAGAACCCAAGTTCAACGATTACCTCGTCAAGGGTTTCATCTCCGTTGTTCTGAACTTCTACAGTAATCTCTACCCTATCAAGCAATTTCCATTCTTCTTTCTTGCCTACCCCGCGGTTATAGATACTGATTTTTCTGATTTCAAGATCCCCTCCAGTCTCTCCTACACTGCAGAAGGAGCCGCCAACATTCATCGTAACAGAACCACTGGCAGTACCTGAAGTAGCAGTTATCTGAACAGACTTTCCCCCAAATCCAACTGTTCCAAGGTCAGTTGCCGTAACAGTAATGTCCTGATGGGCTCCGACCGCCAGACTAGATATAGCTGGAGGATTGAATGTAACGCTAAAGCTCCCACTCTGTGTGAAGATTATTTCATTAAGTGGGACACTGCCGGTATTCGTGATTCGGATAATTCCATTCTGATCCTGTGTCAATGGAGTTATTTGTGTAATTGTTAAAGAAGGGGCGCCTGCACTAATAGAATTTCCTTCAACAATAACATTATCTATTCTGCATATTTCAGAAGCGGCATTTGTAGTGCACGCAAATCTTAATTTAAAATTGGGATTATCGTCAATTGAAGAACCCGAAGGCGAGAATATCTTAGTAACAAATGTGGTATCGTCTCCCGGATTGCTCACAACTTCCAACGGAGTAAATGTAGTGCCGTCGGTGGAATAAGATGCCACGAAACTGTCGCTGGACTCAAATCCTCCAAAAATCCTTCTGTCATATTTTATCACTATGCTATCAAAGCCACTTGTGTCAATAACTCTTTCAATTATAGACGTGCCAACAGTTGCATCAAATCCCGGCTTGGCTTCAGCGTATGTACCGGTATTCTCCCACGGTGCGCCCGAAAGTATTGCCGGATCATTAGCCACAGTCCATCCAATCAGGTTTCCATCATTAAAATCATCAGAAAATATAACTGCTGCACTAACTCCGCTGGCCATCGCAAAAAATACAAACAACGCTAATGTTGTCAATCCAAAAAATTTTGTTTTGTTACTCATATTGTTGTAATTTATCAGTTACAAATAGCTATTTAAATATTTCGGTGGTCGAAAATTTATTTCAAAACCTACAGTTAAGTCACCGGCGAAACCTTAATAAAGTTTTAGTTGTACATTTACAGAGGTGAATTATGCCAATAAAATCAAGAGAAAATCTACTCGGAGCCTATTCTTTTCTGATCTCTATAATTTTAGCAATTATTGTCGGGGCGACTACTGTTTTTTTTGGTCCAAATGAGGCAGTCACAAAAACTCTCACAAGTCTTCTCGTGATTCTCGGACTTGTCTCAGGTTATTTTGTCGCCGAGAAAGATGTCCGGACTTTTTTGATAGCGGCAGTTTCAATTGTTTTTGTTAGCTTCGCAGGCCTTCAGGGAGGACTAATTAGCGCCGCAGTTCTCGGCATCGTCAACGTCAGCAAGCTAATAACAAATATCCTCGGCGCTCTAATGTTTATCTTCATCCCAGCAACAATAGTCGTTGCTCTTAAAACTGTCTTCTCTCTTGCTAAATCCTGATTCATGGATTATCCGCTTTGCTTTTCTCAAAATTGTTTTTCGCAGACATGGTACTCCCTTGTTTGAACAATCAAAATTTTTGCCTAACACAAAAGCCACGCGCCCCACAGCTCCTCTTAAATCACCAGCAATCTATCAAAAACTATCCCATCTATCCTTCGACTCTTTTTTCTCAGGCGCACTTGGCCTGTGTATCTGTGCAAAACTCGGCGTTGCAAGAATGACATTGTCACCAAAACCTGCGATGGTCCCTTCAAGCGCATCAACAGTCTTCTTGATTTTTGAGATCGCACGCTTCAGTTCAATCAAATCTCTTGACTTCAATGGTTTTATATCAATAACAGCGATTGTATAACCTGTGCGAAGCGCATTCAATATTTCCTCCATCCCATCATAGTCTCTCAGAACAAATGGTTTCACAATAACCTTGCTGTCTTCCTTCTTAGCCGCATTAAGATCCAACTCAAGATATTCATCTTCTTCACCTCGATTGCCTCCAAAGAGACCTTTAAAATTAAATGCCATGTTACTTTTCATACAAATGAGTATATAAATATTATTATGCTTCTTTACCGACGATTTTATTGATTTCCTCTCTCAATTTCCGTACGTCTTTATCAATCAGCTTCTCTTGTTTTTCCATCGCCTCAATTCTCATGCTAACCAGCTTCTTTTTTTCTTCAAGTTCTTTCATTACATTCTTTTTGTCAGACTTTATCAAGAACCCCGAAGTAATTTTGTATATCTCATCGCCAGACGTCTTCAATTCTTCTAATGCGTTTTCAATTTCGTTAGACTCCATCTGCATCGCTTGCTTCTGGACAAGAAAATTCTGAAGATGATTCTCAAGAAGCTGCAACTCCTCTATTTTTTTGTTGGTCTCGTCGGACATTTAAACAGCCTTCAATTTTACGACTTTACTTCTCGGTTTGTAAAAGATTCTTGATCCACAATGCGGGCAGACAAATCTCTTCTCAAGCGCCTTGCTGCTGATTGGTTTTTCGCATTGAAAACATTTGTACTGAGCCATACCTTCTTTAGCGATAAACCTTTTTTAAAGCTTACTATTCCGGCGTGTTTACCACACGGCTGAAAAAATTTAAATACTATAAGGAACAGAAAAGCTAAAAGGGTTAACATGGCAAAAGAGGGGTTTGAGGAAAACTTTTCAGGTGAAATCGACACCGAAGAAGCGGAATTCGACGAATCTGTGCTCGAGGACCTTGAGTCAATGAAAGAATAATTTCTTTGTGCCTCTTCGGAGGTATTTTATTTTAATTGTCTTGGAATTTCCTTCGTAAATTTCTGTATTTGTTGTAATCTCCCAATCCTTCATAGATTTTTAGGAGTTGCTCTTGCACCTCTCTCTTCTCAGTCTCGTTAAGGTCCATAGTAAGCATCTTCTCATAAATCCCTGCTGCTTGCTTTCTCTTGCTGTTCTCAACACAGATTCTTGCCTGTATCTTGTAAAATTCCTTGATTATACCTTCTATCTTCCTCGCGCTTTCTCTGGGCGCAATAGCCGCAGCCTTCTTTGTGATAGCGTCGGCAGACTCGTAGTCTCCGCCTCTGATGAATAGCTCCGCCGATTTTATAAAGTCTGAAATTTTTGTCCCAACCACCGTGTTGATGTCCCCTGCAGCGCGCATCATTTTTCCTGCTTCTATCAACATGCCCTTCACCTCATATAGCCCAGCAAGTTTGACCAGAACAAACTTCTTGGTGTCAAAATCAATTTCATTATTCAGGCACGCCTTAAGATATTCCATCTTCAGGTAATCATTCATCTCCAGAAACTTTTGCTCTATCTCTCTTCTCGTCCTTTCCTTGACTCTCATGATCTTAATGCATCTCCAAGGTTTATAACCCTTACTATAAAAAATAGAAAGTTTTTATAAACCTGTATGAATAAATAACTCCATGTTTGGAAAAAAGAATCTTATCGATGAACTCTCCGATTATTTCAGGAAGAATCTAAAAAAAGGTTACACAAAAGAATCCTTGCGCGTAGCTCTTCTAAACCAGGGCTACTCTCGCATGGAAATCGAGAAAGCTATTAAAAAAACCGAACTTGACCTCGCCGAGTCCGCGCCAATTCTCAGGACCAAACCAGAAATAACATATGAAGTAATAACTGATTCAAAAATTGTGGAGAAGAAAAAAAGATTTAGACTCTTCGGCTGAACAAATTAAGTCTCTTAGCGCTTTCAGCTATCTCTTTCAGAAAATCTGATGCTATAAATCCATACCCTAGCTCTTTCTTCAGTTTGTCTCCAATCCCTCCGTTAAGCCGCGCCGCTCTAAACGCACTTTCTTCAAGTGAAAATCCTTGAGAAACGAATCCTGCAACAAGTCCCGCAAGAACATCTCCGGTTCCACCAACAGTCATGCCCTCATTTCCGGTCTTATTCTCTCTGACTTTCTCCTCGCCGTAAATCCTATCAATCGCCCCTTTCAATAAAATGACATTGCTTCCCAACGCTTCTCTGAAATTCTTCTCGTCCAGCCCAGAGCTTCTCAACATGTCCTCAAATTCTGCGCGATGCGGCGTAAACACACAATCTTTTACTTTCTTCATGTCGATAAATCTCAGCGCGTCTCCGTCAATGACCTTCTTTTTGTCAATCAAACTCAGCGCTCTCGCAAATCTGATGCTTCCCTTATCTCTTCCAAGACCGTTCCCAAATAAAACAACGTCTGCCTCTTCAATTTCCTCTTTAAGCTTTTTCATATGAGAAAATGAAATCTTCTTTCCCGGAAGTTTTATAGTTATCAAATCCGGATTCATCGCATTTATCGCCCACGCAACTTTCTCCGGGCAGGCAACACGCCCTAAATCCGCGCCGAGCCGCAACGCTGCAATCGCCGACGCCGCAAGATAAACCGCGCCTGGATATTTTTCGCTCCCCCCGACAACAAGAACCCTTCCATTCTCGTTTTTATGGGAATCTTTTCTTCTCTTTTTCATCAAAACAAAAACCAAATTGCACTTAAAGATTTTACCATCATAAAACTTTATAAGCCATCTAGTCGAAATAATTTCATGCCAACGTGGCGGAGTGGTTAACGCGTCGGTCTTGAGAACCGATTCCCTAACGGGAGCAGAGGTTCGAATCCTCTCGTTGGCGTGTCGAACGTAGTGAGACACGACAATGAGCGTAAGCATCGTTGGCATTTTGCAACAGAATCATCATGTCTGCACAAACCGATATCTAAAAAACTGAATTCCTGCAGCATGCACATTGCGTTTCGCAACATAATCATCTCTTTCAAGCAGATGTTCTGAAACCTCCTTCCTCTGTGAACCCCAAATTACAAAACCAGTGTTCTTTCCAATTGTTCTTAAATTATTTCTGGCACACAACATTACAAGCAATCTGATTGCATAATTCGCTGACAAAGAATCTTCATAACCTCTTGAGGCATCTGGTTCAAGATTTACCATTTGAGTAAATGGGGGTGATGGATCGCTCAACTTCACTTTTCTGCCCAAAACCCTAAAAATTCTTTCGTCATCTTGAACTATTTGTCTCAACCCCAACCCTCCAGTTACCTGAACATAAATCCCCCTCGGCCCATAAACTTTTTCGTCCCGCATCAAATCTCAACGAGAAACCTATTTTAAAGCTTATATGTTCCAGAATTCAAATTAAATAAATCTCTTCGGTCTAAAAAATAAACAAACTTAACCGAAGAGGGCTGCTAAACCGGCGGCTGATTCGCTTGGTTTTTCTTCTTTCTTCTCTTCTTTCTTCGGCTCTGCTGCTTGCCCGGCTGCTCCTGCTGCAGGTGCTGCTGCGACCGCACTGGCGTTTGCAAGTTCATGCGCAATGTCCACACCTTGTAATGAAGCGATCAACGACTTAACTTTAGAGTCGTCGACATCTGCGCCGGTAGCTGCAATGACTTTCTTCAAGCCGTCTTCGCTGACTTCCTTGCCAAGCTTATGCAAAAGCAAAGCTCCGTAGATATATTCCATTATTGCCCCTCCTTACATTTGAATGTGAATTCGAATGTGTGAAAGTTTAATGATGAACTCATTGGCTTTCACCTCCTGTGTCTTGTTTAACATTTGTCTTATCCTCATAAATCTTCTCCAGCGCCTTCTCCTCCAGCGCCGCCTTTGATATAAAGTAAGAAATTGTTTCCTTTACAGTATAACCGATATTCACAGCAAATCCTAGCGCCTTTCCAATAGATGTCCTCAATTCATCCAATGCGCCGGCCTTGTCAATCTTTATATTGCGATATATTGTGTCGTCCTCAGCGTCGTAAGCTCCAACTGGAATAAATCCGACTTTCATCGGCGAGATGTTGAGTTTGCCAAGCACGCCCGCAACTTTTGCATTAATGGTCTCTCCCGCCTTGACAACCACGCGACTTTCTTTAATCGAAAGCTTCCCGTTTTCGACAGCGACTTTCAATCCAACGCTCCCAAGTTCAGAAATTGCAGGTCCCGGTATCAGTTCAGTCGGTCCGGCTTCAATGCGAATGTCCTCTGGCGCGATGTCCCCTATCTTAGCTTTCGCGGGCGACTGGTTATCAGTCAGTTCTGAAGCGAGAGCGAACGCATCGAGCTTAGAAAACATCAGGCACGTATCCGCTGTGATAATTTCCTTCAGCTCTTGCAGTTTTTCTTTGCCCGTCTTGTCAATCGCTCTGAATAATATAGATTTCTTGACCATCACAACTTCAGCCTTCCCAATTATTTTTTTCTTTATTTTCTGAAACTGCGACGCCGGCAGCCCTTTAATAGATGCAATAAAAATCGTGTTGCTTGAGATGATTTTCTTCGCAATCTCGTCCACTAGCTTTATCTTTTGTTCAGGAACAGGCTTCTCTCTCTTCTCTTGTTTTACTTTTGTCATTATTCGATCTCCACCTTTAACGGTTTAGTCATAGTGAACTTTATCATCGTATTCTTCAGGTTCTCTTTCTTCTTAGGCAGGGCATTTATCGCCGCGTGAAACACTGCATTGATATTCTGTATTATGTCTTCATCCTTCATTCCTTGTTTCCCAACAGGAATCTTTAGACTCGGCTCCTTTAATCTCACTTTCAACGAAGAATTAATCTTATCCAGCGTAGCCTTTATCGCCGGCTCATTCTCAACGGGCAAAATTCCTAGTTGCGGCGACGGCATCTTTCCTGCCGGCCCTAAAACTTTACCAAAGTTCGAAGCCACCTTTGGCATAAGCTTAGCTGCCGCGATAAAATAATCATAATTCTTCACTAAGTTTTTCAGTTCTTTTTTCTCAGAATACTTTGCGAACTGCGCCTCAGTTATCGAATCGACCAGCTTTGATTTCTCAGTCAGGAACCCGCAGACTTTTTTCTCTTTTATCGGATGCGGCAGACCAACAATAAAATTAACTTGATCTTTCTTCAGGTCAATGCTTCTAAGATTTATAATTAACTCTGCGGTCTGCTCAAACTTCCGCTCTTTCTCTTTGCGCAGTTCAGCTAATGCTTCTTGTATTTTCATATTATCTTCTACCTATGCCCTCGCGACCTAGATATTCACGCGGGATGTAGTATGATGATTATGATTTGTCTGAAGGGTATTTAAGGATTTTGGTTTTGCCCAATCTTCGAAGTTGAAGCATGACTTAGGTTTCTGCGACAAGTTCATCGTAAAACAATGTTCCGTGATATGCTTTCCAAATTCTCGCGTTTTCTCTTCATAGTCGTCACTTTGCACGGCATCAATCCTATCAATCATCTAGACTATATTTTCTAAAAAATTATTTCTTCTTAGTCTCTTTCTTTCCAGACGCACCCTTTGCAGCGGGAGCCGCAGCTTTTCCGCCGGCAGGCGCTTTCGCTCCGGCAGCAGGCGTTGCACTAGCAGCAGGCGCGGCAGCTTGTGCAGCAGCTTCCTCTGCAGCTTTCGCTTCAGCCAGCGCCTTCTTGCTTCTTTCCTGTCTCAAACTTAAATCTTTCCAGAACGCCTCAAGCTGCTTCTTCTTTTCTTCGCTCGGCGTAGTAATCTCCTGGCTTATTTCTTTACCATACTTTCCTTCCTCAATCTCTCTCATTACTTCCTTTCCCGGCTTGCTGTCTATCAATACACCCAGAGAAACGCAGCTTCCAACAGCAAGTTTAACCGCGTTCTTCAAATCACGCGCAAGCAATCCAGGCAGCTTTGTCTTCGCAATCCCTACAATCTGCTCAAAAGAAATATTTCCTACGTAAGTCTTGCCAGCTTCTCCTGACCCAGTTTCAAGCCCAAGCTCCTTCTTAATAAGTTCAGCCATCGGCGGAGATAAAACCTCAATCGTGTAAGCCTTTGTCTTCGGATTAACATCAAGCTCAACGGGTACTTTCAATCCCTTAAACCCCGCCGTCGCCGTATTAACATCGCTGATAACTTTTCCAAGATTAATCCCCATCGGTCCAAGTTGCTGTGCAACAGCAGGTCCCGGCTTCATCGCCCCGCCCTCGACAATTAATTTAATCTTCGGCATCTAAAATTCCTCCGCGAACTCATCAAAAGAATCCGTCTCTGCTTCTTCTTTCTTTTGTTCATCTTTCTTTTCCTCTCTCTCTTCTTCAGATTCGCGCCTTATAACCTTTACGTTATCCATCTTTACTGTCACTGGTATAGGCACACTCGCACCGAGTAGCGACACAACAACCTCTCCTTTCGTCTTATCAACTCTCGTGACCTTTGCCTGCTCACCCTTGAACTGTCCAAGCATCTCGACAATGTCGCCGACTTCGATATTCATCTCCTCGACTTTCGGCTCAAGCATTTGCTGGATTTCCTCATACGAAACTGTCTTTCCGATAATCCCCTTCACGTATGGTAAATTGAAAACCGCCTCTTCCGCAGTTTCTCTGTCCGCCGCCTCCACTATGATATACCCCTTTAACCCGTGCGGCTTAGCAATCGCATACACAGCAATGGAGTTCTTAGTAGTTCTATCTCCGATCATTTCCATCGCTCGTTCTTCTTTATTCGTCGTGACTTTTATTATGAAAATCATTTTAGTTCGCTCTACTTCTTAATCAGCAAGAAGCAGATACATTTTAGGGGAGTTGGGGGTTTTTAAGTTTTTCGGGAAGTCGAAGGAGATCTCTTCATATCTTCGAGGTAAGCTATTGGAGGCCCTTGTTCAAAAATTACTTTCGGGGACTCGGTACCCGGAGGAACCAAATTCCGCATTTCATCTCTCACATAAGTTACACCAAATATATTGCGTGGCAGATCATCTCCCATGTTTCTCACAATCTCTTTCACAAGATAAGATCTACACGCATATCTAACAACTTCCCCTTTATTCAAGGGATAGTTAAAGCTACCTATTGGTTGCTTTTCCCACCCGTCATGGACTAATTGATAATCGAACCTTTCCATAAAATTAGAGATAACCGTTTGTTTTTAAATTTTCCGCACGAGTAGACTTTGTAAATTATGGAGCACTTGTAAAAAAAGTCACATAAATCTGAAAGAAAGCCAAGGCTAATTGTAAGAAAGCTACTATCCCCATAAAAATAGTTAACCAAAACATTTTCTTAGAATATTTAGTAGAACTTTCATCAAACCCATCTATTGATTTTTTTAAGCGTTTTATCATTTCTGGAGCAACAGCATCGCTGATGTATTGGCGACGTGTCTTAATGGCAAAATTGCTAAGTTCGTCATCGCTCATCTTAGAAAAGTCAACTTCATTATTCATTTTAACTCATTCCTCCAGATTTATTTCTTCCTCTTGTCTATTTGATCTTGGACCATTTCTTTATCCTGTTTATCTTTTTTTCGATAAACATACATCATCCCAACTCTGTGCCTCTGCGCTAAAATTATAATCTTCCAAATACCAACTAACAAAACTATGGCCGTTGTCAGATAAAGTAAATAAGCAATATTTTTCCAAAGAGGTTCTAAGTTGTCAATTATAATCTTTGAAAAGATAAGGAGAGAAATTCCAATACCCAAAATCCATTCAGGAATCTTTATATCTCGGTCAAATCCAAACTTAGCACTTTCAACAGCATTTTCTTTATTATGAAATTCTGAGACATTCTTTTTTAGTTGAATAAACCATTCTTGTTTCTCCCATTTACTGAAATTCATAAATCACTTAGACTGAGCTAAGCAATAAAAATATGTGTCTTATAAAATATGTTTCCTACCCCAGTTTCCCCAAAGCCCTCTTCACTTCTTCCCAACCCCGTCATCCCAGTTTCCCCAAATACTCCTTAATCCTCTCAACCGTCTGAGGAATCAAAAACTTCTCAATCTTCGCCTCGAAAATTTCCCCCAAGGTAGCAAATTCAGAAAGCCGATAACTATTCGACTGCTTATCTACCAACATGGCGTCACGAAGTCTTTTCAACTGCCGACGAATATTCGACTCCGCAAGTCCTTTCTCCTCAAGCGAATGTTCCTTTCTCTTCGCCTGCACAAAATCTCTAATCTCAAAAGATGATAGCCATTTCTTCTCAATCCGCGAATCTTCCAAAACCAAGAGCATATCAACAATTATATCTCTCGAATCGCCCGGCTGCAAAAGCCCCAGCGATAAACATACTTTCCTAATCAACTCGCGCCTCGACGAATCATACGGCCTCTCGTACTTCCTCAGCGTTATCTCCGACAAAGGCAAATCTTTCACCATCTCAAATCACAAATTTATATGCGTTCCTCCTGTGTCTAACTGATCTAATATATAATTTATCTTCATTTTTATAGTAATCGGCAAACAATCGATAATCGCCGACCCTTATCTTATTAGCCTCCGTATTCAATAATTTTTTCAAATATCTCTCGACATTATTCTTTATTTCTATATCTACTTTTTTAAAAATTCTTTTTGATATATCCTTAGGCAATTTTCTCAAAAAATCCCTTGCCTTAGGATCCCAGATTATCTCCGTCATCAGCCGAATTCTTCTCTCATCTTTTCATGAGAAATAAATTCGTCTTCTTCTCTTGACCTTGATTCTTCTATTTCCTCGATAACATCATCTGCTATCTCAAAATCCTCTTCAACGACTAATCGCATCTTTTCCAGCTCATTTTTCAGAGCCAATATTTCTTTATGTATTTGGTTTAATGTGACTTGTTCCATAATTCAATCAGAAACGAGAAGTATATAAAATTTTGTTTTCAATCGCTCAAAGGCAAATCTTTCACCATTTTTATCTAAGATAAGGGTTTGTTATAAATCTTACTGGTTATCTTCTAAGACCTGCTTCATACAAATCAAATAATTCCAAGCATTCTTCTCTCATAAAATTCTCAACTAAAAACATCTTCGGCTTCACCCCAGAAATTATCTTCTTGGCATGCACAAACACAAAATTTCTTTTCGAAGTCTTTTCATCTCGCCGCATTTTCCAAAACTTTTCCAAATCTTTAACGCTCGCCCCAAACACAATTCCCCTCATGTTCGCCCACACAGCCGCCCCAGCGCACATAGCACAGGGTTCATTAGTTGTATAAAGAATGCAGTCATCAAGATATCTTGTCTTTAATTTCACCGCCGCTTTACGTATCGCTAAAATCTCCGCATGTACTGTTGGATCAATATCGCCCGGCAGGCCATTAAAACTCGAAGCGACCACCTTCCCATCTTTAACAATCACTGCCCCTATTGGATATTTTCCCGACTTATTCCCTTTTTTAGCTTCGTCAATCGCTAATCGCATGAATCTCTTTTCTGGTTTGTACATCTCCCATAAAATATCAAAATCATTATAAACCTAACTCCTTTCTCCAAGAAATGAAACTCGTCGCATACATCAACCAAGACACCGCAACTTACGGACAAGTCTCCGCACTCATTAACCGCCTCCAGGACGCCGAGCAAATTCTCATCCTCAAAGACAAATCAACACCTATGCCTTTCTCAAATCCAATCTGTAAATCAATAGACGTCGACTCATCTAAAGATATCTTATCATTCAAAGAAGAAATCCAAAACGCCCTAAAACCCCACCTCAAAGAAGACTTCGAAGTCGCGCTTTCACTCGCATCCGGCAACGGCAAAGAACACATGGCGCTCATATCCGCCCTCCTCACCCTCCCAGTCGGCATAAAGCTCACAGCGTTCACAAAACAAGGTGTCGAATTCATAAGCTAACATGTTAGAATACAGAGAAACAACAAGAAACATCAATTTTTCTAATAGAGTTATGGGCGAAGAAATCACTGTTCCAAACCTTAGAAAACTTTTAACCGGCTTAGGCATAACACGAATTCCTCGCGGGAGTTCTTACACAGAAATCGTCTTTGTCGGCGCAGACGGATATTGCAGATATGCTTTGAAAAGAGAATCGTTCCAAATGCAGGACTTCTCAATCGGCATTCAGGGAGAGGTAGTTCTAAAAGACGCTCGCAGAACTTTATCTCAAAGACTAAACGGAACAGACCTCTGCCTCGTTGTAACAGAAAAATCTACACGAACTGAAATATCTCCGGACAAACTGACCCTCTAAAGAAACCATCTAATCGCCTTTCTCTCCAATACTTTCCTTCAACTCCTTAGTTAATGCTTCTTCAGCCAACCTGTATTTCTCTAAAGTATCCGTCGGATACCAATAACCCTCATGAATAAAAGTCTTAATCCCTTTAATCTTCTCAAAACAATCTCTTTCAATTGAACTTTTCCCTTCAGGCAGAACATCTAAGACAGATGGTTCTATAACAAATCCGCCGGCATTAATCAACTTAGACGGCGCAAGATGCCTTTCAGGTTTTTCAACAAATTCAACAATCTCGCCATTTTCTATTTTGGCAACTCCGAAGTTCTCAACGTCTTCTCTTTCAGTAAGGCACATCACAACCTTTCCGTCAATATCCGTCATTTTACTAAAATCAATATTTGCCACGTTGTCGCCCCAGACCAACAAAAATTTTTCATCCAATCCAAATTTCTCCGCGATATACTTGACAGCTCCGCCGGTTCCGAGCAATTCTTTCTCTATGTTATATTCAATGTTCATTCCCCATTTCGAGCCGTCCCCAAAATAATCCTGAATCATTTCAGATTTATACCCTATCGAAAGAATAACATCCTTAACTCCGCATTTTTTCAGATTCTCTAAACAATATTCGACAATCGGCTTTCCGTTAACAGGCAGCAATGGTTTCGGTTTCTCAAGTGTCAGCGGCTTCAGCCTTTCTCCAAGCCCGCCCGCCAGAATTACTGCTTTCATGAATTACAAAATCAAACATTATATAAAAATCTTCTGTTAGATGAACGTGAAAGCCCACCTCACCATCATCGCGATTATCTGCGCAAATATGAACCACATCGCTATCTTGTAAGCCCACTTGCCAACCTTTTCTCTCCGGGTTATTCCCCAAACTGCCAAGTAGAAGAATCTTCCGCCGTCGAGAATTCCAAGGGGCAGCATATTAAATAATGCAACTAGGAAATTCAACACAATTATCCACCAGAGCAGATAGTAAATAAACCAACCAAAATCACCCCAAGAGGATTCATAGTGTGTGAATGGATCTTTAATTTCTGAAAATACTTTGTTGACCCATCCGGCGAATCCGGTCGCGCTATTCGGCACAAACACAATACCTAAGGCTGCCTTGCCTTCCGCGTTCGAAGTCAAATTAAATGTATAAGTCCTTGTTTCAGCAACAGTTCCTTGTCCGGGCTCTAGAACAGCAGTTCTGACAGTCACTTCATCTCCGGCATTATACTGTCCAAGGACATACCTCAAATCTTCTAAATCATTAACTTTCCTCCCCCCGATTTCCGTTATCGCCCCAACCATCTGGTGCCTGAACGCCGGCGTGTCCTCATACACGACGGTTTTCTCGAGTCCCCTTTCGATAGAAATATCCCAATAGTTGTTCTCAAGGAAATAAGTCTTGCCATTCGCGGACAACTCCACATATCCTTCAATCGTGCTGTTCCCAACGAAAGTTAAATCTGCCATCGGGACTTCGGCTAAACCATAACTGCTGAACTTCACTCCTGCCGGAGTGAAAACATTGGTAAAGAATAACGCCATCACGATTGCAAACAGCAACGCCATCAAAATATTTGCGAAAGTTCCTGCCGCGAGCACGACCATTTGTTTGAACTTCGAGATCTTCCCCATCCGCTTCTCATCCGGCTCTACAAACGCTCCAAGTATCGGACCCAGGAATGCGAACCCAGTTGAATGTATCTTCACGCCATACAACCTAGCGAAAATCCCGTGAGAAAATTCGTGCACGATCGCTATCACTCCGAGCGCCACAATAAAGTATGTGAAGTACAATGGCGGGAAAAGCGACTCAAGCCCAAATATCTTTGGAAAATAAGGAATCACGGGAAACACTGGCGGAGCTCTGATTACTTGTGCTATCGAAGTCGTCAAATACAAGTAAGTCGATTTTGATAACATCCAGACTATTCCTATCATCAATCCAAACCCTGAAATTAAGATAACATACTGAATAACTCTCAACGGTTTCTCACACACCTTTGAAACCCAATCTATAAACTTTATTCCAAGTTTTGTCTTGTACAGAAACAGAATTCCCTGCCTCTGCAGATTCTTTCTCCGCATGCTCAGAAACACGACTACAAAAATTAAGAATAACGCCAAAAATACAAGGTCATAAACTTCAAATGCTACCATTATTTCTTTCGTTTCGGTTTAAAGACACGACCTTTACACCGAGGACACGAGACCTTTCCAGCAACAACTCTTACAGCAGGTGACCTTACCTTCTTGTTGCAGTTTTTACAAACATAGACATTTTGGAACATTCGTTGCTGTGCTATCGCTATTTTCGTTGCCATTATAATACCCTCATCAACATTTTCTTTCCTTCGATGTCCCACACTTCTGCCTGCTTATCCACCATAACATCATTCCTTATGTCCATATGCACTGGCACGTCAATCGTCTCGTAACTCTCAAGGTCCATCACCGAAGCAGTATCTCCGCCTGCGCTCAGTATCTGAACTCTTCTTTTTTCAACCATCGGCACGTCAAATCTGTCATGCCCCGGCACAGTTATCACTTTCTTCTTATCAGCAAAGACGCCTGCTGCGAGGATCCGACATTTCGCGTGACCATGCTTCCCTGTTTTGCTGACGTCGTTTGACTTTACGATGTAAGGCTCGTTATCAACTAAAATCATAGCACCAGTTTTCGCTTCCGTTGCATTAATAATTTTCAAAACCATACCTCAACTCCACAAGATAGATTTATAAAAGTTACTATGCAAACCCACTTATGATAGACCAGCAGAAAATTAAAGAAAAAGATTTCATAGAAGTTGAATTCTCAGGATATGCGAACGGCAAGCTCTTCGATTCTAATATTCCGGAGGATCTCAAGACTCTCGATCCAAAGGCAAATCCGGAAAAAACTATTGTTTGCGTCGGGGAAAAGATGCTCGTGCAGGGTTTAGACAAACAGATGGTGGGTAAGGAAATTGGCAAAGAATACGAACTGGAAGTCTCGGCAAAGGAGGGCTTCGGCGAACGAAACAAAAACCTGATTAAAATAATCCCACTTAAGGCTTTCAGCGAGCAAAAAGTCCACCCTCAAGTCGGAATGTTGTTCACGTTGGATAATTCTCTCGTGAAGGTAATCGCTGTCTCCAGTGCGCGCGTCACAGTTGATTTCAACAATCCTCTTTCGGGCAAAGATCTAAAATATAAAATCACAATCAAAAGAAAAGTAGAAGACATTAAAGAACAATCCGAAGCCCTGTTCAGATTTTTCCTCCGCTTCATTCCCGAATTTGAAGTCAAAGACAAAATAACTATAAAAGGTCCCAAAATCCTCGAACAAATGATAGTCGTCTTGAACGAAAAATTCAAAGAACTTATCGGAAAAGAACTTGCGTTCGAAGAAAAGCTCCCGGAACAAAACGCTGTTAAAGAGCAAGATTTAAAAGAAAGTTTGGATGAAGAATAAGATGGCAGAATCAAACGAATCTCTCGCAAGTGCAGTTATCCTGGCGTT
Source organism: Candidatus Pacearchaeota archaeon UBA73 (assembly GCA_002496015.1). GTDB lineage: Archaea > Nanobdellota > Nanobdellia > Pacearchaeales > GW2011-AR1 > UBA73. The sequence continues at coordinate 80,267 of DAIF01000002.1, read as the reverse complement.
CAGGCCTATCTCACAGCTTCCAACAGTTGAAGACAGAAAGTCACATTATAACTTATAAAAGCCGGGTTGATTACAACCATTTAGACTCCGGTCGTAATTATGATTGTTACAGAAGAGCCGCTTAAATCCATACATACTTTAGGCAGATACTATAACAATACTTAAAAACATCTTTTCCTTTGGTTTTTCATGGCAGATATATTCGTTGAAAAAGAGATAAGCAAGCCCAAATCCGTTGATGAAGAACTGGAGTCGTTACTGCACAAGCAATCAACTCGTGTCAAGGTAGTTGGCTGTGGCGGTGGCGGCGGAAACTCAGTCAGCCGTATGAAAGAGATAGGCATAAAAGGTTGCGAGATCATCTCAATCAACACAGATGCTCAGGACCTCTTATACACAAATGTCGATACAAAAATCCTGATTGGCAGGGAACTCACCGGCGGCTTAGGCGCTGGCTCAAATCCAAAGATTGGCGAACAGGCTGCAAAAGAATCTGAAGCCGAGCTCAGGAAAAGATTATCTAACTCGGATCTCGTTTTCATCACGTGCGGACTTGGCGGCGGTACAGGAACAGGTTCTTCTCCGGTAGTGGCTGAAATCGCAAAAAAAACAGGCGCGCTCACAATAGGCGTTGTCACATTGCCTTTCACGGTTGAAGGTCAGAAAAGGATAGAAAACGCTCAGACCGGTCTTGAAAAACTCGCAGCCGTAACAGACACTTTAATCGTCATTCCTAATGATAAACTTCTCGAGATTGCCCCCGAGCTTCCAATTCACACCGCCTTCAAAGTCGCTGACGAAATCTTAACAAATTCTGTAAAAGGTATCACCGAACTAATCACAAAAGCCGGCTTAGTTAATCTCGACTTCGCCGATGTAAAAGCCGTAATGAATAATGGGGGCGTTTCTCTCATCGGAATTGGCGAGAGCGATTCCCAGAACCGCGCCGCTGAAGCCGTCGAACGCGCGATAAACAATCCTCTGTTGAGCGTGGACATTTCACAGGCTACCGGCGCATTAGTAAACATAATCGGCGGTAATGATATGTCTTTGGACGAATATAGGAAAATAATGGAAGTAATCGGAAACAAAATCTCTCCCGATGCCAAAATAATTTCCGGCGCCCAGATATCCCCCGATATGGAAAAAACAATAAAAGTCCTTATCATAATCACTGGAGTAAAAAGTTCTCAAATTGTTGGCGCTGGCGACTTTGAGATTTCTGGCCAAAAAGCCCTTGAGAAAGAACTCGGCATAGATTTTGTCGAATAGCAAATCTTAAAAACTCCTCCTCTTTTAATCAGACATGGAATTAATGAACAAAATAAAGTCATTCGTCGTCCAGTCAAAACGAGTCTGGCACGTTCTAAGGAAACCGACCGGCGAAGAGTTTAAGACAGTATCTAAAGTTTCAGCAATAGGAATTCTCATCTTAGGCGCCTTGGGCTTTCTGATTGCAGACGGAATCAAATTAGTCGAAAGATTATTCGCCTGATTAAGAAACATTTAAAATACTATTCTAATTATCGTTTGAGATGGGGTTATGGGGTAACCTGGTTAGCCTTCGAGGTTTGGGACCTTGCGATCCCGGTTCAAATCCGGGTAACCCCATTCAGAATCGAGCTTGCGAGATTCTGTCAGGTGCCCTTCGCACCTGCGGGAAACAAGATTCACGAAGTGAATCCAATCTAAGTTTCTTGATGCATACAACTTCTTTTCTAAAGAAGTCGTATTTCGGATCCGGGTAACCCCATTCGCATCTTCAACAATCGTGTAATATATTTCTTACAAAAAACAAAAAGTTTAAATAGTAATATATTTTTTACATTGTATGGAAAATAAAAAACAAGCAATTTGGAGATATTCATTTGGAATAGCTATAATTTTAGCAGGGCTTATTTTAAATTATAAAGACATAGGAAGAGAATTTTTTGCATTTTCTTCTGTTGGAAACTGGTTAATCTATACGGGTTTTATTATGTTTGGAATAATAACTTTGCAATTAATTTCAGGCAAAAAAAGAAAAGTAGATGAAAGAACACAGTTTATAGGAATGAAATCAGCAAGCTGGACTTATATTTTTATAATCCTAGCAGCATTTGTTATAATGATAATTGACGGAATAAAGCCAATCACAATATCTTACTCATATTTTATGAGTTATTTAATCTGCGGAATAATATTAGTCTATGTTTTAACTTATAAAATTCTTGAGAGGAGAAATTAAATGAAATACAAAACATTTAGAATAGCCAGCGCAATAAGTTCAGGTTTGCTCGGATTCATAACTGCAATCTCAATTACACATGGAAATTATATTATTCCTCTGACAGCAATGGCAGTCTTCGCTGCATTAATTGCAACCCTGAAAATGTATGTAACAGAGAAAAAAGTTTTAACTGATGAAAGAATTGACAAAATCGCAGGAAAAGCTGCAAAAATAACCTTTGTGATTATGCTTTATTTCCTTGCAATAGCAACTGTAATTTTTGCTGCGTTAAGTAAATCAACTCCGGAATTTTTTAATTATACTCTGATAACTTCTGTAACCTGCGGAATAATGCTAGTAACTTATCTTATAGCAGTTGCTTATTTCAATAAAAAAATGTAAACATGAAAACTAAAATTTCTGAATTTAGAAAGAAACTAAAAATAACTCAGGAAGAGTTGGCAGATTTAGTCGGAGTTACAAGGCAGACAATAATTTCTTTAGAACAGGGAAAATATAATCCTTCGCTTGAACTTGCCCATAAAATTACAAAAGCTCTGAAAAAGAAGAGAATTGAAGAAGTTTTTATTTTCGCCTACTAAGATTTTATCACCATATAAACCTCTTGAAAATCTTCATTGCACAGGCTTCGAATTTCACTGCTTGCACTCACACCCATAATTATTTTGTTGCATAACATGTTCGCCCTCCGCTCCAAATTTGTAAAACTGCATTTCCGACTTTTCAACAGAGCCAATAAATCTGATAGTTTTAAAAACCTCTCTTCTTAAAGAATTCTCCAATGGATCACTGTTCAAATTGCAAAATAAAAACAAAATTGTTATACTGCTGCGGAAGTCATCCGGAAACAGGAGAATTCGCAGAATTAACACTTCCCAGCGGCCGAGTAGTCGAAGCCTGCCCAGAATTGGATGAATACGGCAACTGTCGTTCTTATTCTTCGCGCCCTGACGCATGTGAGCAATATCTCTGTCCGCGATTGCAAACAATGGACTTGCATACTCTGCTCGGCTACGACTAATTTTTAAACCACCCATTTCTTCTCGTTTAATGATAGAAAAACACCACGGCGAACTAACTGAAGGCTGCAAGCGCTGCGCAAAAGGCGAAAAACTCGTTCTTTTCGTAACAGGTCTCTGTCCGCGAAATTGTCTTTACTGTCCGCTCTCACAAGAAAAGAAAAACAAAGACGTCGTTTTCGCAAACGAACAACAAATCTCCTCTCCGCAAGAATTAATCGAAGAAGTCAAACTCTCCGGAGCAACCGGCGCAGGTATTACCGGCGGCGACCCGATAGCAAGATTACACCGAACTTGCGAATTCATCTCAAAACTAAAAGAACAATTCGGCAAAGACTTCCACATTCATCTTTACACCTCCCTCAATCTTCTAACAGAAGAAAAAATCGCAAAACTTGAAGCCGCCGGTCTTGACGAACTTCGCATCCACCCAGACTTAGACTCCCGCGACGAATGGCCAAAGCTCGACTTGCTCAAAGACCTAAAAATTGAAACCGTCATCGAAGTTCCGGCAATCCCTAAAAAAGAAAAACAAATTCTAGAATTAATCAACTACGCAAAAGATAAAGTCAAAGCTTTCAATCTCAACGAACTCGAATTAGCTCAAACAAAAATCCCTGAATTCGCAAAACAAGGCTGGAAAACAGACAAAGATACAGTCACAATCAAAGATAGCGAAAAAACCGCACTCAACATAATCAAAAAAGCCCGCGGCTGGCACGTGCGAATTCACTATTGCTCCGCCCGCTTCAAAGACGAAATCCAATTCATTGAAAGAATAAAACACTATGCACATCTCGCTGCCCTGCCAACAGACATTATAACCGAATCAGGCACTCTCCTCCGCGGCGCCATCTACTCCTCCATCAAACCTCTTCAAGAAAAATTTCCCAAAGAAACTTTTACGCAAGACAAAGATCGCATTCTCGCCTCCGCAAAATTCGTCAAAACCCATTTCAAGGAGCTCCCAAAATGCGCGATAATAGAAGAATATCCCACAAGAGACAAAACAGAAATTTATAAAGAATTCTTGAACTAAAGAAAAACTTAAATAGTATAATTATACCGTATAAACGTGGTAGAACTAAATACAAAAATACGAAGATGGGGCAACTCGTTCGGTATTATAATTCCTCAGGAAGTTATGAAAGAAAAAAACCTTAAGGAAGGGGAGGAGGTAGATGCAATCCTCCTAAAAAGAAAAAAGAACAATGTGTTGAAAGAAACTTTCGGGAAAGCAAAATTCAGGAAATCTACAGCCCAAATGATGAAAGAGACAGACAGGGAGCTCTATGACATCTAAATTTCTCTTTGACACTTATGCAATAATAGAGATTCTCAGGGGCAAAAGCTCATACGAAAAATATCAGGATAAGGAAATCGTTATCAATAATTTTATTTTTGCTGAACTTTGTTATAACCTTCACCGCGAAAAGGAACCCCGAGCCGAAGAATTTATTTCGAAATATTCAAAATATATCACTTCTGTCAAACCAGAGTGGATTGAAGAAGCAATGAAGTTCCGTCTTAAATGGAAAGATCGAAAAGTTTCAATAACCGACTGCGTTTCTTACTTTATGGCAAAGCACTTAGGAATTAAATTCCTTACAGGCGACAAGGAATTTGAAGGTTTAGACAACGTTGAGTTTGTTAAATAATAATCTCTGAATTGATAATTCGGGCGGGAATGCCGGAGTGGTCAAACGGGCTGCGTTCAGAGCGCAGTAGCTTAGTGCTTACGAAGGTTCGAACCCTTCTTCCCGCATCAATTTTAAAAACCATTCTCCTCTAAATCTTAAATGGAAAAAATCTTCATCATCGAACACCTCGAACCCAAACTCTGGCCTTGGTGCATAATCGAATACAAACACATCTCAAAAACAATTGGAAAATCTCGAGTCTGGTTCACAAACATCCCTCGCTCGCAAATAAAAAAACTCGCGCACTACGGAAAAGTCTTCACCCAATCAGTAAAATCCTTTCAATTAGAAAACGCTTGCATCCTCGACCCCGAATCAAACACCACGCTGACTCCTAACAACGCAAAAAAATTTCAATACTTTATTTTAGGCGGAATTCTCGGAGATAATCCTCCAAAAAAGCGTACCGCTCCTGAGCTAACGCAATTCCTTCCGAACGCAAAACCATTCAACATTGGTAAAGCCCAAATGTCCACAGACAACGCAGCTTACGTAACAAACAAAATCATCAAAGGCACTCCTCTAAACAAAATACCTTTTCAGGATGAAATAGAAATCAAAATAAATAAAATAGAATCAACGATTTTGCCTTATCGTTACGCTCTTGTCAAAGGCAAACCTTTTTACTCCAAAGAACTGATAAAATATCTAAAAGAAAACTAGGGGCTGTGGTCCAGTTTAGTCAGGATTCCGTCATGGGGTGGCGGCGGCCTGGGTGCGAATCCCAGCAGTCCCATTCAGAACCGAAGGTTCTGTAACAGCGCTGCTGTTTGTGCGAGAGCAAACAAGATTTCACACGGTGAAATCTATTCTAAGTTTTTCGTGTGCCAAACATTTTTTCTAAAAAGGTTAGGCTGCGTGATCCCAGCAGTCCCATTCAGAACCGAAGGTTTTGCAACAGCGGCCGAGTAACCCAAAAACCTTCCGAAGTCATTAGCCAACGTAAACTCATTCTCTTAAAATCTGGTCCATCATGATTGCTGCCGGTAATCTCTCGCCAACTAGCGGAACGTAATAATCTCCCGCAACACGAGTTTTATCTGCAGTAACAGCGATGCCGGCTTCCGCCAAGAGTTCTCTATCGTTCAAATTATCTCCTATTGCAAGAACATTTTCTCTCTGCAATCCGAGGTAGTGCGCTAAACTTCTCAACCCAACAGCCTTGGTCTGAATCGTTCTAATACCTATATCATAAGCTTCTCCATTCCAGATGCAGTAGAGATTATCACCGCGCTCTCCAACAATCTCAGGTATTCTGGGAATTTCATCTTTGCAATGGATTGTGATAATCATCTCCTTTGGCTCGAAACCCTTAAAGTTCGGATGATGACATATTGCATCTACAGCCAACTGTTCATGCAATCCCCTAAGATGTGGAAAACTGTTAACATGCTGCACAATTCTTCCATCAATCCATGTGGCACTTCCATTCTCGTAAGTTAAACTTGTGTACTCTAAAACGTTTCTAAACATTTCTTGAAGCATATAAAGACCTCTTCCCGAGTTGATATTCAAAAAGAACCCTCTTCCTTTCAAGTCTTTTAACTGTCTTATTTGTTCGTCAGCAACCACCTTAGTTTCTAGAGTGGTGGTGTTGCCCTCTTGCCTAATTTTCGTTCCTCTAGATACAAGGACGCCATCAACGTCAAAAACAAGCAGTTTTATATCTCTTAATTCTTCAACACCCAACTCTTCAATAGGTCTCATTAAAACCCCCACTTCTTCTTTACTCTCTCAACCCGCGCCTCAACATCTGCCTCAAATTCTTCAAACGAAGGATATATCTTATGGAAGTGCGTCTTCAACCACGGATGTCCCCTCAGCCTTTCATTCGTGCAAATCAAAAGTTTCGGATTCTTAGCTAATACGCGCCCCATCACCATCTCCATAACAGTTCCGATGCTTTTATCATAATTCTCATCAACAATGCAGACAATGCCTCGACAATAAGCAATAGCAATATAATCCTTTTGCGTCATCCTCCATTCAAATCCTGGTTCGTGCTTTACAGTCTTGCCAGCATCCTTGACGGGAATGTCTTCGTTTTCGAGATCATAAAATGGATTAATCATAGCAATATCCGGATGTCTCCCTTCAAAATCCAACTCCCATTTCCGCACGTAATGCCTGCTCGCCTCTGGATGAGAAAGATAAAATGTAAAAAGCCCTTTGGGAAACTTCACATCTGGCGCCTTCAACCTCTGAGCCCAATTCAGCTTTTGTGCAGCCATAAAACTCTCCCCAACCAAGAATATTTAATTATTCCTGCATTTCACAACAATAGAATAATTTAAAAACCTCCCTTCGCAAACAATATTCATGGCAAGTAAAAAGAAGAAGATCGGTGCATCCGGTCGTTTCGGCGCAGGGTACGGAAGAAACGTCAGAACTAGACTCAACACCATAGAAGCTTCTCAAAGGCAAACCCAACCGAGCCCATTCCACCCGAACGGCAGAGCAAAAAGAATTGCCGCAGGAATCTGGAAATGCCTAAAAACCGGAAAGGTTTTTGCAGGACCCGCTTATTACCTAAAAGAAAACAAGTAGTCCTAAAAGAATAACCTGGCTAATCCAAATCTAGAAATTCAGGAATCTTTGACACAGTCCTCTAATTATGTAACCACTTAAAAAAGTAACAAACGGAAAAACTTAAATACCTCGTCTCTAAAACAAAACTACAATGGAACAGGGAACATTATCAAGGAGGCAGTTTTTGCTTAACGGTTTTGCAGCAGCCGCAGCTCTAAGCTTTCCAGCTCTCGCGCTCGCAGAAAAAAGGACACACTCGCTAAATGATTACATAGATGCGGTAATTCAAATTGAATCTGGTGGAAATCCCCGCGCGGCGAGATACGAAAGACATCTTGGTGATTGGAGCTACGGCTTGGGACAATTACTCACGAGAACAGCAAGAGATATTGAAAGAAGGCATCCAAACCTTCCAAGACTAGGAAATACCCCTAATCAAATTAAAAACGCCCTTTTCAATCCGGAAGTAAATCGTGCATATACAAAAACTCTCTTTAAGGAAGAACTCGACTTCTATTCAGATCCTTTTCTTGCAGTAGCCGCATATAACTCCGGACATCTCACCCCAAGAAATGCGCGATGTCAAGAACAACTAAATGATTTATACAATATTAATCTCACAACAGACGGAATAATAAGAAGAGAAAGCAGACGGGTAGTAAAAAGATTCCAAAATGACAACCGGCTTCAAGCCGACGGTTGCTTAGGACCAACCACTCACAGGGTTCTCCAGTCAGTCTGGACTCGAAATTATCCAGGACAGCCAAATCCTTTAGGAATAATCCCTATAAATAAATACACTCCCAATCACGTAAGAAAATTCAAAAGAGCTCTCGGGATTAAAGCCTAACTCGCCCACAACCAATTTCTCTCCAAAACTTTTTGCGTAATCTTCGCTCTTTTCTTCTGATGCTTCTTCAAAAACGCATTTATCTTCTTAATCGCAATCGCCTTCAACTCCGACGTCAGCATCCTGCCGCTCCGATACTCACTCTCAATCCGCGCAAGCTCTGCATCATCTTCGATAAACATAAACTTCAAAAACTGGAATGAAACATCAACGTCTGGATTCCCCCCAAGTTTCCTATGTTCATCAATCGTGTCCCGCCCGCCCGAAAACGCATATTTCTTTATCTTCCTCTCAACGTCTTTAGGCGTGTCGTGCAAAAATATCGCCGAACTCTCATCTGACGATGACATCTTTCCCTCCGGACCCTTCAGAGCAGGCCAAAACACCGAATGCAAAATCGCGGGTTTATAATAGCCCAATTTAGGATAAACATCTCTTGCAACTCTAAAATGCGGATCCTGATCAACCCCAAGCGGAATCAGGCACGGAATGTTCTTTTTCGCTAAAACCGACGGCACAACCGCCGGCGCCGCCTGCATTGCAGTGTAAAAAATCTTTCCAATATTATCTTCATTAGTCATACCAAACGACGCTTTCACAATCGAAAAAGTTATCTTCTTCGCAAACTTAATCGCAATCGGATATAAAAGTGAAGCGTGTCGCGTATCAATTAAGAAATGCGTTTTCCTTGGATCAAAACCCAGCGCCGCAACATCAGCCATGTTATCTTCAAGATATTTCTGGATTTCTTCATAGGACTTATTCTTAAACAAGAACTTTTCGTCATCCGTAAACTGAAAGTATAACGCTGCATCAAACTTGTCTTGCAGCCATTTCGTGAACAACCATGTTCCGATATGCCCTAAGTGCAGCGGTCCCGAAGGCCCGCATCCGGTATAAAGAAAAAACTTATTCCCTTTCTCATATTCATTCAACAACCACTCAAAATCCCTGTGCGCAAAAAACACCCCACGTCGCAACATCGGATGCAATTCACCAGTAATCTTCTCAATTCGCTTCAAAACTTTCTCGTCCAACCGCGAAATCCCAAAATCTTTCACCAACTTCTCATAATCAACAACCCCTTTAACATCCCACGGATTAACCTCAAACTCTTCCATCTTCATAATCCGCTTCAAAACTTTATAAAACTATCATCACTAAATTTAAATATAAACACGAACTCCCTACAAGATGAAAACACGTAAAAAAGAGACGATAACCTTGATATGTTTTGCCTTACTTTTACTAATTCTCCCGGCAACATCTGCTGAAGTTATGGTCGGACAGCCAAAGTCGCTGTATAACATCGGAGATGACTTTGAAATAACCCTTACAGTCATACCCAGAACCCCAATCAGCGACTTCCTTACCGCAAGTCTCGTCTGCAACAATAAAAAGGTAGAAATTTACAGAAGTCCTCTCAGCGCCAATCAGGGCGAAGAAAAACAAGTGAAGATTGCCGCAAAACTCGATACATTCCTTCTCCAAGACACCGGCGGGAATTGTCATATAGAAGCGTCATTTGGCGGCGAGACCGCAACCAGTCTAAAGTTTGAGATAACCGGGGAGATTGGCATAGCACTCAACGTTCAGGGTATCGCCTTTAATCCGGGGGAAACTGTCTCAGTAAACGGAAAAACGGAAAAAGCTAACGGCAAGCTCGTAGACGGTTATGTGGATGTATTTGTTGATAATATTGACTCCAAATTTTCCGCTCTTGTAAAAGACGGAGTTTTCAACCTTACCTTCAGGATTCCGGAAAACTCTCAAGCCGGAAACTACGAGCTCACAGTCAAAGCATACGAAAAGGACGTCTCCGGCAAAACAACCAACCAGGGGGAAACTAGCGCGTTCATTCGGGTAAATCAAGTTGTGAAAGAAGTAGCAATCGCCCTCAGCGACCAATCGACTTCTCCAAAGGAAGAACTTACTTACAGTATTATTCTATACGACCAAGCTGGTGATCGCGCACAAAATGACGTATCTGTAAAAGTTTACAAGCCCGAGGGAGCTCTTTTTGACCAAAAAATAGTCCGCTCGGACCAATCTGTCGCAGTGCCTCTGATTGCGTCCTCCTCACCAGGCTATTGGAAGATTGAGGCGAAATATGAAGACCTGCAATCTTCTAAGCAGTTCTTAGTCGAAGAATACAAGGACATCTCATTCACTCTCATAGAAAACACTCTGATAATTGAAAACATTGGCAACGTCCCATTTACCGACCCCATTGAGGTTGCTATCGGGGGAGTCACCGAGATAAAGGAAATAAAAAGCCTGCCAGTGGGCAGTTCAATGAAGTATGAATTGAAAGCACCAAAAGGAGAGTATGAGATAGAGGTCAGCAAGGGTTCGGAAAAACAGACTCTTGGAACAACCTTCCTAACCGGCAGAGCAATTGGAGTCAGTGCTCCTGGCGAAGGCGGAATAGTGACGACCAGTCTATGGGTGTTGGCAAGCCTTATTTTACTGATGATTCTGGCACTGGCTGCCGTCTATATCTACAAACGCCTGATGCACCCTAAGACCACACAAGATAAAACCCTGCCACAAAGGAAAGTTGATCAGATTACCTCCTCTGGAATTGCCCAAAAAACAAAACAAGATAATCAAAACTTAATCGACAAAGGCGTTAAACAAGACGCTTCTATCATCTCCCTTCACGTAAAAAATATGTCCTCTTTCGCGAATAATGAAGATGCCATAAAAATGATTGACACCGCGCTCTGGAAAGCAAAGGAAGCCGGTGCAAAAATTTATGCAGACGGAAATTACAGAATTGCAATTCTGGCTCCTGTCTTAACAAGAGAGAATGAGAATGAAGTGAAGGCGATACAGGTCGCAAGGGCTATGGAAAAACTAATATCGGCTCACAACAGAAGGTCTGCTCAAAAGATAGATTTTGGGATTGGGGTGAATTCAGGAACTTTAATAGTTGAGACTTCTCAGGAGAAATTCAGGTTTATGTCTCTGAACAATGTAATCGCCTCCACCAAGAGAATATCCGAGCTCTCACAAAACGAAACCCTTATTTCAGAAAGCGTGAAAAACAAGATGCTTGGCAAGGCAAAAGTCGTCAAACTCGCTGACAAAAATCTTTGGAGAGTCGAGAAAGTTATCGATAGGTCTGCTTACGCAGATCACATCAGCGCGCTCACGAAGAGGTCGCAAGACCGACCATCATCTAGCCGGTTCCGCCAGAATTAAATTCTTAACAATTCTGAACCATCAAGATAATAACCATCGTGTCCGGACTTGCAGATAAATATTTCCTCAATCGTTTGCTGCTCTCTTTACCATATTTCTTGCACGCCTTGATTAGGTGGGCCTTTAAGCAACGCAGGCAGCAGCGATGCACGGGAGAATGGTTGTCAATGCGATTGGCCACAATGGACAAGGAGTTCCTGCCAACAAACTCGTTGATTTCAGCAATAATCTCTTTCGGCAGATAGCCCAATTTTTTAATTTTCCCCTTGTCTATCTCTTCACCTCCCCCTAAAAAACATCATCTTCAATCGCCTGCGAAAAATTTTTGAGAACCATTGTAGACATACACGCAAGCCGCGAACTTACAACGGTTACTTGAGACAAATATAATAATTAAAGTTAATATTAAACATGAAATTCTTATCCATCATCTTCATTTGCAACATATTAATCAAAGCCCCTTGAAATTTAAATATTTTTAATTTTCCTTTTTATTTAATCATCAAGCTTCGCAAAAACCGCATCGAATTTTTCCGCCTGCTGGCTCAACCCTGCTTCTTTTGCTGCATCGCGCCCGCGCTTCGTCGCCGCCACATAAACAAAGCTCTTATCCCTTTTCTTCTCAACAAATCCGTTCTCATACAACGGCCTTATCGCTTTCGCCATCGCCGCCAAAGTCGAATTCGAAACCTCTCCGGTATAAACAAGTCCTCTCAAATCAGACAACGGCACCCACTTCCCCTTATTATCAACATGCATCTGCAGCAACAGCCCAAGAATCTTCTTCGTGCTAGGCGCAAGCGAATGATACTGCTCAAGCAAACTCCCTGCCGGAGCCGACGCCCTCGCAACTCGCGCCGGAATTTTCGGCTTATCAGTCCCTGCCTGCATTACCGACTCAAGTTCCTCAACTTTTTTCGCAATCGCCTCAACCTTCACAAGCGCGTGATTCAATTCATTGATCCTTGACTTCAGCTCAATGATGTCAATTCTCTGGTCCTGCAACTTGCTGTCAAAATGACTCAACTTTTCTGCGTGCGAAGCCATCGTTCTCTCATGCGATTCGTGTTTCCTGCGGAAATGCTCAATCATTTCCTTATGCGTTTCAACGCTTGAAACATGCTCTTTAATTTTCGCCAGCTCTTCCTGTAATCCCATTGAATGACTTCTAATCTTGGCAATCTCTTTTTTCAACCCCGCCGAAGACTTTCCCGCCCTCTCCGAATTTCCAGCTTTCTTAACAGGCGCAGCCTCTTTTCTCGAAAACAGAGATAAAAATTTCTCTATCATCCACAAAATAAACATCAACCCTTTTTATTTCTTACTAAATACAATCCGTCTTTGAATGTTATAGTTACTATATACGACATTGTCGTCCGCCCGCTAAAATGCTAACATTTATAAAATTTCATAATTTAACACTCATAATATGAAAATAGGGATAATCGGCTCTATGCAATTTACTGACAAAATGTTAGAAGTTAAAGAAAAACTTCAGGAATTAGGTCATAATGCTTTTGTTACAGATTTACATAAAGATATGGTTGGCAAAACCGATGATGAAATTGAAAGAATCAAACTCCACCAAAAACATAATATGGATGCTATTCGTGAATTTTGGAGAATGATGCAGGGTGCTGATGCTGTTCTTGTTTTGAATTATGATAAAAATGGCATAAAAAATTATGTCGGTGGAAATACCTTAATGGAAATCGGTTTTGCTCATGTTCTTAATCAAAAAGTATTCATGTTAAACCCAATTCCTGAAATACCTTATTATAAATCTGAAATAGAAGCAGTCAAGCCAATTATTCTTAATGGAGATTTTTCTAAGATTGCATAACACTGCCACGGCAATGCTAATGGGACGTTGCACTAAATTTCATCATATAGGAAATATAACAAGGAAACTAATATCAGATTAACCGAACTCATTCAACTGCCCAAATTCTCTGCATAAACAAAAAATCTTTTTCGTTATACCGAATTATTAATCTGCTCTTTCAAACCTTCAAAAATCCCTCACTTTTCATAGAAAACCCTCCAAAACCCCTTTTCAAAAACTCTCACTTTTACAAATCTCTCAATTTCAATTAACCCCTCCCATGCATCAGCAACCCTCCAAAAAAATAAAAGTCTTCCAAAAACGCAAGTTAACTAACCAAAAAAACAGGAAAAGTGAGAATTAGTTAATTAACCATAGATAGTTAACTAATTAATAGCCTCTAAAAAGCGAAACTAACCATTTAAACAATAAATAACTAGTTAACTAACTAAATTAATCAGGAAACTAATCAATTTTCTTTCTTCATTGCAGTTAACTAACTCAAAAATATAAGTATTTAATAACGTATAAATAAAAAATAGAATAAACGTCTCTTTTCTAATGAGCTAAACTACTTAACCAGTTAATTAACTGGCTAATTAGCAATTTTCCAAGAAAATTCTTCAAAGAAACAGAACTATCGGTCGATAAAAAAGAATAAATAAACAAATCATGAAAAGTTAATTAACCAAAAATTTTTATTTCTTTTCTAAAGCCAAAAAAATAGCCTCAATTTGATTTGAGGCGCGAAGCGCCGAACGCGCTCGCCCTCCCGCAACAAAGAACCCTATAAAAATCAAAAAACCGCCAAAAATCGCAAAAAACTCGAAATGTAAAGTGAGAGTTATTAGAAAATCTCCCAAATAAAAAAGTGAAATATTTAATCGTTAAACCGAAAAACGCCCCCATTTAATTGGCCCTTATGCACAACTGCTGATAAATTGGAAAAGTCAATAGTTTGTTGATGAAAACTAAGGGATTTAAACGGGAGGTTTAAAGCGTATGTGAAATAGAGTTAATGTGTGAGGGAAATAACATACAAAACCAAACAGTTACAAATTCGTGATAAAATCACAATAAAGATGAAAAAGAGGTTATTCATTGGTAAAAGTGAGGTTAAAGAAACTATCGTATTTTTCTTACTTTTCTATAACACTAATAAAATGAATTTTTCAGAGTATATGTGAATTAAACTGGATTTGGAACACCCAGTTCAAATGGCAGTTAACGGTTAGAAAACTATAAAATAGTGGTTTTTATTAGATTAGTATGGTAGAAAGCAATGCCTCAAATGGGGGCAATTTAGGATTCGAGAGAAAGCTCTGGGCTGCGGCGGACAAGATGAGAAGTAACATGGATGCTGCAGAATACAAGCATGTTGCATTAGGGCTTATTTTCCTAAAGTATATATCTGATTCTTTTGAGGAAACGCGTGCAGAAATAAGCAAAGATTCAGACAGCGATCCAGAAGAAATAGATGAATACAAAGCTAGAAATGTTTTCTGGGTTCCTCCAGAATCCCGATGGAAATATTTACAGAAAAACGCAAAACAGCCAACAATTGGTAAGCTTGTAGATAATGCAATGGACTCAATTGAAAGAGAGAATCCGTCATTAAAGGGCGTTTTGCCCAAGGACTACGCACGAGAAGCGTTAGATAAAACAAGGCTTGGAGAATTAATTGATTTAATAGGAACAATCGGATTAGGAGATAAGAAAAGTAAAAGTAAAGATATGCTTGGTGCAGTTTATGAATATTTTCTTGGATAGTTTGCAGACGCAGAAGGAAAGAAAGGCGGGCAGTTTTACACTCCAAAATGCATAGTTAAACTTCTTGTTGAAATGATTGAGCCCTTTAGAGGCAGAATTTATGACCCTTGTTGCGGCTCTGGAGGAATGTTTGTTCAATCTGAAAAGTTTGTTGATGAGCATACCGGAAAGATTGGGGACATTTATGTTTACGGGCAAGAGTCAAATCCGACAACCTGGAAATTGTGCAAAATGAATATGGCAATTCGTGGGATAGAAAATGATGTTCGGTGGGGAGATACTTTTCATGATGATAAGCACAAGGATTTGAAAGCAGATTATATCTTAGCTAATCCGCCGTTTAATTCAAGCGACTGGAATGGACATTTGCTGAAAGATGATGTTCGCTGGAAATATGGAGTTCCGCCAACAGGGAATGCCAATTTTGCATGGGTCCAGCATTTTGTCCATCATTTATCTCCAACCGGAATTGCAGGTTTTGTTCTCGCTAATGGTTCCATGTCTTCAAACACTTCTGGAGAAGGAGAAATAAGAAAGAGAATAATTGAAGATGATTTGGTTGACTGCATGGTTGCCCTACCTTCACAATTATTTTACAATACAATGATTCCCGCGTGCTTGTGGTTTTTAACAAAAGACAAGGCAAATCACGGAAAGAGAAAAAGAAAAGGAGAAGTGCTTTTTATTGATGCAAGGAATTTGGGAGTGATGATTGACAGAAGGCACAAAGAATTGGCTGATGAAGATATAAAGAAAATTTCAGATACCTATCATGCGTGGAGAGGAGAAGAAAAAGCAGGAAAATACAACGATATTGCAGGATTTTGCAAAAGTGCGTCGATTGCGGATGTTGAGAAGAATAATTTTATTTTAACTCCCGGACGTTATGTTGGGGTTGCGGAGCAAGAAGAAGATGGAGAACCTTTTGAGGATAAGATGAAAAGATTAACAGGAGAACTGGCAGAACAGTTTAAAGAAAGCGAGAGGTTGGAGGAGGAGATAAAAGATAATTTAAATAAAATAGGATATGAATTGTGAATATGAATAAACGAGAATTAATTGAGAAACTTCAAGATATAGAATGGGAAGATTTTGAAGTTAAGGAAGCGAAATCGGAAGTTCCCAAGAGTGCATGGGAATCGGTAAGTGCCTTTTCCAACACTGCAGGAGGTTGGCTTGTTTTTGGTGTTAAAAAAACCGGAAAAGAATATGAAATTTCAGGAGTTAATAATTCAGAAAAAATAAGTCAAGACTTTTTAGGAATCCTTAGAGGGAACAAGTTTAATAAAAAATTAAATGCCAAATGTAAAAAATATACTTTCAATGGAAAAAATATTTTAGCGTTCTATATAGAAGCAAAACATCCTAGAGAAAAACCGATTTATTATGATAATCCTAAAAATACATTCATTCGGGCAGGGGGTGCAGATCAAAGAGCCTCGCAAGAGGAGATAGATAATTTTTATAGGACTTCTTCGTTCGAAGAAAAAGACAAAGAATTAACTAATCTAAAATTTGAAGATTTAGACAAGGATACAATAAACCAGTATAGAAGTTTTTTCATTCAAGTAAATCCAACTCATAGGTATAATAGTTTCAAAGATGAAGAATTCTTAGAAAAATTGGGAGCTATTAAAGATAATAATGTAACTTTCGGAGGGTTGTTAATTTTTGGGAAGGATGATGATTTAGCAGATTTAATTTCAAATTATAGAATTGAGTATTTAGAGATTGCGGGAACCTCTTATGAAGATGCTCCAACAAGATACAACTATCGTTTATCTTCTGAGAAGAATTTATTCTCGGCTTTTTTTGATATATATGAGAGAATAATCAAACAAATTGAGATACCTTTTTCAGTTAAGCAAGGTGTCAGAGATGATGATCCGCCACATCTTCAAGCATTGAGAGAAGCGCTTGTAAACTTAATCATTCATTCAGATTATTTCAGTCTACAAAATCCAAGAATAAGAGTATTTTCAGACAGGTTTGAATTTTTTAATCCCGGAGCATTACCTAAAAAAATAGAATTAATCCTAAAAGAGGACTTTTCTCTTCCAAGAAATCCTACAATTGCAAAAGCTTTCCGATTTTTACGATTCTCGGAAAACATTGGCTCTGGTTTTCATAAGATGATTAACGGGTGGAATTCAAAATACAGACTTAAGCCTATAATTGAAGGAGATTTTGATTTTTATAAAATAACGTTTCCTTTGTCTAAAAGTGGTACTACCACTAAAACTACCACTTATCCTATTACTAAAACTACCACTAAAGGAGAAGATAAGGAAAAAGAAATTTTTGAGGTTATAGAAAATAATCCTTCTTTAAGTGTGAGCCAAATTTCATTAATGGTGGATTTGAGTATTGAAGGAGTTAGATATCATATAAAAAACCTGAAGAAAAAGCAACGAATAAAACGAAGAGGTCATGGAAAAGGTGGAAGTTGGGAGGTTTTGAGATGAAAGAGCAGTTTAAGGAAAGCGAGAAGCTTGAGAAGGAGATAGAGGAGAATTTAAATAAAATAGGTTGGCATTTGTGATGAAATATATTTTTTTAGATGAAAGCGGAGAATTAGGATTTAAGCAGACGTCTAGTAAATATTTTGTCATCACTCTTTTGTCTTGCGATGAAGGAGAAGTTTATGCCTTAAGAAGAATTATAAGAAAAGTTAGAGAAAAAATAGTCAAGAAAAAGCGTAAGAAGTATCCGGAAATAAAGGGAAATAATAGTTCAGATGAAATAAGGGTTGATGTTTTACAGAGATTTATTAAAACCAAATCGGAAATTTTTGTTATTATCTTAGAGAAATCGAAGGTTTATGAATACTTGAGAGAAAAGAAAAACAAACTTTATAATTACATTTCTAATTTAATACTAAACGAGTGTTCTTTTGATAATTCGGCCGTTTGCTTAATCGTGGATAAATCCAAACCGAATCGTTCTTTAAGAGATGATTTTGATAACTATATTAAAAATAAACTAAAAGAAAAAAACAATCTAAACAAGATAACAATAAAACACGAGAACTCGCAAAATGAAGGAGGTCTGCAGGTTTTAGATTTTATCTCCTGGGCAGTATTTAGAAATTATGAACATAAAGATTCTCGTTTTATTGAAATTATTAAAGATAAGATAGTAATTAAAAAGGAGGTTTTCCAAAAAAGTTATCTGGACCCTAGAGGTTAAGACAAGGTGCACCATTCCGGTACACAAACCTCTCTAGGACTTACCCAGATACTGGATGTAACAAAATGATATATAAAAATCTTTCGGAGATGGTTTTTGTGTGGAAATGAGGGCAAAAGAAGGTTTAAATAAAATAGGTAAAGAGGTTTGAGTATGGTAAAAAGAAAACCAACACAAAGACAAGCAGCAAATTTGGCAAGAGGAAGAGAAATTTTATTTCAAAAACAATTAAGACAAAGAGGTATAAATCCAAATCCCCGACCACAAGTAATCCGAGAAGTTATAAGACAACAACCCTCCGTAAATTATAATACGACCCATCAGCATAATTTAAAGATTCAATTAGCCTTATTTGACAGGCTTTTAGAGAATAAACTCTTTACTCTTGAAGTTAATAAAAATAAAGAGAATTTAAATCTTCGAGAGCTATTAAATCACATTAATTCTCGCTTAAATGTTCACTGGAACCATATCTCTATAAATAAAAATAAAATTGAAGAAATAATTGCTTATCTGAATTCAAGAGAAAAAGAAGACAAAGAGAGATTTGAAAAAATTGAGAAGAAAATTTATAATAAAATTTCTGGCGAGTTTACTAATTTTTATAAACAAAAGATTTACGGGACTTCGTTCAAGAATAAAGATTACTTCTTACAAAATGAAAAGAAGATTGAAGAAGATACGAAATTCTTAAAATTACTTAACAATTTTAGAAGTTCCAGTGCAGCACATGGATTTAGCAAGGATAAATACGCCGACATATTAAAGAAGCTGGGTGTGAAAGACTCGGGAGAAGATTACTCTGTTGTTTATGAAACTTTAATTTCCAAGGTTGCTTATGATGTTGAACACATCTATTTTAATCTAATCTCTCCTGATCCTCCAATATTAGATTATTATAAAAAATATCTAAAAGCAACCTTAGGAGAGCTAAAAAATGCCAATACTAAATATCAGTCGATTTTTGAAAGGCTTGCCTCGTATCTTGACGATTTCCCAGAGCTTTATGTTGGAATGATTCAAGAATTAAAGAAGATATATTCCAAAAGAAAGAAGGATCAGAGTTTTGTTCTTGAGTTTGGTTGCTTTATAGAGATGATAAGTTATTCTATACAAGATAAGTCTCAAGAATTAGTAAATTATGTTATTGATGGGTACGAGCACCATAAGCCACTCACGCTGGCACATTTTTCCCATATAATAAAAAATTCAGAGAAAGTCTCTAGCCCATTCTACGATAAAGTCTGGCCATTAGTAAAAGAAGCTTTGAAAGAGGAAGATACAGATGCAGGTTTTTGTGCACAACATGTCATCTTCTGTTTAATTGAAAAGAAATATGCAGGTTTAGATAAATCAGAGGTAATGGAAGCATTAAAAAATAGAAAAATCCATTACGATTTAATTAAAGAATACATAAAACCGAAAAACTAAATTTTATACACTTCGTTAACTCCTTTTTGCTACGCAAAAGAGTGCCACCTAGTTACTATCAATTTACTATCAGTTAGTATTAAAGGTTATTAATAGTAAAATGGATATAAACCAAGTGCTTAAAATAATAGAATCTGTCTAAACCTCAAAACTAAATCGTACTCACAACCTGAGGCTTTAAATGTTCGGACTTATTTTCCTGAATAATGATGGGGTTTTTCTCAAAAATCTTGTTTCTTAGTTTAATTTGGTAATCTAAACGAATTTCTATTGTGTTGTCTTCAAGCTTAGCAGTAAATTTCCAGTTAGGAATTTCTCTTAAGTCTAATTTAGACATCCTCAGGAATTTAGAAGCTTCAAAAATCTGTATTCCAACTATAAACTTCTCTTCATCTATATCTATAACCATATTTTGAAACTCTACTGAAAAGTCATACTCCCTATCCTTTATCTTGAAAAATAAAATGTCATTTACGTAATCATAATCCATTTCGCCCTTTGCTTCCAAATGTCTTGGTTTTATATCTTTGGTACTTGCCATTCTTCTATAAAGTAGAAGTAACTATTTTTAATCTTTCTATCTCTCAGATTTACTATTAGCTTAAGGTTCTTATTTTGGTGTTTGTAGAAGGCCGCATAGTTTTTGTTGTATTGAAAACCAACCAAAAAAGGCTTTTCCTTTATCAATATATTTCTTAATTCCTCACAAGTAAATATCTTCCTTTGTTTTTCACTTAGTCTAAAAAATGTATGAGAAGAGCATTCAATTTGTTCTGGTTTGTATTCCTTAAGAAAAGACATAAACTCATCTACATCAATCTTCTTTTCTATTTTCGTTTCTTCAAACATGTTAACTAACAAGAACAAAGCATATAAAAATATTCTTCAATTAGCTGTAATATGAAAATTACAGAATCCGAAGTTGAAGAACTGGCATTAGACATACTCAAAGATGATCTTAGCTACAAGGTTCTCAACGGGCTTGAGATCTCTCCTGGAGGCTCGAAACAAGAACGCGATGACTTCCGTGAAGTCGTTCTCAAGAAAAGACTTCTCGTTGCACTCGAAAAACTCAATCCCGAAATCCCCAAAGACGCTCAAGAAGAAGCGATGAAAAAAGTCCTAAGAGTTTCTTCTCCAAATCAAATCTTAGACAACCAACAATTCCACAAGCTCCTGACAGAAGGAGTTTCAGTTTCATACAGAAAAGATTCGGGAATAAAACCCGACACCGTAAATCTCATAGACTTCGACCATCCTGAAAGGAATGAGTTTCTCGCGGTAAATCAGTTTACTGTCGTAGAGGATAAATATAACAGAAGACCAGATATTATACTTTTTGTAAACGGTTTACCTTTAGCAGTCATAGAACTAAAAAATCTTGCTGAAGAGAAGGCAACTATTGATGATGCGTTTACCCAGCTTCAAAACTATAAAAATCAAATCTCTTCATTATTCAGATTTAATGAAATTCTTGTTATAAGCGACGGAACTTTAGCTGAAGCAGGAACACTCTCTTCCACCAGAGATTGGTTTGTCGCTTGGAAAACAGTTGATGAGAAGATTCCAAAGAATAAACTCGGCTTAGAAGTTATGCTTAAAGGAATGTTTAACAAAAAAGTATTTTTGGATTTAATAAGAAGTTTCATAGTTTTTGAAAAAGATAAAGAAACTATAAAGAAAATCGCAGCCTATCATCAATATAACGCAGTGAATAAAGCAGTAGAATCAACAGTAAAAGCCACGAAAGGGAACAAAAAAGCAGGAGTCGTTTGGCACACTCAAGGTTCTGGAAAATCACTCTCAATGGTTTTCTACGCGGGCAAGCTCGCAGTGGAAAGGAAACTTGAAAATCCAACGATCGTGGTTTTAACAGACAGAAACGATCTTGACGACCAGCTCTTCAAAACGTTTTCTCGCTGCTCCGATGTTTTAAGACAAAAACCAGAAAATGCAGAATCAAGAGAGCACATAAAAAACTTATTGAAAAAAGCTTCTGGAGGAATTACATTCGCAACAATCCAAAAGTTCTTTCCTGAAAAAGAAGAGAAATATCCAGAGCTGTCGGACAGAAGAAATATAATTGTTATTGCAGATGAAGCCCATAGAACTCAATATGGATTTTCAGCTCATGTGGTAAAAACAAAAGACGAGAAGGCTTTCATTAGATACGGATTTGCTAAATACCTTAGAGATGCTTTGCCAAATGCTTCATTTATAGGTTTTACTGGAACTCCAATTGAAAAACAAGATAAATCAACACCTGCCGTTTTTGGAAATTACGTTGATAAATATGATATTCAACAAGCAGTTGATGATAAAGCAACTGTAAGATTACTTTATGAAAGCAGACTTGCAAAACTGGGAATAAAGCCAGAAGAAAGAAGAAAAATTGATCCTTACGTTGAAGAGTTAACAGAAGATGAAGAAGTAAAAAATAAACTCAAGTCAAAATGGGCAAGACTAGAGAAAGTTGTTGGAAGTCCAGAGAGGTTAAAAAGAATTGCAAAGGATATTGTTGAGCATTTCGAAGAACGTCTCAAAATCTTAGATGGAAAAGCTATGATCGTTTGTATGTCTAGAAGAATTTGTGTTGACTTGTATGATGAAATCATTGCATTAAGACCCGAATGGCACAACAAAGAAGATAACAAGGGAATAATCAAAGTTATCATGACAGGTTCTTCTTCTGATCCCCAAGAGTGGCAAGAACATGTCAGGAATAGACTAAGAAGAGAAGCAATAGGGGACAAATTCAAAGAGCCAAAAAATGAATTGAGACTTGTGATTGTAAGGGATATGTGGCTCACTGGTTTTGACGCTCCATCAGTTCATACAATGTATATTGATAAACCAATGAAAAGCCACGGATTAATGCAAACAATTGCTAGAGCTAATAGAAAATACAAGGACAAAGACGCAGGATTAATTGTTGACTATTTCGGAATTGGAAAAGAGTTGAAAGATGCAGTCATGCAATATACCGCGAGCGGTGGTAAAGGTAAACCTGTTTTTGATCAAAGTGAAGCAGTAAAGAAAATGTTAGAAAAATATGAAGTCGTTAAAGATATGTTTTACGGTTTTAATTATAAAAAATTCTTCGAATTAAATCCTAAAGAAAGACTTTCAATAATTCCAAATGCAGTCGAACATATCCTGAAAGGAAAAGATAAATTAAAAGAAAGATTTGCTAGAGAAACAAGTGCATTAGTCAGAGCATTTTCACTTTCAGTTCCAGATGAAAAAGCTATGAAGATAAAAGAAGAAGTTGGTTTCTTCCAGGCAATCAGATCAACAATTGTAAAGAACACGACCGTTTCAGTTAGAGATTCAATAGAATTTGATACCGCAATCAAACAAATAATATCCAAGACCGTTATCTCTGATAGAATAATTGATATTTTCGAAGCAGCAGGAGTTCAAAAACCAGACATTTCAATATTATCTGATAAATTCTTACTTGAAGTTAAAGAAATACCTCAAAAGAATTTGGCATTTGAGGCACTAAAGAAACTTCTTAATGATGATATTAAAATCAGATTCAAGAAAAACGTAGTTCAGGAGAAATCTTTTATGGAAATGCTGGAAAAAACAATCGCCAGATATACAAACAAAAGTATTGAGGCTGCACAAGCCATTGAAGAATTAATAGAGCTTGCAAAGAAGATAAGAGAGGATCAGGAAAAAGGAAAGGAACTCGGTCTTAATAATGATGAAAAGGCGTTTTATGATGCTTTAGCAGACTGCAAAGAAGCGATAGATGTCTTAGGAGATGAAAAGTTAAGATTAATTGCTTTAGAACTTGTTAACATGATCAGAAATAGTATAAAACTAGACTGGACTGTTAGGGAAAGCGTTCAAGCTAAATTAAGACTCGATGTTAGAAAGGTATTGAAAAAGTACGGTTACCCTCCAAAAGGACAAGAACAGGCTGTTGAGTTAGTACTAACACAAGCAAGGAAAGCTGCGGAAGACTGGGCAGAGAAAAACTAAAAAACTATTTATACAACACCTACTTAACCAACATATCAATCTGGAGCGTTATACTTTCTGCAAAAACACCTGCCAACCGAGGCACTTTTATCTTGAGCTTCGTGGAAACATTAAACCTCCAGTTATTCATCTTAAGGCAGGGCAAAAGTCCGACATTTTTATAACTAACCTTCGCGCCGCCATCACTCCAACCCCGCACCCCACTAAAAACTACTCCCCAATCACTTTAATCAAAACCCTCTTCTCCCTCCGCCCATCAAACTCCCCGTAAAAAATCTGCTCCCACGGCCCAAAATCCAACCGCCCGTTAGTTACAGCCACAACAACCTCCCGCCCCATTATCGTCCTCTTCAAATGCGCGTCCGCATTATCCTCTCCCGTCGCGTGATGCTCATAATCGCCCGCCGGCGCCAGCCCCTCAAGCCATCTCATAAAATCTCTTTTCAATCCCGGCTCTTCATCATTAATAAAAACAGAAGAAGTAATATGCATGGAATTCACAAGCACAATTCCCTCTTTGACCCCAGACTTCTCAACTGCTTCCTGCACCCTCCGCGTAATATTAACAATTTCCTTTTCCTTCTCAGTCCTTATAACAATCTTCTCCGTGTGCGTTTTCATATCACCCTAAACAACGGCTTATCAGATATTTTAATTTTTACTTTATCCTCTACCCCAATTTTTATCTCCCGAATTGAATCAATAGCCAAAATCATCTCGCTCTCCGGCACGACCTCCGCATAATCTTCCTCGCCAATCTTAGCCCACAAAATCTTAAACTTATTCAGCCTGCGAATGTAAGGTTCGCGAACAAGCATCTCAATGTGCCTTGACTGCGCGCTAAACGGTTTCCCTCCAGCCGACTTAAACCACGCCGTGCTTCCCGTCCCGGTCGAAAAAATCAAACCAGACGACTTCTGCTTCTCCTCAGCAACAACCCCGTTCACCACCAACCCCAGTTTATATTTAGAAACAAGATAAGCTTTCTCATTCGCCATGAAAATCTCATTCAACGCAATCGGATTCTGTAACTTCCCATTTATGAAAACCTCAATCCTCTCAAGTTTCTCCGCCTTCATCTTTCCTTTCCGTATCTCCTCAAGTTTCTCCACCAACTCGTCAATAGTCAATGTAGTCAGCGCCCCTTCGCTCTTCTCCGGATCAGAATTCACCGCCAACAACGGTTTATCAACTAAAAAATGCGAAGCGGATAAAGCAGTCCCGTCTCCACCAATTGAAACAACCATTTCAACATCCCTCAGCTCTTTAGCAGAAAGCGTATTCTTCCACGAATACTTTATTTCAAAACCATTCTCACTCGCTCTTTTCAAAACTCTCGCCTCCCGCGAATTCTCTGCGTGTTTGCACACAACAAGTATTCTCATAACCTTAATAAAAAATCCATCTATTTAAACTAATTCGTAACGATAAACTTTATCATCTTCCTCCAAACACTTCAGATCTGGAAATTTCCAGTTGTTCGAAACTACTCTCATCTTTCCCCGCGCCTCGCGCTGAAGTTTTCTCTCAAGCGTTTTCATAATGTATCCGACTTGAAACGTCAGCACAACATCGAACTCTCCCAAATCAACACTCCAAAAATTCTTCCAATGCACAAACGCCCTATCCTGCAAACCTTCGCGTCGAATCTTCCACCTGCTTAAAAAAACCAAAAAAGGATTTATCTCATATCCGTGAACTTCCGCTCCAAGTTTAGCAAACTCAATCACAAGTTTCCCATTCCCCGATCCCAACTCCACCACTCTCTCGCCCTTCTTCACTCGGGCAAGCCGAATCATCTTTTTCATCTTGTCATCGGAAGTAACTTCATAAGATGCCCCAATAAAAAGCGGAAACACAATAAAA
Organism: Candidatus Pacearchaeota archaeon UBA73; assembly: GCA_002496015.1. Classification (GTDB taxonomy): domain Archaea; phylum Nanobdellota; class Nanobdellia; order Pacearchaeales; family GW2011-AR1; genus UBA73. Next base: position 54,658 of record DAIF01000002.1, on the reverse strand, counting down.
ACAAAAACCCAAAAAATAAACGCAATCGCCGCAACTAGCCCCAAACTAATAAGCAGTTCCATCTCAAAATCTATGCATAAACTTACTTAAATTTACCTTTTTGTGATGTATCTCTTCCGAAATTATAGTCTATATAAAACCTTTCATACTATTACCCTTAAGGATTGCGTTATAAGTGAAAGTTGTTCGTCTCTTTTTTATTCAGGAAACATAAACCCAAATCTCTTCAAATCTACTCTTCCCCTAACAACATTCACCCCCTCAGCCCTCAACATCTCAATCTTCTTTCGCGTTCCCGATGCAAACCCTCCAACCCCGCCGTCACTCCTAACAACTCTATGACAAGGAACGTCAGGCGCATAGGGGTTCTTGTTCATCGCATTTCCAACAGCCCGCGCCGCCCGCGCCGATCCGACCGCCCTCGCCAACCCCGCGTAAGTCGTAACCTTCCCTTGAGGCACGCCCCGCAATATTTCATAGCATTTCTCATTAAAGTTCATCCCTTACAGAAACAAAAACCCTTAAAATACCTATTCCTCACCAACGTTAATGAAACAAATAGAAATCATGTCTCCCGCCGGAGATTGGACCTCGCTCACAGCAGCACTTCAAGCCGGAGCAGACTCTGTTTACTTTGGCGTAGGACAACTTAATATGCGCTCACGGGGCGCACACAACTTCCAATTAAAAGACCTCTCAAAAATAGTCCGAACCTGTAAGCTAAAGGGAGTAAAAACCTACCTCACAGTAAACTCCGTCCTTTACAATGAAGACCTCTCGCTAATGAAAAAAATAATCAACAAAGCAAAGTCATCTGGCATTGACGCAATTATCGCCTGCGACCTAGCCGCAATCCAATATGCCCATGAAATCGGACAAGAAGTCCACACCTCAACCCAACTAAACGTCTCAAATATCGAAGCAGTAAAATTCTTCTCAAAATTCACCGACGTAATCGTCCTTGCCCGCGAGCTAACTCTTGAACAAATAAAACAAATCTGCAACGAAATAAAAAAACAAAACATCAAAGGTCCGAAAGGCGAATTAATAAAAATAGAAATCTTCTGTCACGGCGCACTCTGCGTCGCAATCTCCGGAAAGTGTTATATGTCTCTCGCACGATTTAACTGCTCCGCAAACCGTGGCGACTGTATGCAGTCATGCCGCCGCGCATATAGAGTTATAGACGAAGAAACCGGAGAAGAACTAAATCTCGAAAATAAATACGTCATGTCTCCGGCAGATTTATGCACAATTCAATTCCTCGATAAGCTCCTCGCCTCCGGCATCTCAGTCCTCAAAATCGAAGGTCGCGCCCGCGCCCCCGAATACGTCTACACCGTAACAAAAGTCTACAAAGAAGCCGCGCAAGCCGTTCAGGATAAAAAATTCACAAAAGAAAAAATAGATAACTGGATAAAAGAACTCGAATCAGTTTACAACCGCGGCTTCTGGCACGGCGGCTATTACCTCGGAAAAAAACTCGGCGAATGGTCTGGAACACGCGGCTCGAAAGCCACAGAAACAAAAACTCTGCTGGGAAAAATAGTTCATTACTTCGACAAAAAACAGATCGCTCACCTGAACATCCAATACTACCCTATCAAAACCGGAGACGAACTTCTCATCACCGGACCAACAACCGGAGTCCTCAGAACAAAAATCACACAGCTCTACAAAAACGGCAAACTTCACAACAAAGAGGCAAAAGGCGCAGATATCACAATTCCTCTGGAAACAAAAGTCCGCAAGAACGATCTGGTCTTCAAGCTAGAAAATCACAACAATCTTTAAAAATAAATGTTCTTTAAATTGAAAATGAGTGAACTTTCAGACAGGACATTAGAAAAACTTGTCTTTGGAGCAGCATTTTTTCTCACAGGGGTGGGCTTAATCGGAGCTCATAGCTCAATGCCAAAACAATATATTGCTCCCCACACAGGCCCTGAAAGAAAACAAGACATACCTCCCAAAGAGATAGCTTATGATGATAAATCACGTGAAAGATTGGAATTCCATATAAGAAGGCTATCAGGAAATCCTGACTCACAATTTACTTACCGTGGACCAAACCCACAATTCCTTAAACGGCAGCGTCATGCAGATTCATATCAATACTAATTTAATTTTGCAGAACAAATAAGACTTAACTCTTAAACTTCAGCTTCTCAACTTCTTTCAATCTCTTCTCCACTCCAATCGAAGAAGAAAACATCTTCCAGAAAATCTTATGCATCCACTCCGCCCACTCTTTGTCTTTAAGAGTATAAAATATGAAAACCTTCTTATCCAGTTCATCAATTTTACCGGTCGGCTCCTTGACCTCCTTGAGTCTGAGGAATTTTTTATCAACGAGTATCGCCCGCAATGGCTGCACGCGATGTCGTATCGCGATAACCTCCTTTCCCTTCTTGAAATTCAAGGCAAGCGTTTTTTCAATATTCCTCTTTCCGACAAGATCCACGCGACAGACAATTTTAACAGAAACTCCTCTATCAGCTAGCTCTTCAAAAATCTTCTCCATATTAAAATTCTTATTCCTTAAATTAATGAAACTCATATCTCCCGAAAACAACAGAACTTCCTTAGTTGCAGAATTCAGCAAATCTCTTAACTCTTCAAGGTTGGTGGAATTTTCATCAATAGCATCTTCGATAATCGCTCTTTTATCCTTATCCGCAACATGCTGAAATATATCGAAGGCAGAAAACCCTGACTTGTCCTTACCAGACAATATCTCCTTCTCCAGCTGCTCTTGAAAAACCGAATGGCTTATCTTATCAATCGCAGTCCAATAAACTATCTTAAGCGCCCCGCGCGTCCCGCCCCTAAACACCTTCGATGAAATTGTCCCCAGTTCTTTCTCAATCTCTTGCACATATCTGTCCGCAGTTCTCCAATTTCTCCTTATGTGCGCCGCAATTTCCTGCACACTCCTCGGCTGCGCATAAACATAATCCTCAATTTTACGAACTATTTCCTGTTCAAGCATCTACACGAAAATTCGCACAACATTATAAACATTCTGTTACTGCAACACCATGCCTAATTTTGTGTCAAAAATTATCATAATCTCTACAACTCATATACAGTCATGGAAAAAAAGAGGGCAATATTTCTGGATAAAGACGGAACGCTGGTTGATAGCTCCATGTATCCAAACCCTCCCGGAAGCAAACTCCTCCACAATGACATTATTAACGGCTTAAGGTATGCACAGGAAAAGGGCTTTGAGCTTTTTATTGTCTCCAACCAGTCTTGGATAAGCAAAGGCAAGCTAACCCAAGAAGAAGTTATTGAAACATTCGAAAGCGTCATCGCGCAGCTCAAGACACACGACATAAAAATAACTGACTATCTATTCTGCCCTCACAAAAACGACGACTACTGCCACTGCAAAAAGCCTCGTCCCGGCATGATACTCGAACTGGCAAAAAAACACGACATCGATTTGGCAAACTCTTTCATAGTCGGAGATTTTGACGAAGACATTGAAGCTGGAAAAAACGCCGGAGTAAAAACCATCCTCACCCTAACAAACACCCAGACTCACTACACAAACAAGCCGGACTTCATAATAAAAAATTTAAATGAAATTTGGAGGGTGCTTTGATTGCAGAGAAACTGAACAGCGCAATTAACCTCGCAGTAGAAGAACTTGAAGAAAGAATAAAATGTCGGCTCAACGGCGAACTCCCGGAATATAATGTGATCGTTTCACCCAGAGAACTAAGGCAAGTTACAAACGTTTGTGTTATGCACCAGAAACTTTTAACAAATCTGATTTCAGGCATCCCTCTTCGTGGAGATAGCATAAACCCCTACCGCGGTCTTGAAGTCGAACTTGCACTCACAGAACCTCGCACTTTTCAAATCGGCCAAACGTTTGTCCTAAAAGATAAAATCTTAGGGATAATGACACAAATGCCTCAAAAAATATTTGACGGTTTCTGCCTCAGCGGCATTTCTACTGCTCCTCCGCTTCAACTATACGGCATAGATACTCAAAACAGAAAAGCAATAGCTCTCTATGTCCCACCAATCATAGAGTATCACAGTTCACGTCCGGCACTGCTCGACGGCATCCATAGAAGCTACATCTGCAAAGGCACAGGCGCTCCGATAAATGCCGTTCAAATTTTTAATGTCTCAATGCCCCTCCCGTTCAGCCCCTTGTCATGGGGGGATTGCTCTCTTTCAACAGAAAAGCCTCCGAAAGAACAAAGGTATAGGGGTCTTAGAACAGAACTTTTCAGAGACCTGACTTACGTTGGAATAGACGGATAATTACATCGCTTCCAATCTTCTGATTCTCTCATTAATCGGCGGATGCGTGCTAAACCATGCCCTTTCCTTCTTCTTGTAAGGGTCAGCCATAAACAACGGCGCCATCGCTTTCGAATATCTCTTCTTATCATTTTGAGAAGGATGCTCGTCTTTAATCTTAGTCAGCGCGTTCTTCAATCCGTCGGGATATCTGGTTAGCTTCGCCGCCGTCGCGTCCGCGCCGAACTCTCTTTTCCTCGAAATCGCAAGCGAAACAATCTGCGCGACAATCGGCGCCAAAATCGCAAACACTATTGCAAGCACAATCATCACCAACTGGAATCCGCCATCCTTCTGTTTCCCGCCGCCGCTCATCGAAGAGAAAAACAAACTCCTCAAAAATATCTGCGCAACAATAGAAATCAGCCCAACTAAGACAGCCGTCGCCGTCATAAATCTCATGTCGTAATTCGCAATGTGCGACATCTCATGCGCAACAACTCCCTCAAGCTCCTGCTTATTCAGTTTTCTCAGCGCCCCTGTCGTAAAGCACATCACCGCATTCTTCGGGTCCCTCCCAGAAGCAAACGCGTTAATCTGCTCGCTCTCCATAACGTAAAGTTTCGGCATAGGCAAACCCGAAGCCAAGGACATGGACTCAGCCGCATGAAACAACGCCCTGTGTTCCGTCGGCGAAGCAGGCTTAGCGTTCACCGAAGCAAGAGCAATCTTATGCGAGTTATAATAAGAAATCAAAACATACAACAGCGAAAATATCGTCGCAAAAATCATAATGATAAAAAAATAACCCGGGTCAAAAGCAAACGAGATTAACGCCCCAAGCACGATGAAAGCAATAAATATAATAACAATTAAGAAAAAAGATTTTATCTTATTCTTCCTGATTTCATCATGAAAATCCAATCTCTGTGTCATTCATTTGTTAGAAAACCAGCATATTTAAAATTAGCTCTTATTCTGTATAACCTACCGTAAAAATTGCTATGGCTCAATTCCAATCAATTTCAAAATCTCCTCAAAAACTTCCTCAATATCGTTCTCCCCATTCACCCTCACTGCCCCATAATGCTCCAAAATCGGCTCAGTTTCCCTGTGATAAATTTCCAGTCTTTTCCTTATTGCCTCTTCAGTATCATCCGCCCTCTGCACAAGCTCCCCGCCGCACTTGTCACAAATCCCCCGGACTTTCGGCGGCATTGTAGCATTGTTAAACCCTGCCCCGCACGATGGGCAGGCAACCCTTCCCGACAATCTCCTGACAGCTTCATCATCCGAAATCGAAATCTCAATCACCCTATCAACTTTCGTTATCGAGTCAAGCATCTCCGCCTGCTTCAAATTCCTCGGAAAACCGTCGAGAATAAATCCTTTTTCGCAATCGCTCTCCCCAAACCTTTTCTTCAAAACCTCAAGCATCTTCTCATCCGGATACAAATTACCTGCGACAATATAAGAATCAATCTCTTTCCTAAGCTCTCCGGTCGCACTCCGAAGCAAATCTCCTGTCGAGATATGCGGCACCCCCAACTTTGAAGCAAGAAGCTTCGCCTGCGTTCCTTTCCCGCATCCCTGCGGTCCAATCAAAAGAATCCTCATCACCGCCTCAGCCAACAAATCTTTTTAAACATTTTTCTCTCAACATGCAACAATCTTTAAAAACTAATTTTCCCAGCTAGCTCTGAAATGGAAAAATTTGTCTATTCATTCAAAGAGGGAAAAAAAGAAATGAAATCTCTTCTGGGTGGCAAGGGCGCCAATCTCGCAGACATGACGTCAATCGGGATTCCGGTTCCGCAGGGCTTCACAATCACGACAGAATCCTGCGCAAAATACTACGAGGAAAACAAAACCCTCTCTGAAGAAGTAAAAAAGCAAATCTTCGAGAAGCTCAGTGAATTAGAAAAAGAAATGGGAAAAGGTCTTGGTAATCAGGAAGACCCTTTGCTGGTTTCTGTTCGCTCAGGCGCAGCCGCCTCAATGCCGGGCATGATGGACACAATTCTTAACCTCGGATTAAATGATGAAAGTGTCGTCGGGCTGGCAACAAAAACCGGCAACGAACGCTTCGCCTACGATTCTTATAGAAGATTCATCCAAATGTTCGGCGAAGTCGTCATGGGCGCCGAATACGACCGCTTCGAAGAAACTCTCCAACAAGCTAAAGACGAAAAAGGCGTCAAACTCGATACCGAATTAGACGCAGAAGACTTAAAAAAAATCTGCGGGAAGTTCAAGGAAATTGTCAAAGAAGAAACCGGCTCTCTCTTCCCTGACGACCCAAAACAACAATTACTAATGTCCGTCGAGGCAGTTTTCAAATCTTGGAATAATCCTCGCGCAATAACTTACAGAAGAATGAACGAAATCTTCGGGCTGAAAGGAACAGCAGTAAACATTCAGTCAATGGTCTTCGGAAACATGGGAGAAGACTCCGGCACCGGCGTCTGCTTCACCAGAAATCCCTCAACCGGCGAAAACAAATTCTACGGCGAATATCTAATGAATGCACAAGGCGAAGATGTCGTCGCGGGCATCCGCACTCCCCAGCCAATCGAAACTCTGAACAATGTAAACTCCGAGGCATACTCCCAACTCGTCGCAATCCGTGAAAAACTCGAAAAACACTACAAAGACATGCAGGACATCGAATTCACAATCCAACAAGGTAAGCTTTACATTCTACAAACACGAAACGGCAAACGCACCGCGGCCGCAGCAGTCCGTATCGCAGTCGAGATGGTCTCCGAAGGATTAATCTCAAAAGAAGAAGCAGTCTTGAGGGTGGACCCAACATCTCTAAATCAACTCCTGCATAAACAATTAGACCCAAACTCCAAAAAATCCCGCGAACTTCTCACGAAAGGTTTGCCTGCTTCTCCGGGCGCCGCCGTAGGAAAATTAGTTTTCACCGCGCAAGAAGCCCACGACCTTGCTCAAAAAGGCGAGAAAGTTATTTTAGCAAGAGGTGAAACTTCTCCCGAAGACATCGAAGGCATGCACGCCGCTCAGGGAATCGTAACGCAAAGAGGCGGAATGACCTCTCACGCCGCAGTCGTCGCGCGCGGCATGGGGCGATGTTGCGTAGCCGGCTGCTCTGACTTAAACATTTCAGAAAAAGACAGAGTCATAGAAATCAACGGAAAAACAATTCGCGACGGAGAAATGCTTTCTCTCGACGGCTCAACTGGTGAAGTTTTCATGGGAGCAATAGAATTAATCGAACCAAATCTTTCAGGCAATTTCTCAACGCTGATGGAATGGGCAGACAGCTTCAGAAAACTAAAAGTCAGGACAAACGCCGACACTCCGAAAGATGCACAAACCGCAATCAAATTCGGTGCCGAAGGAATCGGTCTATGTAGAACAGAACACATGTTTTTCGAAGAATCAAGAATTAAAGCAGTCCGGGAGATGATTCTCGCAGAAACTCTCGAAGGCAGAAAAAAGGCACTGGCAAAAATTCTCCCCATGCAGCGTTCGGATTTCAGAGCTCTTTTTGAGATTATGGACTCCCGCCCCGTAACAATCCGCCTGCTCGATCCCCCGTTGCACGAATTCCTTCCTCAGGATGAATCTGACATAATCGAAATAGCAAAAGAACTTAACACAACTCCAGAACATCTGAAACAAAAAATTTCAGAGCTCCACGAGTTTAATCCAATGCTCGGTCATCGCGGCTGCCGCCTCGGAATAACATCTCCCGAAATTACCGAAATGCAGTCGCGCGCAATTTTCGAAGCTGCGGCAGAAATAGCAAAAGAAGGAAAGACAATCATCCCAGAGGTAATGGTTCCTCTCGTCGGAAATCTCAAGGAATTCGAAAACCAAAAGTCTGTTATTCAATCCGTAGCCGAGCTGGTCAAAAAAGAAAAAGATGTCGAATTCAATTACCTAATAGGAACAATGATAGAAGTTCCTCGCGGCGCGCTCACCGCCGACAAAATCGCCGCGCAAGCAGAATTTTTCTCATTTGGAACAAATGACCTGACTCAGATGGGTTGCGGTTTCTCTCGCGACGACGCAGGCAAATTCCTTAAGCGATATGTAGAACTTGGAATCTACGACCGCGATCCATTTCAGGCTTTGGATCAGGAAGGCATCGGGCAACTAATGCAAATCGCCGTCGAAAAAGCAAAACCAGTGCGCCCCAATATCAAGCTCGGAATCTGCGGCGAGCACGGCGGAGAACCCTCGTCTGTCGAATTCTGTCATAGGATTGGCTTGAATTACGTTTCCTGTTCCCCATTTCGGGTCCCCATCGCCCGCCTAGCCGCCGCGCAGGCCGCGCTAAAAAATAAAGATTAAGTTTTCCTTAAAATCAGAAGCTTTTCATTATTATACACGGTATAACTAATTAATAAATCCTTCGAGAATCACTTAACAGATTCTAACGCTTCAACGGCCTGCTCAAACACATTCGGAAGAAACTTCTCCTTCTCACCCATCAACTCCTCCCGCGAAAACCATCTCAATTTCTCTTGCTCATCAGTTTCCTTTCTTTCATCGTTCCATCTCGTGCACTTCCCGAAAAATATAAAATTCATGTGGCGATTGTGATGCGGCACCTCTTCAATCTGCACTTTCTGATTCTTTAACAGTCTCGTGGTTGCGTGCTCTGGAGCATCATGCGGGCTGATAAATTCAAATTCAAATCCTGTCTCTTCCGCAACCTCGCGAATAACTGCTTCCTCCGGCGTCTCGCCCAAATCAATGTGTCCTCCGACAGGAATCCACGTCTGCAAATTCTTATTCCATGTCAATAAAACTTTTTCATCAGAATTAACAAGATAAATTGTAGTCACCCAACATTTATCTTTCCAATTTATGCTTCCCATAAAAGAAAAAACAGATAATACTATTTATACTTAATCCTCATCAAAATCAATCTTCGGAACTGCCTTCGACTCAGTAGGAATCTGCAAATACTCTTTCTGTTTGAATCCAAACATACTTGCAAACATCGTGCCGGGGAAAACCTTGATGCCGTTATTATAACTCAATATCGAATCATTATAGAACTGCCTTGAATAAGCGACCTTGTCTTCAATCGCTGCAAGTTCTTGCTGCAAATGCAAAAAGTTCTCATTCGCTTTCAGTTGCGGATAATTCTCAGCAACCGCGAAAACAGATTTCAACGCATTTTGTAATTCACTTCCTGCCTTCAACTTTCCCTTCATGTCAGTCGCACCCAGAAAGTGCTTCCTCGCTTCTGTAACGCTTGCCATGATTTTCTTTTCATGCTTCGCGTAACCCTGAACTGTCTTCACAAGGTTCGGCACCAAGTCAGCTCTTTTCTGCAACTGCACGTCAATCTGCGATAAAGAATTATCTATTCTGTTGCTCAAAACAATAAATCGGTTATAGTAACAAATGAAAACAATAGCCAAAACTACAATCCCTATGACAATCCATAACCATAACATATAATTTCCAGTGAAAATACTTTTATAAACTTTTGCTTATTATCGGTTCAATGGAAAAAAAGATTCAGGTCATCATCACATTCGCCTTTCTTGTCGCTCTAATCGCAGGACTTTATTTTTTCACAAACTGGTTCTCTCTAATCACTGGCTACTTCGTCGGCGAAAGTCAGCAGGAAAGTCTCGTTAACTGTCTGAACGAGCAAGGCGCAGAGTATTATTACTCGGATTATTGCGCCGACTGCGAGAAACAAAAAAACGAATTTGGCTCTTCATTTGAAAAAATCTCGAGAGTAAATTGCGGCCGCAACAGGGAAAACTGCCCAAACCTCCGGGAAGTTCCTGCTTGGTATCTCCCCTCCTCAGAAACTAAGATTTATTACGGCTTCCTCACCCTAAATCAGATTCGCGAACTTGGAAACTGCGAAATGAAATAGACGACATATTTATAATAGGGTATTCTTTTTGAAGACCTTATTAAGGATTAGAAATTCTCTCTAAATTTCCATCTAATATTGTTGGCTGCATTGCTTCCATTTCATCCCTATAATTCATATCAGGCATAGGATTATACATAAAAATTCTTTTATTCAAAACATGAGCAAATGCCATTTCTATTAATGTGTTTCCACCAACATAATTCTCAATTCCATTTTTTGAACAATTGTAAATTAAAACTGCATCATGATTTTTAATAACTTCAAAATAATCTCTAATCAAATCATGTTCTATTTTATTATGTGCTGATTCACAATGCATACTATCTCTAGTGTCTAAAGTTGCATAATGTTCTGTAAAAGCTGGCAAAGTAACTTCGTGCCCTAAATTTCTTAATCTTTTCTCTACTTCAACCATTTCTGGAGAAAAGATCATACTCCCACAAACAGCTATTCTCATAACGATACTTAAAATTGTTTATTTTTAATGTTTTATATCCTAAATAACTATTTTAATAAGCTCTTCACTTTAAAGCCCTTGTTTATAATCTCTCAAAACCCGACGCCGCCCCATCTCCCCAACTTTTTGCCCCATCTCCTCTGTCAAACTCCTATAACACCGTTAACCAAAATCCTTAAATATTCTTAACAATAGTTAACAATATGCACTATTTACCTCAGGAAATCGAAGTTTGGTATGTTATTCCTGCACTTCGCAGCCAGATAGCCCGTTGCTTAATCGAAGACTTTGGCACTTCCTACGAACGCATCGGCAACATTCTCGGAGTTAGTCGCGCAGCTATCTCACAATATGCGAAAAGAAAGCGCGCCGCAAAGATCAAACTTCCCAAAGAACTTGGTCCAAAGATTATGGGCGCGTGCAAGATTCTGGTAAAAGATGAAACTAAGGCTGTTGAAGAGATAAACAAACTTCTCGAAATCATGAGATCAAGAAGTCTGGTCTTTTCGGTTTGTGGAAAACTGAAGGAAGGCGTCCTCGACGAATGCAGTGAAGTCAGCTTTCGTGACGGCAACTATCACAAAGTCAAATAATTCTAGGTAAACTATTTAAATACAAATTGTTTTTATCACTCATGACAGATGAAGATTTCAAGGAATTACAGGAATTTCTGATTCAGGTTTGTATCAAAATAGCAAAACGCGGAGAAGGTGCGATATTCGTAGTCGGCGGAAATGTCGAACACAAACCATTGGTCGAACAAAGCGTTCCGCCATTCAAGGTTAACAAAAATCCGAAGCTCCTTGAATCTCTGGCTTTGATGGACGGAGCCGTAGTCATAGATGACAAAGGCATTCTTGTTGCGTATGGAACAATGCTCAAAAGTTCAAAAGTCTTCCGAAACTTCGGCACCCGCCACAGCGCTGCAATGAGCGCCTCAAGAAAAGCTAAGCTTGTTGTCATGGTTTCAGAAGAAGACAAAAAAGTCCGAATCTTCAAGGGTGGAAAAATGATTATGCAGCTTGATCCCTTTGAGAAAAACGTTGAGAAAGCTATTCCTACGACGGTCCAGATTTTAGAATCAGTCGGCGCAGGAACAATCGGCGCGCTCGGCACGTCTATTCTTGTGCCAACGCTGGGCATCACTCTTCTCCCAGGGGTAGTTCTATTTGGCTCGGCTTACTACATTGCAAAAGAAATAAAGAAAAAATTCAAATAAGTAAAGTTTAAAAACCATTTTCTCAAATAAATACTATGATAATTCCAGTTCGATGCATGACTTGCGGTAAGCCAATCGGTCACCTTTGGGAAGCATATAAGAAAAGAACCGATGCCGGAGAAGAAGCCGGAAAAGTTCTCGCCGATTTAGGTCTAACAAGATACTGCTGCCGTGCAACACTGCTCGGCCACGCAGACATGCTTCCGGAAGTTACAAAATTCAAAAAGGCTTAATAAAATCCATTTTCTATTACTATAATTCTTAAAAACCATCTTATTCTCACAGTAATATGTCTCGACGAGTAGTTGTTACAGGCATAGGTTGCGTAACTCCTATTGGGAACAACGTCTCAGAATTTACTCAATCCTTGAAAGAAGGAAAATCCGGCGCAGGAAAGATTACAAGATTCGACTCTTCGCGCTTTGAAGTCCAAATCGCTTGCGAAGTTCCGCGTTTTTCTTTAAACAATTTTCTTACTCCGCAAGAAGGTCGTGAGTTTAAAAGAACCGATCTCTCGACGCAATTTGCCCTCTTGGCAGCAAAAGAAGCGATGCAGGACGCAGGATTATCTCCTGGAAATTACGATTCTTTGAGAGCGGCAGTAATGCTCGGCACAGGCATCGGCGGTATAACCTTTTATGAAGAGCAAACCGAACGACGCATAGCAAAAGGTCCCAACCAAGTCAAACCTGACACAGTGCCAAGATTCATGCCAAACGCCCTCTCTGCAAATCTTTCGCACATGTTCGGCTTTCATAGGCGCTCCTCGACAGGAAACACTGCTTGCAGCTCTGCAACTGATGAAGCAGGCTCACTCTATCGCGCGATAAAACACGGTTATTATGAACTTGGTCTGACAGGCGGCGCAGAAGCAGCAATAACCCCGACTGCACTTGCTGGCTTCAGCAACATGGGCGCATTGACTAAAAGTTACAACGATAACCCTCAAAAAGCCTCCCGCCCATTCGATCTCAACAGAGACGGATTCGTCATCGGCGAAGGCGCGGGAATTTTAGTATTGGAGGAATACGAACACGCAAGAAAAAGAAATGCAAACATTTATGCGGAAGTCGTCGGCTACGGGGACACGTGCGACGCAGGACACATCACCCAACCGTGCGAAACCGGCGAATTCGCGGCAAAAGCAATTGAACTCGCCTTAAAAGAATCCGGTCTTTCTCCAGAACAGGTAGACTACATTAACGCCCACGGAACTTCTACTCCCTACAACGACAAAGCAGAAACTCTCGCAATAAAAAGAGCATTCGGCTCTCGCGCATACAAGGTAGCAATCAGCTCAACAAAATCAATGCACGGCCACGCTCTCGGAGCCGCCGGCGGACTTGAAGCAGTCGCAACGCTACTCGGAATGCAGCACAGTTTCGTCCCACCAACTATCAACTATGAAACTCCCGACCCCGAATGTGATTTGGATTACACCCCAAACATCGCTCGCGGCCGTCCGGTCAACGTCGCGCTCTCAGAAACATTCGGCTTCGGCGGTCACAATGGCGTTCTCGTATTCAGGAAAATCTGATTAATACCACAATCTCGACACCGTCGCCACTTTAGCGATTGTCATCCAATGATTAACTAAATAGTTTGTCATCTGCATTTGGACTCTCTTTCTAATCCCTCGCATTCGCCCAACATTACTCGCCGCGCGAGATTGAATTTTTTTATGAGCCATCTTGCTTCAGATAAAATTTATTTGGTTATAGAATTAAGCTTTAGCTTTCAGTTCAATGCAGACGCCAGCAGCCACTGTCGCTCCTGCATCTCTGATTGCAAATCTAGCCATATGTGGATTCTCTGCCTGAGTTTCAAGGCACACGTTACCCATAGGCTTCAATCTTACCTTCGCTACTTCACCATTCTTCAAAAAGTCCGGATTAGCAGTCTTTGTTCCGTCTGGAGCAGTTTTCTCAATTAACTCAATAAACTGACACGGAACCTGAGCGGTATGAATATGAAACACCGGCGTATAACCTTTCGCTATGACCGTAGGATGAGCTATTACTGCAACCTGAGCAACGAATTCGTCCACAACTTTCATTGGTTTAGAAGCATCACAGATAACATCTCCTCTGGCAACATCTTTCTTCCCAATTCCTCTAACGTTTACGCCAACATTATCGCCAGGCTCTGCCTGTGGTAATGCTTCATGATGCATCTCAACCGTCTTAACTTCTCCCTCTACACCCTTCCCCGTTCTGCCCGGAAGTGCAATGATTTTCATACCCGGCTTCATGATACCTGTCTCAATCTTTCCGACAGGAACAGTGCCAATTCCCTTTATTTCATAAACATCCTGAACTGGCATTCTCAGAGGTAACTGAGTTGGCTTCTCAGGAAGCTTGAAAATATCTAACTGCTCAAGAATAGTCGGTCCCTTGTACCAGGGCATATTAGGGGATTTCTCAGAAAGGTTGTCTCCTTTAAAGCCGGAAATCGGGATAAAGTTCGTTGTATCCGGATTATATCCCCTCTGCTTGATAATATTAGCAACATCTGCTTTAACTCTGTTGAACTCTTCTTCTTTATATCCGACAGTATCCATTTTATTGATCAGAACTGCAATTTCTCCGACGCCCATCGTCTTCAATAGTGTGGCGTGCTCAATCGTCTGTGGCTGCACTCCTGCACCCTGCCCGGCAGCAACAACAAGGAATGCACAGTCTGCCTGCGAAGCGCCAGTGATCATATTCTTGACAAAGTCTCTGTGACCCGGAGCGTCAATGATTGTGACTTCATATTTTTGAGTAATCAATTTCTGGTAAGAAAGATCAATCGTAACCCCTCGCTCTCTCTCTTCTTTGAATCTATCCATGAGGTAAGCGAATTCAAATCCGACCTTGCCATGCTTCTGCGCTTCTGCTTTCAGCTTCTCTAGCTGCTGCTCAGGCAAGTTACCGATCTTGTACATCAAGTGTCCGATAGTTGTCGATTTTCCGTGGTCAACATGCCCTACGAATGCAACATTTAATACAGGTTTTGTCTTTGCCATGTTTGTAAGAGTGTTTGTTTTGATAGGTATTTAAATTTTTCTACTGCGTAAGCTGTAAAGTAAACGACACCTATTTAAGTGATAAATCGCTAAAATATCTATGGCTTTGCCAGAGATAGATATAGAAAAAGAGCTTAAAACAATTTCAAAATTGGGTTTTGTTAGAGCTTTAAGAGAGGGGAATACGGGAGTTGGATATACTCTTGAAACCTTATTGAAAATCAAGGAAAATAATGATGGGCAACCCGATTTTACATTTAAAGGAATTCCTATTGAATTAAAAACCCAAAGAGAACATACAAGCTCAAACATAACTCTTTTTACGATAGAGCCACCGAGAGGAACAAAGGGTAATTTCAAAGATATTAATCTCTTGAGAACATACGGATATGTTAGAAATGGAAGAACAAACCTCTATGTTACTATGGCTGTGGGAGAGGTCTGTAACCCTCAAGGATTTAAATTAGAATTGAATGATAAAACTCTGTTGATAACACATAATAAAGATGGAATAATTTGGACATATCCCATTGATTTTATCGTAGAAAAAATAAGAAAGAAGTTAGCCCACAAAGTTTTATTAGTTACTGCTGAAAGCAAGGTTATCAAGGGAGAGGAACATTTCCATTATAAAAAAGCAGAATTATTATCAAATGTTACTGAAAAAGGATTTATTGAACTGATAAAATCAAGGTCTTTAGTTGTTGAATTTAGAATGCACATAAATTCCAAAGGCGGAGCCAGAAATCACGGAACACCATTTAGGATTAATTTAAGGCATTTAGATAAATTATTTGCAAATAGAAAAAAGATATTATAATTTTTGAAGAACAAAAATAAATTCATTACACATTGTTGTTACCTTCTCGCCTACTTTATTTGAGGGAGAGTTTAAGCTAGGCATTCTTTTATTAGGTATAGCCCTTAAATGAGTGGTTATATAATCATATTTACCTCTTGCCTTAAACATCTCAGTCATTATTTTGTCGGTAGGTATGTTAATGCCCTTTACTGTTCTGTTTCCAACAACAAAACAAACATATCCTTTTTTAGCCATAACCCTATCTAATTGAATAACACATTTGTCAAAATCTTCATAGAAGCTTAAAACTTCCTTTGCTCTCTTTTTATCTATCTCTCCAATCTTTTTTATTATCTCCTTTAGAGTCGGAGAATTTATTTTAACCTCTAACTCTTTAGTAGCCTTACCACCTAAAAGCTTGTTATCTAAATCTGCAACATCTTCATAGTCTAACCATTGTAAAGCTAATCTTGAAAATTGCCCATAAGCTACCGTTGTTTTACTATCACCATATGGGGGAGAGGTTACAATTATGTCTATACTTTCTGCTCTAATTGGCAAATCATTCATAGAGCTAAGATTATGTAATCTTATATCTGTTTCTGTTCTGACTTTAGAATATTCTTCCATTCCCCTTATATTCTTTAAAGTTATTTTTTCAAATTCCTTAAAGACATCTGGATTATATTTCTCTAGTTTATCTTTCTCCATTCTGTAAAGCTTAAACTCACTATTTCTAGTATTGGACACATTTCTAACAGTTTCAGAAAAAGCAATTAAAAAGAAATCTCTAATATCTTTATTTTCTATTTTGTTAATTGCTGTTTTTATTGTAGCTAACTTTTCTATAACTGTTGGCTTAAACCAAAACTCTATATTCTTAAATTTGGGAACTCCATTATGCTCTTTAGATTTTAAAATATCCTTTAATCTTATTTCCAAATCTTCAACATTGAGGGGAGTAGATTTAACTTTAGATATTAAAACAGCTAAAGGGTTTAAATCAAATCCATAAGCTTCTTTTATTTTAGGAATTAAAGACGCTTCTACTATTGAAGTGCCAGAACCACAAAAGGGGTCTAGTAAAGTTTTAGCTTCTTTTCCATAAAGATAAATTAATCTCCTAGCTATTTGGGGTATCATCATAGCAGGATAGGTATGCAGTCCGTGAGTAAACTCTTTAGTATCTGCTTCTTTAAAATCCCAATTAATAAATGCCTCTTGCTCTTTTTGTATCATAGTTATATAGTGAAGTTTCATCTTTTAATTGTTTTGTGCTGATAATTTAATTAAATCTAACCATCTATTTTCTCCTAGTGGAAGATTGGCACCTGCCCTCTCACAAGGCACATCTTCTATTGTTGTATGAGCTTCTATAAAATTATGCTGGATTGTTATAGCCATCATCATTATAGGGGCAGACCATAGAGCTTTAAGCCCTCTAAAGTCATCAACTCTATCTTTTATCTTCATAAACACAGTCTCAATTTTGTAATTGTGTATTCTTGTCTTTTGGTAGTTTTGGATTTTATGTTCTATTGTTAAACCGCCAATTTTATTAGAGTAAAACATCTTTTTGAAAGCTTTTGGATAAAACACTCCACCATCAGTTTGGATAAACTTAGGTTTTCCCTTACTTATTGCTTTATTCAAGAACTTTATAGCTTGGGCTGGATTAGCAGATAAACTATAATGTGTTCCTGTAATCATTCTAGTATCCCAATCAAGACAACACCAAAACCTATCATTTCTACCTTCGCAATCTATTAAAGTTTCATCAGCATAAAAGCTATCTCCCATATTATAACCTAATTTCTCTACAAATTTGCTTACCTTTAATGTAAATCTTCTAACCCAATCTAAAATAGTCATATGAGTAACCTTTAGATTAAAATGTCTGCTTAGCTGATTCTTCATCTTTCTGCTTGAGAGATTAGAAATATACATATCAACAGACATAGTAATTATTGTTTCACTATGTCTCATTCTATAAAACCCTAAGTCTTGTGTGAACATTCTCCTACAGTCTTTACAATAATGCTTTTGTATCTTTCCTCTATGCTCTGTTTGTCTAAAGCCCTTTTTGTAGGTGTTGGTGCCTTTGCAGTGTTTACATTTTATTTCTTGCATAGAATACTTAGGTGCCCGAACTATATAAACCTTTCGGTGCCCTAAAGAGTGATAGATAAATTTATAAGTGCTTAATTACTCACTTATTAATACATAATAGGTGCTTAAATAAGGACTATGCAAAAACAAATAAAAATCACAGTTTCAGAAAAACTTTATAAAATAATAGAAACTAGAGCCAAGAGTATGGGCACAAAAACTTCTACCTACTGCTACAATATTATTTTCTCAGATATAAAAAAAGAGGTAGATAAAAATGATTGAAATTATAACTTCAATATACACTTTTTGGAGTTATGTAGATGATGCTAATTTTCTAAGAAAGTTTTTTAAGGTGTTTAATAAGTGGTTTAGTTTCCTGAAATGGTATTGGAAAAATCCAGAAGTCCAGATTAAATATTCCCGTTTAATAACCTCCAAATATGACAAAAATACGATAGATAATATACACTCCTCTCTTGTGAATAAAGAAATAAAATTTAGCGATGGTTTTAATAAATCAGATAATCAACTCCAGTTTGAATTAGAAAATTCTAAATTAAATTATCGTATAAAGGTAGATAGAATAAATCAAAGTCAAGAAAATATTTTATTTGAAAATAAATATCTTTCATTTTACCCTATTAGAAGATTTAAAAGTTTAAATGCAATCACTGAAGAATATAATAAAATCTATGAAATAATCTCTAATCCCATAGTGATTGAAAACAACAACAAAATAATAAATGTTGATGTTAAGGAGATAGATAATTCAAACAAAGAGATTATTAAATTCGTAAAATCAAATGCCCAAATATCGTTTAAGGGGAATAGGATTCAAATAAAAAACTTTAATGGGACTGAACATGGAGAATTTTTATTATTTTTCATTATGAAGTGGCTTACTGAATATAGGAAACTTTAATTTACATCCAGTCAGTTAGTGTTTTCAGTTGGTCACTCATTTTTTCAGGTATCTTATCATTATAATTTGAATAAGGGAGAAAGGTTTTTATAATTTCCTTACTCAATATTAAGGTGTCTTTAAACTCTTTCATTTTTGTTTTACATAATAGTGTTCCTTCTAAATAAACAGCGATTTTTAAAGTCTGTCCGAAACTGGATACAAATTCTACTCCTATACCCACCCTATTTTCAGGATTATTTTCAAATTCATTGTCATCATCAATTTCGTGACCAAACTGTCCAGAATATTGTATGTTGCCTTCAAACCTCACCCCATTAAACCATACATTCTGGAATATTCCTTTCTGTTTAGCTTCCAAGACTTTTTGAGGATTAAAAAGAACAAATCCAATTTTACCATTATCTCCAAACAAAACATTTCTTAAAATTTCAATACCAAATAATTTGGCTTTATCCTTTGAGGCAAAACTTATAATTTTTAAATCTGGAAATATAATAAAAGTAACTTCATCATATAAAAAAGCTTCATTTGGTTTCTTATCAATCTCAAACTCTTCATCAATACTAAATAGGAAATCATCAAAACTTCTTTTGACTGCTATCTTTCCGTAAATATAACCATCATCCTTACTACTTGTAAAAAAATCTCCTATTGTGAAATGATGAACTTTTGGTATCTTGATTTCTTGAGGAATATTTTTTAAAGAATATAACATCTGTTCTTTCGTTGAGTTTACTTCATATTTTGTTATGAAAGCCATAAATTTAGCGATTGATATGAGATATAAACTTATTCCTTCTCGTCTTTATCTTCCTCAATCAGTATTTTATTGTTTTTTGTGGTTATCTTTAATTCCTTATCAATCAATCCAGAATCTTCGGCAACTTTCTTTGGTAAAGGAGCCCGATATTTGTAAT
Source organism: Candidatus Pacearchaeota archaeon UBA73 (assembly GCA_002496015.1). Taxonomy (GTDB): domain Archaea; phylum Nanobdellota; class Nanobdellia; order Pacearchaeales; family GW2011-AR1; genus UBA73. The sequence continues at coordinate 35,072 of DAIF01000002.1, read as the reverse complement.
ATTCAGTATCTCCTACTTTTTTATCAAATGTCTTTATGATTTTCATAAAAATCTTAGGTGCCCTAAGTATTTAAGCGTGTCGGTGCCCGAGCAAATTTAACCAAAAGACCACCAAAATAGGTGCCTTTAAGTTTACAGCTCACTACTGCGAAAAATTTAATTGTATCCGCCGTCAACAACGAGAGTTGTGCCCGTAATAAAACTTGCATCATCCGACGCCAAGAACAAAACCACTCCTGCTATTTCTTCGGGTCTGCCAAATCTTTTCATCAGGATGTGTTCTGTTTCTTCATCTATGTAATCTTTTGGCAAATCTTTATTGATGTCTGTATTAACCCATCCTGGAGCTACACAGTTGACTCGTATGTTTGGGGCCAATTCTGTTGCTAAGTTCTTTGTTAAACTAATTACTCCCGATTTAGATGCATCATAATCTGCAGACTCTGTGCTAAGCGTATCGAGGCCATTTGTCGAAGATACATTAACTATTGCCGCCGTTTTTTGTTTCCTCAAGTGCGGCGCTGCGTGCTTAGAGCATAAAAATACTCCGGTCAAATTAACGCCTAATGTCCTATTCCATTGCTCAACGGTTTTTTCAAAAAGAGGAATATCAAATACAATTCCCGCATTGTTAATTAATATATCGATTTTGCCAAATTTTTTAACTCCTTCAGAAATCATCTTCTTAACTTCTTCTTCCTTTGACACATCGCACTTTATAGCAATAGCGTCTGATCCAATTCTAGAGATTTCTTTAACGACATTACTTGCCTCTTTTTCGGCCTTATTAAAATTAACAATAACTTTAGCTCCTTCTTTAGCAAATAGCAAAGCAGTTGCTTTTCCAATCCCCCTACTTGCGCCAGTAATTAGTACAACTTTATCCTCAAATCTCATAAACAATTTATCCTTCTTTTATTTAAAACTCTTTCCAAAATAGCCCTACCAGGATTCGAACCCGTATGTTCGAGGAACGAGAATGTTCCAGGTCCCTAATAGCCTCGCCAGGATTCGAACCTGGGTAACAGCCTCCAGAGGGCTGTATCCTTGACCGCTAGATTACGAGGCTAAACTCTCTCGCATGATCCGTGTGCTTCTTATTAGAAAAGCCAATCTCTTTTAAATATTTCTTAATTTCTTTCTGCCTTAATAGATAAAAAATATTCTCATATTTCACGAAGGAAGTTTCAATTTATATAATTACTTATTGACCTCTGTACTACTCTTATCCTCGTTCATGCAAAACATCGCGCTGTCCTTCTTTCTTTCTCTTTAGCAAATCGTGTGCATTGCGCGCGCCTTCCTTCTCGAAATCTTTTTTCTTGAAAACAAATCTTTCTATCAAATGCGCAGTGTGAATTCCCCCAAAGAAGTGCGGGGTTATGACGTAAGTGGCTCCTGCTTCGTACAACTGCAACGACTCCTCGATTTGGTGTGATACTACAATTATTATCGCCTTATCATTTAATCTTTTTATCTCTTTTATTAATGCAAAATTTGTTTCGACGTCCGGTATCGTCGAGATAAACATCTTCGCTGTTGATAAAGGCAAGTCCTCAAGCAGTTCCAAATCCTCCGCATCTCCATATCGACATTCAACTTGTGCCCTGGCTAGTTTCAATATGACTTCCGGATTGTTATCAACTACGAGAAACTTCTTGTGTATTTTCCTGAACGCCTTTTCCAAACTATACCCAATACGATTATATCCAAACAAAACTATCTCATGATCCTTGCCTTTGTAGAAAATCCCTTCGTCTACCTTTCTGCCTTCGCGCTCAAAAATCCCAAGATATGGCGAAAATATTTCATAAAGTTTATTTCCATGCCTAATTGCATAACTTGATCCTCCAATGGTAATCAGGCCGATCAAAGTTACTGTCGGCAAGATATCAGGTTTGATATGTCCCAAGCCAATCCCAAGAATGATTAATTTGAAGGAGAACTCGCCTATCTGAGACACTGTCAGGCCAGTCAAGAATCCATTTCTTTTTGTATAACCTAAAAATCCCATTAATGTCATGACAATCAACGGACTTCCTATCAGCACTACCGCAGAGAGAACAACCGCAGGAATCAATGAACTGATGAAATTCTCAGATTGCAACTGCGAGCCCAGCAATACAAAAAACATTAATAAAAAGAATCCTCTTAACGGCTTCAATCTTGTTCCAATTTCATATCTGTAAGGAGAAACAGAAAGAGTCATCCCCGCAAGCAATGCCCCAATCTCGATTGAAAAACCAAGGTAATAAAACAGACTCGCGAGCGCAAAAGCCCACGTTATTGAGAACAAAAGCAGTAGCTCCTGCGACTGCGCAATTTTCTTTGTGATAGGCTTCAGAACAAAATAGCCGACTAAGAGCGTTGTGCCAATTAATGCTATGCCTGCCAATATTTTATGAGTGGCGAACGAGAAAATACCTGTTGCCGGTTCCATAGAAGATACAATCACAAGGACCACGATTGCGACCAAGTCCTGCACAATCAGGAACCCAATAGAGATTTTGCCATACAATGTGGACGTATCGCCTTTGTCTGACAGCAGTTTCATAAGGATTATAGTCGAACTGAAGCTCAGTGCCATTGCGATATAAGCCGACTCAACATAAGAAAATCCCAATGTCGCGCAGATAAGAAAACCGACGGCAAAAGTGAATATTATTTGCCCGATTCCTGTCACAAGCGAGACTTTCCCGACTTCTTTGATGACCTTAGGATTTAAGTTTAGGCCCATTATAAACAAAAGCCCAGCAATACCTATATGCGAAAAAGTCTTGATAATGTCAGCTTCCGCCGCAAAACCAAAAAAATACGGACTGACCAGTATTCCTGTGATAATATAACCGATTATCATCGGCTGCTTCATAAATCTAACGATAATCGAAACAGCCAGTGCTACTACTAGGATTATACTTAACTTTACAAAGACTGTATCTATAACCATCCTCTTTACAGGCTATTAGCGAGCCCTTTTATTTAAACCTTACAGAAAAGAATTTATACTTCCCTAACCAGCAATCTCCATGATAACTCTCTCGACAATTCAACCTTGGCTGATAATTGGAGTAATAGTAGTTCTAGCAGTCATCATCTTCCGCGCCGCGCACAAGGGTTCAATTTTCTCCCTATTCAAAAACAACTTCTTCTACTTTTTCGTATTCATCTTTCTGGCAATTTTTGTCATTTCTGCAATCAACATCCACAGCACTTACTCATTCGACTTCAAAACGTTAGACGGTTGGAAAGGTCTTTTCAAGATTTACCTAAGTTGGCTTGCCCAATTCGTGGGAAACCTCGCAAAAGTCACGGGCTATGCAGCCCAGCAGGACTGGATAATGAAAGGAAATTCAACAGGTTAAAATGAGAATAAGTATAATCTTAGTCAAATTAATATTTATCGGCGCGTTGCTGATAATCGCAAATCATAATCTTCATTTGAACAATCCTATCGAGAGGGAAGTTTTCTATTCAGAGTTTTTCGGCTGGTTCGACAATCTCTATCAAAGTTCGCTGGGAATCGTAGGTTATGTAGCTCGTTCGGAATGGCTGCCATCCAATGTCTCAGTTGAAACATCTAACGAAAGCAAATAGGATAATTTTTATACATTAATATTTTTCTGATTTAATTGCCTCTATGGCTCAGAACATCACCTGAGTTATAAGGCAGCCACACAATTGCCTCTCAGATGCGTCAGCGTCTGAAGGCGCATAGCGCCTCTATAGCTCAGTCGGTTAGAGCGCGACATTGGTAATGTCGAGGTCCCGCGTTCAAGTCGCGGTAGAGGCTTTGGTCATATGCGACCAAAAACCATAAAAACCTCATACGCCTAAGAAAAACATGGAACAAGAAATAAAAATAAACGCAAAAGAAGTCATGGAAAAATTAGCAAGGCTGCAGTCAGATATAAGTTACATAAAAGAGCATATTGACGATTCAGCACTTTCAGAAGAAGATTTGGAAGCGATAGAAGATTACGAGAAAGAAAAAGTAGAAGGAAAGCTAATTTCTCACGAAGATATCAAGAAAGAACTCGGACTATGAGGTTAGACGTAAAATACTCAAACCAATCCTCAAGATTCCTTATAAAATGTGAAAAAGAAATAGCTAGACGTTTATTAGACAGAATAGAAAAACTACGGGATGAACCTTTCCCGCAAAATATGAAAAGAATCGAAGGCCAAAAGTTTTTCAGGGTGAGAGTTGGAAAACACAGAATTCTCTATGAGGTCGACAAAACAAGCAACCTATTAGGAATTGTCAAAATAGACAAGAGAGAAAAGATTTACGACTAACTAATTAACTCAAAGACCTAATCGCTTCGAATCTCCTCACAAAAGCTTCCGGCTCGGAACAATCTGCAACAACTTGATTCTGTCAAGTGTCTTTTTATCCAGTTTTCCCCAATCAATCTTATCAAAAACGTGTTCTTCAGCAAGCACATGTGCTTTTATTCTGTCAACAAGTTCCGCACAAACTCCATACAGAACGCTCCGTATCTCTTCTTCATTCCCGCCATCAAGCGCCTTCAAAACCGCATCGCTCTTTTCCTTAATTTCGCCATGTTTCAACTTAAGATTATCAACCGGTATCTCAACCCCTGCTTCGGCCAACGCTTCAATCATCAACTCTTCCTTTTCCTCATGCGCTTCCAAAAATTTCAAAACCTCCTTAAATAAAAAAGAGAAATCTCTAACATTAACAGAAACCGAATAGGTCATCTCATCTAGCTCAGATATGTGCTTCTGAATAATCGCATGTTCTCGCCTTAGAATCTCTAGCGGCTCTTCGCCAGAAGACGTTCGCGACGGTTTTTCAAACACGTCTAAAGGACTCATATAATTCATAGGCATAACAAGTATAAATTATCTGGTTACTACTAAAAAGTAAGGAATTAATCTACTTTTGTTTTGTAAACTTTATTAATGTCATTAGCTAATTCAGCCATCGCTCTCTGCATCATTTCTTCATTTTCCAGACCTTTGATTTGTTTATATGATCCTTCGAGGTTTGCTTTAACGTAGGCTGCCCTGTCTTCATCTGTCTTGAAACTTTTCTCAAACGTTTTCTTATACTCTCTAGCAGCCATATTTGCATATCCTCTTAACGATTCTCTATCCCCTTTAATATGTGCTAATTTGACTCTGGCACTTAAACCAGGCAGAACCTTAATTAGGGCATTTCTTGTTTCATCACTTATATCGGGGTTATTATCTTTACTGTATTTCTTTTCGGTTTCTGCCTCGGCCTCAACCTCCAAACCCTCCAACGCATATCTCGCTAATTCCTCAATATCCGAATCTTCAGATCGTGCAACTTTTTCTGCTTTTAATGCATGCGCATGGGTATTTGCTCTTTTATTATGCACTTCATCACCTTCAATCACAGAAGGTCTTACAGAATACGCATTCTTCGCAAGTTTTTTACCGTCTAGTTCTCCAACAAGACCACCATCCATCTCTCTAACTAAATATTTAGACACTTTCTCTCTCGCAGCTTTCACAAGAAGAAGATACGCTTGGTTTTCATTTACCTGAGTTCTTAGTTCCTCACTGGCCGCTCCTTCTTCGGCAAGAGCGTTATACCTTGAGACAAGATCTCCCCGACTTTGTAAGGCATTTCCTTCTCCTCCTCCAATATTCACTAGCTTTTCAAGCCTTCCACTTAATTCGTTTAGTCTATCATTTGTCATAATTTCCTCACACACAAAGACTATATAAACCTTTCGGTTAGTATAAACTTATTAGTAGTAACAAAACCCTAAACCACAAAACCATCCAAAAAGAAAGAACTATCTCTTCTTTTCCTTGCCCGGCCCCAAAATCTCCCCTTCAGATTCCTTCATCAATTGTTCTTCCACAACTCTTTCAGCTTCAGATAACTGTTCCAACATTTCGGACCCTACAGGCATAGCCTCATTTAACGGCGGAACATCTTTGTTTCCATTAGGACTGCCAGGCACATATTCATCATCTTCACCATCTAATTCTTTTAAAATTTCCTCTTCAATATCAACATGCTCTGCTTCTCTCGACGCCAAGACCTTCTTCTGCGGGGAGGCACTCGCTACGACCTGCGCCCCGATCTCAGGCTCGCTCTCAACATCTTTCTCAGCTTCAATCTTCGCCACGACTTCGCTAATTTTTCGTGCAGCATCTGCGTTCGTAGAAATGGAATCAATTCCGCACTCAACCAAGAATTTCGCCATTTCCTGTCGCGAACCCGCCTGCCCACAAATGCTTGTCTCGACTCCATACTCTCTACAAACTTCTATCACGTGTGCCATTTCCCTCAGGACAGCCGGATGCATTTCATCATAAAGACCTTGCACATTTTGATTATTGCGATCAAGTGCCAGAGTGAACTGAGTCAGATCATTAGTTCCAAAACTGATGAAATCTAATCCCTCCGCACACAACTCTTCGATTATCTGCACCGCCGCCGGCGTCTCGACCATAACTCCGATTTGGATATTATCTGCTAGCCCTACCTCTTTCGCAACTTCTTTAGTTTCCTTTAATTCCTCAATCCGAATCAGCAATGGTACCATCAATCCGATCTTTTTCTTGGGGAACTCATCAGCGATCTTCTTGACCGCCCGAAACTCTGCCTTTAAAATATCTTTATGTTTTAAGCTGAACCTTATGCCATGATCTCCCATCATAGGGTTCGACTCGTCCTGTGGCGGCGCTCCCACAAGATTGCTATACTCATCACTCCTAATGTCCGAAGATCTTACCCACATCCCGTCAAAATGTTGAATCATCTTCTTCAAATTGGAATAAATCAAATCTGTATATTTATCAATTTCCTTGTCCTTGACAAAACCAAGAGGGTGTTTTCCCCCTATTGCAATTATACCTTCAAGTCGCGTTAGCCCAATATGTTTTGCACCACACTTTGCAGCCCTCTCTGCCCCTTCAGGCAGATCAGCGATAACCTTTATCTTTATTTTTGTAGGGACAATCGGCTCAATCTTAACAAGCTTTGTTTCTCCCTTCCCCTCAATGATCTTTCCACTGTTTCCATCAACAGTGACTATCTCCCCCTCCTTCAGGCTCTTTGTCGCATCACCTGTCCCCACAACTGCCGGAATACCCATCTCTCTTGAGACAATTGCCGCGTGCGAAGTAATTCCTCCTTCATCTGTTATGATGGCCGCAGCTTTTTGCATACTGACGACCATATCCGGATTCGTCATCTCCGCAACCAATACATCTCCTTGCTGAACTTTCTCCAGTTCAGATAAATCGTGAACAATCTTCACCACTCCGGAAGCAACTCCCGGACTGGCGCCAAGTCCCGTTAGTAATATCTTTCCCTCTACTTCGCTCTCAGCTTTCTTAAAAATAGTAGTTATGGGTCTTGACTGCACAATATATATTCCCATCTTGTCGATTGCAAATTCTATATCCTGTGGTTTTCCATAATGTTCCTCAAGCTGCCGCGCATATTGCGCAAGCCTTTTAATTTCATAAACATCTAAAACTTTTTTGTTTGCTCTCTCTGGTTTCAGTGTCACAGTCTGATTCTTTCCCTCCGCATTTCTTACGATTGCTGTCTTCTTGACAGAGATTTTCTCTTCAATAATTTTGAACTCATCCAAATCCTTATCAACAACATAATGGTCTGGTTTTATCTGTCCTGAGACAATTCCTTCTCCCAAACCCCAAACCGCCTCAATCACAATGCTTTTATCATCACTCGTCGGATTCTGCGAGAACATCACACCGGATTTCTCAGAATCCACCATCTTCTGCACCACAACCGACAAATATGCTTTCATATGGTCAAATCCTTTCTTCGTCCTGTAATAAATCGCCCGTGCAGTGAACAGAGAAGACATACACTTTTTAACTCTCTCAAGCAATTCCTCATGTCCCCTCACATTCAAAAAAGTATCTTGCTGCCCCGCAAAACTCGCATCGGCCAAATCTTCTGTCGTCGCCGAAGACCTAACCGCGACAAACGGTTCATCTTTTTTCTTCAGAATATCAAGCGCCCCTCCCTCAGAGTCCTTTTCGACATCAAGCATATCATAAGCTTCAGTTATTTCATCTTCCATTTCTTTTGGCAACTCTGCCCTTTCAATTATTTCCCGGACTTTTTTCGACACTTGATTTAATGAAGCAGTATCATCAACGTTAAGATCCTTCAAAATACTTCCAATCTCTTTATCTATCTTAGTCTTCTTCAAAAAATAAGAGTAAGCTTGTGCAGTTACTACGAACCCTGGCGGCACTGGCACCTTTGCATTGTACATTTCAGCAAGACTCGCTCCCTTGCCTCCGGCTATTGCAACGTCTTTGTTGCTCAATTCAGAGAACCATTTTATAATCTCTGGCTTGCTCACCTCTATCATGGTTAGAATAAAAGCAGGGAGTTAATAAACATTACTCTAAAAATATTCACTGAACTTTCTCGAAAATAATTCTGCTATTGAAAGGGATTTTCGACTTGACCTTTCTAAGAGCTTTCTTTGCAGCTTGTGCTGCCTTCTCGCTCATGCAAGAGACTTCAAAAACTTCTTTTCCGGCATTAATTATTGCAGCTCGTCCGATTGTAACACCGAACGAATGTTTCATACCGTGAGAAAGTCTGTCTGCTCCGGCTGCGCCGCCTGCCGCCTTATTCTCTCTTAAGATATGATGTGGATAAATCTTTATTGAAAAATAATACTCTCCGGGCGCCTCCCTATCCATAGATTTGTTTATTATCATCCTGCATGCTTCGATAGAATTATCTCGCATCTGCACTTTTTCTTCAGCGATTAGTTTTACCAGATACTTATGTTTTCCCTTGACAGAACTCTGCTGATCTCCCATATTATATTTGGTAATCCTTAATGGAGGTATTGCCTTGATGTAGGCCCTGTTTTTCTTACTCGACTTTCTGGTGTATGGTCTGACCATTTTCCTGCTGTATGCTGAAGCTTTTCTCAGTGCTGCCATTATTTGACCTCAATCTCACTGGTTACTGCCTGCCCCGGCAATCCTTTCTCAAAAATCGCTCGCACAAGCCCTTTGTTTCCGTGAGCATCGCTTATCTTTCCCTTGATTTCTTTGCCTGCTGGGGACTTCCAGACCACTTCTTTCCCGGCAAGTTTCTTGGCTTCGTCTCTGCCCTTCAGACCAACATCTAATAAGTAATGTCTTTCCTTGACAACTTTCCTTCCTCTCCGAAACTGTACAACAATTCCTTTCATTTTATTCCAACGGAATTTAACTCGACTAAGATTAATAAAAGGGGTTTTTAAAGGTTAGCCTACCTTCCTAGCTGGATTACACTGGATAGGTTCTCAGGTTACCGGCATGCTAATCCCTTTATCGCCGTCTTGCCGCCAGAATCTGTTAGCACCACCGTCGGAAAAGTTCCAGCACCGCTTTCCCTTCGCACAGCAACGGTGAGAGTTTCACCCGGCACATTTACTGCCGAAATTATCGAAAAATCTGAACTCAATAAAATGAATTCAGCGTCAATGGTATCTCCACTTTCTCTAACCCCTTGAAATATAATCAATCCAAGAATTCCCGCAAGAACAAGCGCAACGAATTACCATCAGGACTACCTGAACAACATTCGACAATCCCCTCTTTTCCATCTAGAGATTAAAAATCTTTAAGTTATAATAGTTTCATTAGAATGAAAGAGTGAAATCCCCAAACTCTTTCTTTAGAGCAGTCACAACATACGAAGGCAGGTTAAACTGTATTCTTTCTTTCGTTTCTTTAAGTGCTTCTTCAAATTCTTCTTTCGAGCTTGCAATAATTCTTTCCTTTTCATACTTCCTGACTTCTCCATTTTGCATCACGACAAAGATACCCTTATCTGTGGCAACAAGCTCAGCCCATTCATTCTGGAAGTTTATTTTTGCAATCCCCTTCTCGACAGATACCAGTTCCTTTCTCTGCGCGTACTCGGTCAGTACTGCAATTAAATCAGAACTATCTCTCACATATCTCTGCATCTCGCTTTGAGAAATGCCTTTTCCTTTGACCTTCAACTTCAGTTTCGCGATATCTTTTGCCACTCCAGTCATCTTCTCTGTTGCCCTTCCTTTCTTCACCATGTCTTGCTCAAAATCCTCTATCAATGCCTCCTGCGCTTTGTTCCCAAAAATTTTCTTCATAAGATCAAAAACCTCTTTGGTTATATTCTCTGCCTGATGCTCTTGCATTCTCTTTTCGAGTTTTGTTCTCAACTCTTTCATCTTGGTAACATACTCCATTCCCTCTTTCATCATAGAATCAATCTCTTTTCCGGATATTTCCTTCAAAGTTCCATGTTCATAATCCTTATATGCCTTCACAACTTTCTCTAAGGTTTTCAGCTCTTTTTCAGTCATCAATTTTTCTTTTTCAACTAAAACTTTCTTTACTTCCTGCACAATCGTTTTTGGTACTGGGGGAGCGTGTCCAGCCATCATCATCATCGCTTGCGTCGGCGTGACAACTCCAAAATAAACATCAACCATATTGTCTAGTTGTCTTCTCTTGACAATATCAACTGTTCTGTCACCTTCTTTCATGTAAAGGTCAATCGCTTCCGGCGATGGTTTGATTTTGCCCATCTGCAGAAGTCTTTTCCACGGAATGAAAGTTCCCCGGTCATATAACGGAATTCCGTCTCGGATAAACGTGAACATGACCGGTTGCGCATCTTTCACACTTTGCCAGAAATCAGTAAGTAAATATACCTGAACATTTAGAATATTCTTAACTCCGGCTAGCGCGGTCGCTTCTTTTACATACTCGTAAACAATTTTTCCTCTTAACTTCTCAAGCAACTCAATTCGTGACATTCTCTTTACATCTGTGTCATCAATGATTACAAAAGTATCAACGTCAGAATTCTCGTCTGCTGTGCCCCGGACAAGCGACCCTCCTATTGCATAAGTCGCAACATATCTTATTCTTCCAACATTCAGCCAGTTCAAAACCAGATTCTTATGTATCGAAGCGACTCTCAGCGCTCCAAGAAATCCATTATCATGAAGGGGAAAACTCGCCGCAACAGCATCGACGAACTCAAATTTACTGTCAAGCCCGTAATTCCACATATCAACTTCAGCTGTCTTTATGTGTACCCAGATATTCTCGCTGGAAGCCTTCGAGACTTCTATCACTCCTTTTTTTATCTCATTGAAATTTTTGTAATGCTCTTCAGGCATTATCATTATCACATGCAGCGGCTTCTTATCCACTTCTTCTTTTGGCAGCCCTTCATCTTCCTCAAACATCGGAGCAGCATTCGGCGGCAGCACTCCCAAAGAAATGATAAATGGAAACTTCTTCAGCATTTTTTTCTTGAAATCTTCGAGTTTCTTCTTTAATGCATTGTAATCTATCTGCTGCGGCGCTCCCCCAGCCGGTATTCCTGGTGCAATACTCGGCCTGTATTTACTTCCTGCCCCAAGATTGTCCGCCAAACTTTCCGGTTTCTTGTCCATAATTAAAAAAACTCCAGAGGGTATATAAACGTATGGTTAGCTTTCATCCCACAAATTTATAAAACTCTCTCTCATATGAATAAAATGAACACAAAAAGAGTTGAAAGAAAATACCTTCCGGAGTTCGTCTACGGAGCTACCGACGGAACAGTAACTACCTTCGCAATCGTGGCTGGCGTAATGGGTGCCTCACTTTCATCAGCAGTCGTTCTGATTCTCGGCTTCGCAAACCTCATCGCCGACGGATTTTCAATGGCTGTTTCAAATTATCTCTCATCAAAATCTCACATTGAGCTGCACAAAAAGAGAAACACAAAATGCGAGGATCGCAAAAATCCGAAGAAGACTGCGCTCGCGACTTTCGCAGCATTCGTTCTTATCGGTTTGATTCCGTTATTATCATTCGTCCTCGGAATTTTCTTCCCAAAAATACAAAACATCCAGTTCCAGCTCTCAATCGCCTTAACAGCCCTTGCCTTCATAATAATAGGTGCAATAAAAGGGCAAGTCATAGGCAAAAAACCAATCCGCTCTTCGATAGAAACGCTCGCCGTCGGCAGTGTCGCGGCTGCACTCGCATATCTCGTCGGGTATCTCTTAAGCAGTTTTGCATAATTTCCGTTTCGATGAATCCTAATTTTTGTTTTACTCGAGATAATCGTTATTTCTAGCCAATTGAAAAATATCTCGGATTTATTCCATGGTTCAGATGGGTCCACACATTCCAGCGCGGAATCAACGACAAAGAGCGAAGCGAAAACGAAGAGTATGTTCCCGCCATCGCTCTCAAAAACAATTAAAAACACGCTCGCACTAAATTAAAAATGCCCTACGCAGTAACTCACATTCTCATACCAATAATTCTCGTCGCACTGTTCAGAGATAAATATCTAAAGAATAAAGATAAAAAACATTTCCCGCTCCACTACGTCCTCATCGCCGGCATCGGCGGCGCACTCCCCGACATTGACATCCCGATTTCAATGCTGCTCAACCTCCTCGGCTTTCCAAATTGGGACATTCACCGCACCTTCACCCACTCGTTGTCATTCGCAGCCATCTTCCTAATTCTTTTCTTCATCCTTAAACCAATAAAAGAAGAAGCGAGAATCTGTAATCTCACTCGTCACAAACTAAAACTCAACATCATCTTCCTCATGCTTGCAGTTGGAATAACTACTCACCTCGCTCTCGACGCTCTGTTTGGAGAAGTCACCTACTTGTTTTATCCGATAACCAGCACAGCATACGGAATAAATCTTCTGAACATCTTTCCCGCAGATATTCGTTCAAGCATTCTCCCAACTCTCGACGGCGTTCTCCTGTTTGTTTGGATTATTTACCTTGAATTAAAACACAAGATTTCAGATTTCATATGATTGAAAACCCTTTCATAGACAAACAGGAGAAACAACTATTTAATTTGCGAATTTCAGATACCCATCCATCACCATAAAGAATAAAAAACAATACAATGACTAAAATTTATGAGGGCCCTACAAACTCCGCCAATAACCGAATCCGGATTAGCCCGTTATCTATACGATTCCGCAGTTCAGATGCACCGCGCCGGAACACTTTTAGATCGCCCCATTGTCGTGGAAAGAAATCCCACTTCTCGTCCGCCTTCCGATTTTACATTCATCTACTGGGATCCCGAACTGCCTAAAGATCATCGCGATTCATGCATCGGATTGGCTACTCTGGAGCGCCCGTCTAGAACAAAATTGTATTTCAGGTTTCACGTAGAAGAATGTTTCAACAGATTTTACCAAACCTGAAGAGACCCATATTATTGTATGGCTGACGACCATGACGGAACATTAAAAGATCTCCGAACAGGAAAACCTGCTGACTTTACTCAAAATCCTGAATCAAATGAACTCAGTCCGAAACCAGCACAAGGTCCTTCGAGCAATGGAGGTACAATAGTCTCGCAGATAACTGGCAAAGTGTATGACATATCAACACCATCCGGTTTGGCCTTATTCAATGACGAACTTAGAACACGACTGGAGATTCAAGCCGAACTTCTAAGAGACGAAAAATTCTATTCTTCAGGCACGCTCGCGGATCCATCTCTCCTCGAGCAACTAAACCAAGAGATAAAACAACGAATGACTCACAACTTTTAATTATTAAACCGACTCTTCGCCTTTAAAATAAATACAGCTCGCATATTTCGAAACAAGGCACCACAACTGCAACGACGCTAGATCACAAACCATTCTCCTATGCTCGTCGACTTTACCGCCATTAAATCCCTTACCGCAATAAGCCCCTCGTTTGTCCCTATGAACATATGGACATCTAGCCCTCTGCTCAGAATCTCTAAATAAATCTCCAACTAGCTGCTCTTCCAGATTTATCGCCTTAACCATCTAAGCCCCCAGAAACTTCAAAATCTCATACACCAAAAACGCCGGCCAAACAAGCGCCTTCAGAATTCCCAAAACGCCCATCCAAAAACTCGGGGCGTGAGAAATGTAATAAACTATCGCTCCAATAAAACCAAGCCCATATACCGCACTCTCAATTCCGCTGCATCTCTTCCCAACATAATTCCTTTCTTTCCTAGCCATTCCAAAAAAATGTCACCATCCTTTAAATATTTAGCGAAGACCCTCGCTAATTTTAAATAACTTCTTTCATACAAATTAACATGTTATCCGAAAAGAGCACCGGTGAAAAAGCATATTTCATACTGATTAATCTAGTAAGAATCAGTCTGGTTGTTTCAATAGTACTCGGAGTTTTCAATCTGGAATGGTTTATCGTATTCGTTTCCGGAATGGTTTTCATTCTGACTTTCTTGCCCGGCGCATTTGAGAAAAGGTACAAAATAAACCTACCGATAGAATTCGCGATATTGACAGTTCTGTTTATTTATGCATCTTTATTCTTAGGGGAAGCGCATTGTTTTTACACGCGATTTTTCTGGTGGGATATATTGCTGCATTTCGGCAGCGCGGTAGCTCTGGGATTCGTCGGCTTTACTATTCTTTATGTAATGAATAAATCTACAAAGATTGAATTAGGCCCGGCAGTCCTCTGCGTCTTTGCGTTCTGTTTTGCTATGACCATCGGGGTATTATGGGAAATTTTTGAGTTTGCCATGGATCAGATATTTCTCCTCAATATGCAAAAATCCGGCTTGGTAGACACCATGTGGGACTTGATAGCTAACACCGCCGGGGCTCTGCTTACATCTCTTAGCGGGTATCTCTATCTCAAAGGAAACGAAGATTTCATTTTTAGCAGGCTAATGAAAGAATTTAAAGAAAAAAACAGAAGATTTTTCAGAAGAAAGACCATTAACCAGATATAATATAAAGCATAACTCGCGCAGAATTTTCTAAAACCAATCAGGTATTAAATTTATTTATTATTTTCAATACTTTTTTATTTATGTTTAAATGGCCCAACGCGGAATCGGACCGCGGCCTTCTCCACGTGAAAGAGACGTTCTACCATTAGACTATTGGGCCATTGTCAGACCAATAGGATTCGGACGAAGTCCTTAGACTATTGGGCCAGCCATAATTCAATAGTCGCGTGCAAAGCACTAGACTATTGGGCCATTGTCAGACCAATAGGATTCGGACGAAGTCCTTAGACTATCAGTCTAACAGACTCAGCAAGACTTAAGATATTTAATAATTCTTCTCTTTCTTTCTATAGGGACAACCTGCCAAACAACATTGACGCCGCTTCCCATTAAGCAGCTCTTCACAGACTCTCCAGACATGCTCCCTTCTTGTTTCTTTCCTCTTCACAGACTCAACTCAACAAATCCATTCATTGCGCGCGAGCGGCGTCAAGCTCTCCCATTTTTTACAATACCTCATTGAGAAACCAATGCATTACACAAATCGTAGGGCATCTTGTGCACAACTCCGCCAGAAACTTCATGTTTAATCCTTTTCATACAGATAACCAAATCTTGCAATCTTATAAGTCATTTGTAATTTTTGTTAAAATATTAATGACCCTGGGCAGAATCGAACTGCCGCATAATCGGTATAAAAGATTACATCTTAAAGGATATTATTTCTTATTCTTCACTAATCCGCCTATTCCCGCGCCCATAACAATTCCTAACTGATTACAAGCCAACTGCCAATCTTAGTGTAATCTCCCATAATAAAGCCCACAATCTATCCTAGAGCAGATCCTAAAGCAACTCCAAGCCCCAACATATTATGGTCCGTTTAGATCTTCGCAAGTCTTTGGAATAAAAACTCTGAGAACGTTCTCTAGAGAAGAACGATACCTCTCTAATTCCTCTCTCTGAACACCTTCACTCCTTATATTTGAAATAATTCTTCCAGAGAGTTCATCAAAGATATAACCACGAAAATGCTGATATGCTGAAGAATAGTCAAGAGATTGAATGGCCCTAGCAATTTTTTCTTTAGTATCTTCCAGACCTCTGGTTGGATACTGTGTAGACTTTTTGTTTATTACTGTATGCTCTATTAAAAAAATAAATGCATTGTAAGCCTTTCGCCTAAGTTTTTCTTCTTCTTCAAAATTTGGCTGCACGAAATCTCTGCCAAATGGTCTTTTAACTAAGCTTAGCCTTACATTATCTGGATGACTGTCAATTTCATCTATATGATTAAATGCCCCATCGTACTTAGACATTTTCTTATGGTCAGTTCCTAGAACAATTCCAGATAACCCTATTTTTCTTAAAGGGATGGGCCATTCTGAATTAGCTATTATAAAATAGATCAATTTTGTTAGAATATCCTTTCCAAAAATACCTATTTCCGCAGTCCCTCTAGTTGCTGCATGAAAGTCTGGTAGGAGAAACTGGACTACTCTCTGCCCTACAACCTTATCTTGCCCCAAAGGGATTCCGTAGTATCCCTCTCGGAATACCCTTATTTTTTCAATTGGATTTCTCAATCCAAAAAACCCCTTCCAACTGTCGTTCCGTCCCAGCCATTGGATCTGTTGAGCATTGGACGCTATTTGTTCAATTGGTGGCTGTTCTAAGGCGTACTCCCTTAGTATGCCCTCTTCTTCTCGTCTCTTAAGCCATTCATACACAAATTGGGTGTACTCAGGAGAATCGTCTCGTATTGGAGGGCCCTCAAATTTGATGAAATATTTATCGAAGATGCCTTTCGCGGCCACAATAGCAGCCTCAACTCTATTGGTGCACTCTGCGCGTATCTCTTCTTTCGTTCCTTCAGGCATTTCTGCAGTTACGCTTTCTTCTAACCTTTGACTATAGCAATTCCACGTCTCTGGTGCACTTACATTACTGCCACGAAGACTGCCCGCTCTTCTGTAGACATCTATTAATATCCAGTTGTATAAATTGCCTAAATGTAGTTTGGCAGTTGCAGCCGTAGCAGGAACACATATAGTTTCCATACTTTTTCTTACATAAAGTTATTTAAAACTTTAACTATTTTATAGTGGTATATGAAATATGGAAAAAAGGCATATATGCCTCTAAAAATCCTACATGATACAGAGAAGATCGGGAAGATGAGAGAAGGCGTTCTCTTTGCTCCGACAACGATACGGATAGATCTTAATACCGTATGCAACCACGATTGTGAATTTTGCCTATATCAGAGTAGCGGAGACGGGCTGAAAGGTGTAGGACTGAATACGGAAATGCCGACAGGTGTTCAAATAGATTCTCAACGGCTAATTGAACTCATCTCAGAGTTCGCCTCTTGCGGGGTCAAGTCTCTTGTCTTTCTCGGAGGAGGTGAGCCAACGATTCATCCGGACCTTGAAAGTATTATTGAAGCTACTAATAGAACTGCTTTAGATTATGGTCTTATCACTAATGGTTCTCGTTTAGATCGAATGATTCCTTATATTGCATCTCAAGGATTCAAATGGTTTCGTGTCTCTTTAGATGCTGCTACGGAAGACACGTGGAATAAAGTTCACAGACCGTCTGGTACTCGATACGGATTTAATTTTATAATTGACAATCTTAGAAATCTAAGAAATCAGCGATCTGACTTTTTGAGAGGACTGAGTTTTATTGTTGGAGAAAATAACCATCATGAGGTTTATCAGTTTATCAGAATGGCTAAGGAACTAGGCGTAGATAACGTGCGGATTGGCATGGAATACGGTCCAGGTTTTGAGAGAAGAGCTAACAAATTCGAACAGCAGGTTGTAGCAGACATTGCCCGTGGTAAAACTGATTTTGAAGATGACACTTTTGCTGTCTTTGACAAATTTGAGAACCGACTTGTCCAGGTAGGTATCAATAAAAAGAACTATACTCAATGCAGATTTCAGAATTTATCAACTAATCTCGGAGCAGATTTGTCCTTTTATACGTGCTGCTTCGGGAAATATCATCCTAGACATCGGATTGGTTCTGTGAGAGATATTTCATTCCAAGAGTTATGGTTTGTTCAACGTCTAGCCTTTCTAAGCAGATTTGAGCTGGAAAAATGCCCTCCATGTTGGTACGATTCAAACAACGAGCTTTTGGAATATCTGACCGACCCGAACCCCCTCCACGTTAATTTCGTCGATTAAGATAATTTCTTAAAAAGACTCTTGTTTCGGGAGTTAGATCTAGCTTTAAACAATCATTTAGTTCTACCCATTTCATATTCTTATGTTCTTTGAGATTTACTTGTCCTCTCGCGCTTATTTCGTAACAATAAGAAGCGACTCTTGTTCCGATGATTGGCTTTTTTCCAAATAGGCTTCTGATGTTAATGTCGCAAAGACCAGTCTCTTCTAGCGTTTCGCGTATAATGCATTGTTCTTCACTCTCTCCCTTCTTAAAATATCCCCCAATCGTAGTCCATTTACCTGGGTAAAGATAGTCATCTTTTGTTCTTTGGAAGAGAAGGATGCTATTGCCTTTTCTGAGAATTCCCATGCAAACTGCTTGCGGATAGCTCAAATCCCAAGTTTCTTTGACTTCTCCACGAACTAATCGGATATCCGATATACCTCTCTGAAGATATACTCCGACCAATTTTTTTGTGATATTCTCTATGAATTGAATTATTTCTATTTCCCCTATACCTCTTTTCTTCAGATAGTCTAAAGAATCTTTTGCCGCAAATAGATTTTCTATAAGTCGCAAACTTACTCTATCAAGAAGATGCTTCCTTTTTAGATATGAAAAAGCATCATGCTTATCAAATGCGATATAACCAAAAAAAGCGGCGATATATTCAAGGCAGATCAAAGGAGTGCGCACGAATTCTTTTTCCTTATGTGGCGCTAGTTCTGAATTATAAATAAACTTCCTTAAAAAATAAGAAAACGAGTATAGCAGTTTAATTGTTTCCTTTCTTATTTTTATTGAAGAAGGATCTTTAAAGTTCAAGAATGGATTTTTTCCATATAACAGTTTGTAGTGATACTTATACTTGTAAATGAACAACTCCGAACGGTTTTTATGTATGAAGATATCTCTCTTCGCATATGCAGGGTTTAGTTCTTCAAGAACGTGGATATTAAGACTTACTTTTTTGTTAAGTACACGTTCTAGATCTTCTTTAGACTTCTTCAGTTTTTTCATTTGATGCCCTTTCAGATTTTTAAGAACCAACAGTAAATCTACGTCACTAGCCTCATTAGCCCTCTGAGTTAATTGACTTCCATATAAAAACAAACTATAGGTTTCTTTTGAAATAAGATGAAGTATTATTTGTTCTATCTCTTTTTGTGATAGATTTATCTTGGGTTTCTTTTTAGATAAAATCATTTAATATTTTATCAAAGAATTTTTAAATACCTTTTGTATTGAAGATCTATGAGATACCGTATGCGCGGAGGAGATATTATCTATGAACTCGTTGAACCTCCAGCAGGAAAGAACCTTCAGATAGGGATTATCGTCTTTTCTGGTTTGCCCAATCAACCGCGAAACGAAGACTTCGGAGATGACTTGGCAGCAGAGGGATTTTATGTTTTACAACCACGGTATATCGGCAATTGGGAAAGTTATGGGCAATTCACACTAGGTAATTGCATTAAAACTGTTCTTGATTCAGAGACCTTTTTTCTAAAAGGAAATGCTAAAGAGTTATGGGCGCAGAAAGGGATACATTGGCGTATCAATACAATCTTTCTTCTCAGTTCTAGTTTCGGCTCCTCAGTGGTACTTAGCGCTCTTCCTAAAATTAAAAGCAAGAATATCATCTGTCTTTGCCCCCTAACCAACCTAAATAAACATCATTCCGATAGTTCAATAAAAGAACAAGATCTTTCCACTTTAGGGGGGTTCATACAACGAGGATTTGAGAATGCTTTTAGGGGTTTCAATCAGAAAGAATGGGCACAATTCATACAAGGTAATTCAGAAGTGAATCCAATCAGGCATGCCGCAAAGGTAATTGGTAAGAATATCTTGCTTATTCATGGTACAGAAGACGATACAGTAAATATTTCTAGAACGGAAGAATATTATCA
The DNA here is from genome assembly GCA_002496015.1 of Candidatus Pacearchaeota archaeon UBA73. Classification (GTDB taxonomy): domain Archaea; phylum Nanobdellota; class Nanobdellia; order Pacearchaeales; family GW2011-AR1; genus UBA73. The sequence goes on along the minus strand of DAIF01000002.1, from coordinate 15,198 downwards.
AAAGATTAAGAACAAAAATAAAACTTTATTCAAGAAATATCCGGGCATTGGTCATGGTAAGAAGCTACGGACGGCTAGTTACGATTTTATTCTGAAATGGATAAAAGAGACTAAGTCAACTTTCTGAACTTTACTAAGATGGCCTCACGCAGAATCGAACTGCGGCATGCTCGGTGTAAACGAGCCAGTCTAACCACTAGCTTATGAGGCCGTTGTCACAGGCATACTAAAAATAAGGGGATACTTTTTAAGGCTGTCGCTTCGTAAAAATCTTTAAATAACTTCCCTTTCTAGCATTTCCAGGCGCTAGTAGTACAGTGGTTAGTATATCTCGTTGCCAACGAGACGACCCGGGTTCGAATCCCGGCTTGCGCATATTCAGATTCGAAGAATCTGAGCAAGCCGTTTTGTGCGAGAGCAAATTAGACGCGAAGCGTCCAATCCAAGTTTTTGATGCGCCAAAACTTTTTTCTAAAAAGGTTAGGCTTCGAATCCCTCGTTTGGTTGCATGGCAGACGAACGAATGGTCGACGAAGTCGAACTTGGCTTGCGCATTTAACAGCGCAACCAAATTATATAATAACCTCTCATTCTATTTATCTCAATGAAAAAAGAAGCAATTTTCGCAGGCGGATGTTTTTGGTGCAACGAAGCTGCGTTCGAAGCCGCGCCTGGAGTCATAGAAACAATTTCAGGCTACACTGGCGGAGATGAGCCAAATCCAAAATACGAAGACGTTCACTACAGAGACACAGGACATCGCGAAGCCGTGAAAGTAATTTACGATCCAAGCAAAGTATCTTATAAAGAATTAGTAGAATTATTCTGGCGACAAATAGACCCAACCGACGCAGGCGGGCAATTTAACGATCGCGGTCATCAATACACCACCGCCATTTACTATAAAACGCCTGAAGAAAAGAAAATTGCGGAACAATCAAAAAAAGAATTAGAAAAATCAAAACGATTCAAACAACCAATCGTAACAGAAATTCTTCCAACAAAGACCTTCTGGCCAGCAGAAGAAGAACACCAGAACTTTTATAAGAAAAGAGTTCTGCATTACAACGCTTACAAAAAAGGATCGCGAAGAGAAAAATTTCAGGAGGAAAATTGGAAATAAAAAAGAAATCAAAAAAAGATCTAACAGCAATCCAATACGCAGTCACGCAGCAATGTTCCACAGAGCCGCCATTCAAGAACGAATATTGGAATAATAAAAAAGAAGGAATTTACGTGGATATAGTTTCAGGCGAACCGCTTTTCAGCTCAAAAGACAAATTTGATTCTGGAACAGGTTGGCCTAGTTTTACAAAACCTTTGGATAAAAAGAACGTCACAGAAAAAGAAGACGAGGATGGCTCAGGTAGAACCGAAGTAAAAAGCAAGAAAGCAAAATCTCATCTCGGTCACGTCTTTAATGACGGCCCTGGCTCAAAAGGACTTAGATACTGCATCAACTCCGCATCATTAAAATTCATTCCGAAAGAAGACCTAGAAAAAGAAGGCTATGCCAAATACAAAAAATTATTCAAATAATTACTTTTTTAAAACAACAATTTCTCACACTTGCATGTTTAAAATAACTCACAAATCAAATAAATCGCGGGCGGGAATCCTCCGCACAAGAACCGGCGAATACGAAACACCTTTCTTCATGCCTGTCGCAACAAAAGCCGCCGCAAAATATCTCGACGTAAACGAACTGGGAGAAATAAACACAAGTGCAATAATCTCAAACGCATTCCTTCTCTATCTCAAACCCGGCCTCGACGTTATAAAAAAACACAAAGGCATTCACAATTTTATGAACTGGAAAAAATGCATTTTCACAGACTCCGGCGGTTTTCAGGTCTTGTCTCTAAACAACTTCAAAGACAAATTCTCCGACAACGGCTTAAAATTCAAAAGCCCATTTGACGGTTCTCTTCACGAGTTAACTCCAAAAAAAGTCATGGAAATTGAAGAAGCTATCGGCAGCGACGTTGCAATGTGCCTTGACCAAATGCCCCTCTACAATTCTTCCAGGGAACAAGTAGAACAAGCTACAAGAAGAACACACCTTTTCGCGGAACAATGCGTAAAATATCACAAAGACTCTAAACAACTTCTCTTTGGCATCGCGCAAGGCGGAACTTTTCCAGACCTTCGCGCAGAGTCTTCCAAATTCATTTCTTCTCTTCCATTCGACGGCATCGCTCTCGGCGGTCTTGCCGTCGGAGAACCATTAGAAAAAATGAAAGAGATGATAAAAATCTCAATAGAAAACATGCCGGAAGAAAAACCAAAATACCTCATGGGCGTCGGCTCTCCAAAAGAAATTATCGAAGCAGTCGAGCAAGGCGTTGACATCTTTGACTCAGTCTGGCCCACAAGAAACGCCCGCCATGGCTCCCTCCTGACTTCGGAAGGAGAACTTGACATCGGCAAATCAATCCACAAAACCTCTCTCCTTCCGGTTGACAAAAACTGCAACTGCAAGGTTTGCAAAAATTATACTCGCGCATATCTCCATCACTTGCACAAAGCCAACGAGCCCCTAGGCAATAAACTTCTAACTTATCATAATCTTTTCTTTATGCAAACTCTAATGCAAAAGCTCAGAAAGGCAATCAAAGACAGCAAGTTCGAAGAACTCAAACAAGAATATGGGGGATTTTAATGAAATGATCAATCATCATAAGCCGGCTTATTTAATCTCGTGCCTATTCTTTGCTCCGCAGATCTGCTCAATGAGGGGAACGTATTCATCTAAAAGGTCGCATAACCCCTTTCTTTCATCATCTGCTGCATAAAGAGTTAATGCCGAAAACAGCGGGTCGCACACTTTATGTGGAAAAAATAACCTTCCAGTCAACTCTAAAACTTGCCTGCTATAAGATTCTGATCCAGGGGCGCTATGATTTCGAACCAATTGATACTCAGCAATTTTTAAAACATTTTCTGAATCATCGCGTTTGTAATTAATGTCTGTATAATTAATGTCTGATTTATCGGCCTCTAATCTCCCATCAAAAGCTTCCCTTCTATACCAATTTTTTCTCTCAATCCCCGAAGACGGGTTTAAATTAAGTTTTTTTGCTATTGTACTAAGAGAACATAATGGATTGGATGCATCTCTCGCACTGAAATCTGCCGACCATTCATAAACATGAGATGCATGGTAATTATGCATATCTGTTCTTGGCTTTACTACAAATCTCTCCTTTCCACAAACAGTATCTAATCCTGCCACTAACTCTCTAAATGTTTTTCTGACTTTTTCTTCCTCTGTCCCATATACTTCTGCATCAATTCTTTCAAAAAGCATGTTATCACCTAAAGGTTCTTGAGGTTTACCCACAACTGAAACTGAAACATCTCCAGAGATCGTGTGAATAAGTTGGTTACCTAGTAAATCATCAAGATCTTGCAATTCGGCGTGTTTTAGCACTTTCTTTAGTGCTCTAAATGATGCGATAACTGGAGCATATTCTATCATGGAATACATAACCCCTAGTCTTGTCATTTCGCGTATATCCTTTTGATAGGGTCTTACCGATTCTTTGGTTGTTTTATTTGTCATAATTAAGTAGCAGCATATAAAGTATTTAAAATTTAGCCGTAAATAATTTACGACAGATAGCAAGGCTTAAATAGCTCCATTCTTTCAGTAGATGATGCAAACAATAGAAGCGCTGAAAGAATTCGGCCTTGCAGAAAAAGAAGCGAAAATTTACCTGGCGAATTTGGAGTTAGGCGAAGTTACCGCTAATGATCTTGCTGTAAAAAGTGATTTGCCCCGGACCTTGGTTTATGATTTGCTGGAAAAATTAATTGCAAAAGGCCTTGTTTCCTATTCGATAAAAAACAAAAAAAAGTATTTTTTGGCTGCTGACCCGAAGGAATTTCTGAGAATAGTTAAAGAAAAAGAGAATTCTATTAAGGAAGTTATGTCGAAATTAATTGATTTACAAAGAATGAAGGGATTGAAAAGACCAAAAGTTGAGATTTACGAGGGAAAAGAAGGAATGAAAACTATGATGAGCAATATTTTACGTTCAGGAGTAAGCGAGTTCTTGGGTTACGGAAGTTCAAGATCTTCCTATGAGATTATTCCGGCTTTTATGGACGAGTGGCATGAAGAAAGGGTGAAACAAAAAATCTTGATGAAAACTATTTATAACAACACGCCTCAAACCCGGGAGAAAATAAAAAAATTAAAAGGTTCATTAAAATACTCAAAATTCAAATTAATATCTATTGAACTGGAGTCACCTACCGCGACTGTTATTTATAGAAATAAAGTTATTTTTCAGTTGTGGACTAACGAGCCGTTTGCAGTTGAAATCGAAAGCGAAGAAATGGCAGACAATCAGAGAAAATATTTTGAAGAGCTATGGAAGATTGCGAAATAGCTGAAGAGATTTGTTTTATAATCAAAACCCATAAATACCTCCTGTCTGAATATTTTTCATGAACATACAGGATTTTGATTATAATCTTCCAAGGAATCTTATTGCGCAAAGACCGACAGTCCCCAGAACCCACTCAAGACTTATGGTTTTACACGAAGGAAAAATAGTGCACAAACAGTTCTACAACCTTCCCGAATACCTAAAAGAAGGCGACGTTCTGGTGATAAATGAAACAAAGGTCCTGAAGATAAAACTAATCGGAAGAAAAAAATATGGCGGAAAAGTTGAATTGATGATTGATAAAGATGAAGCAATTGTGAAAGGTAAAGTAAAAATCGGTGAAACTTTATTTTTTAATTACGGAATTGAAGGAGCTGTAATGAGCAAAGTGGGGAATAGGATTAAAATCGAATTTAATTTTCCAATTGACGAAGTCATCAGAAGAATTGGAAAACTCCCAACGCCTCCCTACATCAAAACTCCAATAAAAAAAGACGAAGAATATCAAACAGTTTATGCAAAAAACGAAGGTTCTTTCGCTGCACCAACTGCCGGCTTGCATTTCGACAACAAACTCCTCACTCAAATAAAAGACAAAGGCGTAAAAATCTCCCGCGTTACACTCCATGTTTCTTGGGACACTTTCCTGCCAGTCCACGAGGAAGATCCAACAAATCATAAAATGCATGGCGAGCTTTGCGAAATAACTCCAGAAAACGCTGAAATAATCAACAACGCAAAACGCCTATTCGTAGTAGGCACAACGTCACTGAGAACTCTCGAATCATTCGCAAATAACGGCAAAGTCCGCGCCGGAAAAAAACTCACAAAAATTTTCATCTATCCTGGATACAAATTCAAACTCAACTATGCAGGTTTGCTCACAAACTTCCATCTCCCAAAATCAACTCTTCTCATGATGATTTCAGCATTTTACGATAGAGAAAAAATCCTAGAAGCCTACGAAGAAGCCGTCAAAGAGAAATACAGATTTTTTTCTCTGGGCGATGCGATGCTTATTTTCAAACCAACAAGTTTTAAATAACAAAAGCCCTTAGCAAAAACATGACAAAAGAAAATTTAACTTCAGAAAAAATCATCAAAAAAATTGAAGAAAAAAGCAAAGATATTCGAAAATACAAGGTAAAAAAAATAGGTCTTTTTGGTTCCTTTGCAAAAAATCAATCCCACAAAAAGAGCGATATTGACATCATTGTCGAATTCGAAAAAGAAAACTTTGATGACTACATGGATTTATTATTTCTCTTAGAAAGACTATTCAAAAGAAAGATAGACTTAGTGATTGAAAAAGATCTTCACCCCAATCTAAGATATGTAAAGAAAGAGATAAAATATGCCCGACTATAAATTATATCTACAAGAAATAATTTCCATGACTGAGAAGATATTGGCTTCTGTTTCAGATAAAACGATTGAAGAGTTTGCTAATAACTCTGATTTGTTTGACGCAACTCTCATGCGTCTTCATTTTATCGGCGAGACAATTAAGGCAGTTCCTTTCTCATTGAAAAAAGATTACAAAAAAGTACGATGGAGGAAATTCGCTAGACTAAGAAATCTCATTAGTCATCGTTATGGCCAGATAAACAAAATAATCATCTGGGATATTATTGGTAAATTACCAGAGTTAAAAGCCCAAATGAAAGAAATTTTAGAAGCAGAAAAATAATTATTTTTTAGTAAATTTCCAAATCGCAAACACAATCATCAATAAAATAGCAAGACCTGCTGAAACTAGCGGATCTATCATCGTAGTAAACAAAACCAAAAGCGCTGCAATCACCGCAAAAGCCCCCTCTTGTTTTGAGTTTTGTTTATTCATTTAACATCAAACTGCCAATGATTAATAATACTTTCTATCAGAATTTAAAATAACTACAAAGTAACAACAAAATCAAAGGGTTTAAATACTCCTGCATCTAAAAAAATTTATGATAAGAACTATAAGTTCAAGAAGTGAAGAAACTCCAGGGGTCTGGACTCCAGAATCAACTTGGACAATTTCACAAGACAATCAGGAAGTAGCAACGTTTCTCTTCCCCGCATTTGGACCTGGCACTTATAATAATGTCGTAGCTCAGGTTTTTGAAAACAGGCAGAGCTTGCCAACAGGCGAACAATTAGCTTCTCTGCTTGATAAAGTATATAACTCCCAAGATGAAGCGATTAAGCAAGACCCAAGAGCAGAATTTGTAAGAAAAAACATAATGCATAATGGTTGGCTTCAGATTCCAAGTGTAAATGTTTGGACTCCCCAAGCTGTTAAAAATCCCGGAATGTAGGCTGTTTTTGATGAAAACGGACAAGGTCTTGTTAGAAAATATACAATTGAAGAATTAGAAGAACGATTGCGAGGCGGAGAAAATTGGAAAGGAGTAAGATTCAGCCAAGACGGAACAGTTGCTTTCGCTCCACAAAACACTATCACAGCAGGAGAACATAAAAAAGGCACACTTGCTCAGGATGGAGCATATAATGCAGTTTACGGACCAAAAGGTGCAGAAACACTCGATAGAGTAGCTGAACAATTTAGACTCAATCCATATTCTTGGATAGTTGGTAACAGATCAGACAAACCAATTCAAACCCTCTCCGCGTTGAACAGGGGCGGGGTCGTCATAGTCAGCAGGCTTAGCGCCAACTTCATTTCCTACGGCGACAACAGGAGCGGTTATGTTGTTTCGGTATCCGGTTCGAAATCGGTCGCCGAAGGCGACGCGCTAAAAAATTAGACCCCCGCAAACATTTTTAATATCTTAATCACAATAGTTATTGTCTTAGTGAGGCATAACCGGGCCTATGAGCTAGGGTTACACGCCAGTTAATCATCAAATTCAATCAACCTTAGAAAAGAGTTTCTCAAGGAAATTTACAAGACGAGAAAAAAGAGATATATTTTTATCGCAAACTAAACTCACATCCGCAATAATTCTGCTGATACAACCCAAATTTCTTCGCCAACTCGACCGACCTCTCATAACCTCCGCGCTTCTTAAAATCATAATCCAAAAAATTAACACCGACCGAAGCGCCAACCCTCAAACCCACAGAAATAACTAAGGGAGACTTCTTAAATCTGCTAACAGTTAACGTCGTGGTAAAATTCTCAATTCCCAATTCAAGAGCTTTCAAAGCAGTCTTTCTTAAATTCATTTCAAAACATTTCTTACAACGCGCGCCTCCCTGCGGCTCGCTCTCCAACCCCGAAACAAAATCCCTCCACGCCCCGTGCTCGTAGTCCTCAAAAATAAACTCGCATCCGTAAATCTCTGAAACTTTTTTGGCATAAATCTTTCGCTTTTCTCTTTCGGAAGCGGGATAAATATTTGAATTCGGAAAAAACAAAATCAGCTCGTGGCCTTCTTTTTTTAGTTGTTCAATCACCGCAGTCGAACACGGGCCGCAGCACACATGAAGTAATATTCTCATATAAAACTCAAAATAGGGTAGTTAAAAGACATTACTAATCAATCATCTCCTTAACCTTCTTTTCCTCTCCCTTATTCTTGGAAATCAAAACGTCATCAATCCTCAAAATCAGCATTGCAACCTCGCTCGCCGAAGAAATCGCCTGCGCCTTCACCTTGACTGGTTCGATAATCCCCGCAGCAAAAGTATCCTCAATTCTGTTGTTAAATAAATTCAGGCCTTCCTGCACCGCTCCGGACTCATGCCTCTTCCTCAATTCAGTCAAAACCTCGATCGGGTCAAGCCCGGCGTTCTCAGCAAGAGTCTCCGGCACAGATTCAAGGGCATTGGCAAACTCCTCGACCGCCAACTGCACCCTGCCTCCAAGCGACCGCGCATAATACTTCAATCTTCTTGAAAGCTCCATCTCAACCGCTCCTCCCCCAGCCACCACTCTCCTCGACCTCACCGCCGCCATTACATCCCCAATCCCATCCTTAACCGCCCTTTCGATTTCGTCAACTAAGTGCGGCGTGCCCCCCTTCAAAATCAAAGTCACCGCTTTCGGATTCTCGCATTTCTGCACATAAATCAAAGAATCCTCTCCCTGTTCAACTTCCTTGACCTCTCCCGCTTTACCAAGCTGCTCCGACGAAATATCGTTCAAATTGGAAACAATCTTCCCCGAAGTCGCCCGCGCCAGCTTCTCCATATCCGATTTGTTCACTCGCCTGCACGCAAAAATTCCTTTCTTCGCAAGATAATACTGTGCCAAATCGTCAATCCCTTTCTGGCAGAAAACAACATTCGCTCCCGTCTGCGAAATCTTCTCAACCATCTCCTTCAAAAAAATCTCCTCTGAGCGTATGAACGCATCCAACTGCTCCGGCGAAGAAATAGAAACCTTTGTGTCCAACTCCGGACTCCTAACTTCAATAGGAAAATCAACAAGTAAAATCCGCGCGCCTAAAATCAAAGAAGGCATCTCTTTATTCGCTCGCCCCTTATTCAAAACAATCCCTCTCACAATCGCAGACTCTTTCACCGAATCGCCAACAACCCGCTCAATTTTTATGTCTCCCATATTGACGTTACTCCCTTCCGTAATCTGATCCACTGCCTCCACGACAAGCTCGGCAAGTTTCTCCTTGTTTCCCTCCGCCCCCTTCCCTGTCATCGCTGTCTTCGCAATGCTTTTCAACACCTCTCGATTGTCCACCAAAAACGAAACCTCCTCAAGAATCCTCTGCGCCTTCTCGTTCGCAAGCCTGTATCCTTCAACAACTATTGTCGGATGAATCTTTCTTTCAAGCAGGTATTCCGCTCTTTCAAGCAGCTTTCCCGCAAGAAGTGCAGCCGTCGTAGTCCCATCTCCAACTTCCTTCTCCTGAGTCTTCGCAATTTCCACCATCATCTTTGCCGCAGGATGTTCAATCTCCATCTCTTCAAGAATAGTCACCCCATCGTTCGTCACAGTAATATTACCGCCTGCATCAACAAGCATCTTGTCCATCCCTTTCGGACCCAGAGTAGTTTTCACTATGTCTGCTACCGCTTTAGCAGCTAAAATATTACTCCGCTGTGCTTCTCTTCCCAATGTGCGGGAAACGTTCTCAGAAGCCACACTCGAACTATCGACCATCAATTTCAATCAAAACAGTTTCTTTTAAACATATATATCTCTCAATAAATATATGAGCTTCACAACTCCTAACAATATTCTAATATTTACGTAGAGGCATAATCCCTGGCAAAAAGAAATATTTAAATAAGCCCAAAAGACTTGATTTTTATGCAGTATAAACCAAATGTATTACACCTTGACATAACAGGAAGGTGCAATCTTTCATGTTTACATTGCAGAGGCACATACTCTTTGAAGGATCTTTCTCTAGAGCAGTGGAAAAAGGTGTTAGATCAGTTCTCTAAGCATTGGAAGGAGGATATAAGATGGGTTGAAATAGGAGGGGGCGAACCATTCATTAGGAGAGACCTAGATGCTATACTAAAGCACGTAAGAAAAAGCCTCCCCAAATCAAAGATATTGCTTGTTACAAATGGAACCGTAATAGGGGAAAAAGAGATGGCTCTTATTAAAAAATATGTTGACAGGATTCAATTCTCAATCGATGGCGCATATGAAAATACACACAATAAAATCAGAGGGAGGGATTGTTTCAAAAAGACAATATCTAATTTAAAAAAATTAAGAAAAAATAAAAATACCTATCTTATCATAAGAGCTACGATAAATAAGTTAAATTATGCAGAATTCGAGGAAATAGTTAAGCTGGGAAAAGAATTGGATGTGAACGAGGTTGGGATGAGGGCGATGGTCGTTTCAGGGGGTTCTTCTAAAGAGAACAGCGATCTGGAGATTACACCTGCTGAATACCTTAAATTGCTTAAAGATGTTCCAAGGTTACAGAAAAAGCATAAGATTAGAATCTATTCCGGGGATCCACTACAAAACCTTGTTGACCCCTTGTTTGTAAATTACCTAAAAAGACGGAACAAATGTCTTGAAAATTGTCACGCAGGATGTCTGGTGGGGGTTTCTTATATCTATGTGAATAACGAGGGAAAAATGGCCTTTTGTCCAATGCTTAATGGTTTGGAGATAGGCGATCTGTTAAAAGAAGATGTTTCAATAATCTGGGAAAAAAATGAGATCCTTAAAAAATTGAGAACTCTTTCCTATTCGCAAGGGTCGAAATGTAACAAATGCCGTTTTAAGTCCGTTTGTGGAGGATGTAGGGCAAGAGCACTCAACAACGGGGATCTTTTTTCTAAAGATCCAATGTGCAGTGAAGAGTTCCTTGAAGAAGTAAGCTCGTGTTGGGAGTCTGAAAAATGAGCTTGTTTGACGTAATACCTATTCAAAGAGGACTAAACGCGACTGTATCTCGGTCTTTAGAAGCTTCTAAAAGATATGTTCCGCTGAAATCAAAAGTTCAAGAAATGATGGCTGCCTTAGGCAAAGATTTACAGCAAATAAAACGAGAAATAAAAATGTATACATATGGCGATGATATGAGGGGTTTAATTAGTAATGGTCTTCATAACCTAGACTATCAAGGAAGACTGCCCGAGTTTACAGTTGATTACGAAGGGTGTTGGAGAACGCATGATGATTTTGCTTTAGTACTTGGTGAATTTTATAGAGATTACCTGGAGGGGAAACATTCAGACAGTGAATTTTTAGAGCTAGGATTGCCACATCTAGATACGGCAATCAGAAACGACGTAGACCTTCACATTTATACATTCTCTCTACAGCCCACGATAAAAAATGAATTGGGAACGTCTTGGGTTCCAAATATTATTCCCTTTGAGAATCTCGTTTGCGAGGACGCAATCTGTTTGACCCCCGAGGAGTTCGCAGAAAAATATTCATATGGGGATGTGGGATTTGCAAGAAAATTCATGGAAGAAACTAGGAAAGTCTCTTACCGTCAACTAAAAAAAATTGCTGACCAGTGTTATCTAGATTATAGGGTAAGTGAAAAAGGAGGGGATAATTATTGGGGCAACAGATTAGCCTTTTGGGAATGTGTCGAGGAGCCGAGAAGAAGGTTTTCAGCACTCTTTGGAATTTTTGATTATTTCTTTAGGGAACAACTTTATAGAATCTCTAGAAAAAGGGGTCTATTTCCAAATTATGACTATGCACTATCTATTCCAATGGATTCGTTTTTGAAGGTTCTGAAAAATGAGCGACCTGGAATTTAAAATAAGGGATTATCTTCAACAATCAAGTACTTCTTGTCTAGCTGCGGCCGTATTAATTGTATTAAATTATTTAGATAAGAAAGAATGGCCATTAAACAAAGAGAGGGAAGATCATGTTCTAGAAAATATTAAATTTAGCCCAGAAGATAACTATGGGTGCCATCCCAAGGCAATAGGTTTCATGGCCGGCCAAGGTTATGAGGTACTCTATCTTCTAGGATCTGTTCCAGAAGAACGGCATAGCCCCAGTAGAGACGTTTATGATACTTGGATAAAATGGTATAATCGTATTAAATGTTTAGATAATGTGACAGTCAAAAATCCAGAGTTCCAAGATTTTCTTCCAGAAGTTGATATGATGTTGGATGAAGGGATGCCTGTTATTTACTATTCACATCTTTTATGGCACAACCTTATAATATATGGGAAACCCGATTCAGATAATTATTATGTTTTTGACCCAGGTAAAGGTAGAAAGTTATACTATTCCAACAACTTGAGAAAACATTTAAATAGTCCGTGGGGGATAAATGCAATAGGTGTCAAACGTGGAAAAAAACGAACAGGCGCAGAGTGAAGCACTCTATGAGTTTGGATGTGTGGCGTGTGGCGGCTTAACGCCAGAAGAGGTCTGCGAAGAAGTAAAGGAATAGTAGAGGTCCCAATAGCTTATTTTTATCTTGTTAGTTGGAAAAGTCTGTCTAAAATGGAAACTGCTTCTTCGGATTCGGAATAAGCCCCCCTATATTTTTCATATCTATCTTCAATTTTCTCTTTAATTTCTTGGATTCTCTTTCCTTCTAGTGCTCCAGCGTAAAAAATAAAATTGATAATATCTGAGTAGAATAAAGATAGGCCATCGCAATATCTGAATATTTTTCCCTCAACTGTTAGTGGCTTGGACGAAGATCCATGATTTAAGATGCAATCTTCTTCGATCATATCGAGTTCGATACTCCCTTTTAAAATATTTACACTTTTAGAAGCATGGTCTTCTTCCCCTTGAATCTTTCCAATATCATGAACCCAACAGAGAGGGATTAATTTTTTTAGGACTTCGCTCTTGTTGGTTAATTCTTTTAACGCCTTTATCATACACTTTGAATGGTAGTAATTCCATTGTTGTTCTAGTTCTGGTAGTGCCAGAAATTTTTCTTCAGCGAATTTCTTTGCCCACTCTTCTTCCATAGAAAACTAATAATTTCTTTATATTTAAACATTAATATTAAGAAATTAGTGCATAATTTAACACTATGATACCAAAGCCAACAATCTTTATAACACTCCAAGCACATCGAAATTAATGAGAAGAATCTCGGTCGGAGACATCATGACACGCAATTTTGTCTCCCAAACCCCGCAAGCTTCGCTGTATGACTGCGCAAAAAAGATGGCGCGTGAAAGAGTTGACTCTCTGATGATAACCAATGGAAAAAAACTCGTTGGCATCCTGACTTCCCGCGACATTCTCTGGGCAATCACTAAAAAACCAGGTCTCAACATAAAAAGAATTCGCGGAATAGACATAGCCGCAAAAAAACTCGCGGTCATAAAACCCTCTGCAGATATATCTCAGGCAATTGAAAAAATGAATGCTTCAAATTTTAAGCGTCTTCCGGTCATTTCAGACGGCGAGATAATCGGGGTAATAACTGTTAAAGATATTCTCGCAGTGGAGCCCGAACTTTACGCCGAAATGCACTCTTTAATGGACGTAAGAGAAGAACACCTTAAGCTGGAAAAATCAAAACATGCTTTCCCTATAGATGGTTTATGCGAAAACTGCGGCGCCCTCTCCGATCTCCTTCGTGTCGAGGGCCAACTTCTCTGTCACGACTGCCGCGACGAATTATACTAGACTTTGAGGCGCTCCTCTCCTCTTCGTATTTTCTTCTCTGTTTTCTGATACTCTTTATCTTCTGCACCTCAAGAAACACAATTATTCCCACTATAACAAAAAGTGCCGCGGTCACGTAAATCGTCCATACAGCACCCGCAAAATATAATTTCAATATGACTGCAACAACCCCTAAAAACGCCAACTCTGTACTTATGTATGCCAGAACAGTTCTCTCCTCAGACAACGCATTTCTCTCCTTAGAAAGAAATGTCCTCTCGATCGACCCCAAATCCTCTTTTTTCATCCCAATCTTATTAAATGCGAGCTTAAAAATCTTTACATCAGCCAATAGGCGCATTTAATTTTTACTTGCTGAAATCAATTAAACGCCAATAGACATCCCGTTACAAACTAACTAAATCGACTTTCGCCCCGTCCACACTGCCGCCGAAATTCGTCGCGGCAAAATACTGGATTCCCTGCTCGTCGCACAGTCTTATCATCGTAGAAGTCGCAGTTCCGTCAAATATCAATGCAGCCACTTTGGTCCTTGAACTTTTAATCGCGCCGGCAACATCCGCTTTCCCGACTTTCCTTATGATATCAAGGTTCTCATCGAGAAGCAAAGCTCCCTTTGTTCCCTCAAGCTTCTCGGAATAAATCTCCCTCAACTTAGACTTCACATCCCCGCTAAACTTTATCTCAGCCCCCTCTGCTTTAGACTCCCTTTCTCGATAAGAGCTTCCACCATTCCCCCTCAGATACTCTGAAACCGGAACTGCTTTTCTAAGAGCTTGTAAAATTTCCTTTCCGGTAAGTTCCTCAACTTCCTTTCCTTCTGGAGCGACAGCAACAAACTTGACAGTCGCGTGTTCGATAACATTATTCGCGATCAATTTTCCGCCCCTATCTCCGTCAACAAACAGCGTAATCTCTTTCTCTTTGCTTAGTTTCGCAATTTCAGGAGGCAACTTCGTCCCATCCATCCCGATAACATTATTCACCCTGTTTCTCAAAAGATTAATAACATCAGCTCGTCCTTCAACAACAATTAATTCATTTCCTGAAATGTCTCCACATGGTAATCTGCTATCTCCATATTCTTGAATCTTTTCAGTCCTCGACTCAACCTTCAAACTCTCAGACATCTCTCTGAAACTGTCGCCGCCATCAACCATCTCCATAAGCTTCTTTGCTCTCTCAAGAATAAACTCTCTTTTATTTCCCCGAACATCCTCAATCTTCAAAATTTTAATTTCAGCTTCGGTCGGACCAATTCTGTCAATCGTTTCCAAAGCCGCAGCAATCAATGTCGTCGCAGATTTGTCTAACGCTGTTGGAACTTGAATTTCACCAATTGATTTCCCATCAACAATTTCCAAATCAACTTCAATTCTGCCGATTTTTCCTTCTTTCTGCAACTCGCGCATTTCCATATCGCTTCCAAGCAAACCCTCGGTTTGCCCAAAAATCGCACCAATCACGTCGGGCTTTTCCAGTGGCCCTGCTGACTTGAAACTTGCGTAAATCATATATTTTATACTTACTGGACTTATTTTTGCCATTCTCGTTCCTGAACTTTAACGTTCTTAAAAGATTTAGAAAGAAGTTTTTCAGTGCCAAAACAGCGTGAATATGAAGTGATAATCTCCGACACTTCTTCCTTGTAATCTGCTAACCTTCAAAAGCTGGATAGTTTTTAAACCTTCGCATGACCTTTCCCGAATTTTAACCAAATAGCTCGATTGCAATAAGTCCGTACTAACAAATTATATATAACTCCCAAGCGACAACACAATC
>DAIF01000003.1 GCA_002496015.1 Candidatus Pacearchaeota archaeon UBA73 | reverse complement strand
TTCGGAAAGATTTTCAACAGAGCCCATCTTAACACCACCAAGCCGAATGATCTAAACAATAGTCGTCATCTCCGCCATCATCGTTTCTGTCAGGGGAACTTTCATAACTTTCCGGGAACGCAGTACTGTAACATCCAGCGACATCACAATAAGTGCCTGTCTGAGAATTATAAGTTCTGCCATCCCCATAATTAATTATTTGAGTTATTTGATCTAATTGGGGAGAGTAACTTGGCTGAGAAAAATAATTGTAATCTTTTATTAAAACTAATGTGCCCAGCATCTTACCTAAGTCCCTATTACCTAATAGTGCAAAGGCGATGTTAAAAATAACAGCAGGCACAATTTCTTCAGTGGGTGACCGATACGCAACAGTATTGAAAACTATTGCTGAAAGTAATTCGCCGAGACCAACTCCAGTAAAAAAAGGAGTAAATGTAGCAAGTATTGTTAATGTGCGGTCTTCTATTCGATAGCGGATATATTCTTTAATTATCTTTCCAGAGCAACTATCCCCTTCTCTTACACGAACAAGCTGGTTAAATTCATTATATTCTCGATACTTGCCATCCCCAGTTATAAGATTTCCGTTGCTATCATAAATTAAAGTCAGCTCAGCAGCTAAGGTGATTGGGAGAGAGACAACGAAGAGGAATAAAAATAAAATTATGATTACTTTAACTTTTACATGACATACAAGCAGCTCTTTTTTCATCTTATTTCTTCAGTACCAAATTCTAGCACTAAGAATATGATGTAACATATAAATTAGAGTGATATGGTATATATAAGTTTATCTTCTGAAGGTTCTGTTGAAAATCTTCTTTGGAATTCTGTTTTACTTGACAGAAGTATAAAATGGAAATTTAATCCTCAGACATTCTAATTTTCGGCAGATTTAAATAGTTACACCACGTCCACATTATATCAAAAGGGGAATGGTTACAAAAAGATACATCGAAAGGAATGGTAAGACTTTCGGACCCTACTACTATGAGTCTTACAGAGACGGGGCTGGCAAAGTTAAGAAAAGATACTTAAAAGACTATCACCCAGGAAAAGATGATAAAAATTATCTTAAAGTTTTCATGCTCTTAATCGGAATCGCTGTAATAGTCCTTCTATTTCTCGTGTTTATCAACCAAGAACTGTCTCACAACACATTAACAGGAAGGACTATCTATCAGGCGAAAGAAATTTATTCTCCCGGCGAACTCTTAACAGGAGACATCTTGTTCAATCTGCGCGAAGGAGAATCCATTCCAAAAGATACAAAAATCTCGATCTCTTTGGGTAATGTTCGGGAAGAATTTGTTCTTTCAGATTTTATTGATTACGAACCAATTCAAGGCACAATTTACGCAGAAAGTTCCCAAATTTCAGGAGAGGGAATGGTTTTTGGCATTCCAGGAGTAAAACGTAGCTATCAAGAAGTCGAATTCCAAATTGAAATCTATTCAGAGCAGGAAACTGCGGAACCGCCTGTTGAAGAGACCCCGGAGCCATCCCCCGAAGAAAACGCTCAAGAACTTCAGGCAGAAACTAGCTTGATAACCGGAGCAGTAATATCCGAAACAGTTATAAAAATCATCTCAGGCACAACATCCAAAGACTCCCCATTCACTTACGAACTCGAAGAAGGCCAAAAAGTCAGAGTCGTTCCCGGAAGTGTAAAATCAAACAGCGAAATCCTTCCTGAAAATGAAATCTCACCCGAGATAAAAGATAATGTCCTAACTATTACGACAGAATATGCACTGGAAGAAAGAGGTTTCGGTGAAGAATTTTTGGGTGAAGAAAATGTCCTAACATTCAAAATAAATGTAGCAGACCTCGAGTTAGTGGCAACGTCCGGCGAGCTGGTAATTCAAATTTCATACGAAGGAAATGAAATCGCTTACTACAAAGATACAATACTTGTAGCGGAAAGCCCTGAAGCAACAACAGCTGAATCACCAGAAACAATAATCCAAACAAAAGAAATTCCTTCCATTCACATTCCCGCCGGAGAGAACGTAATTATCGACCTTAGTGAATACTTCACCGGAGCAGCCTGGTTCTCTGCAGAAATAGAAAACATCCAAGTCGCCGTCGAAGGAAACCTGATGCGGTTAACACCCGAACAGGATTTTAAGGGAACAAGAAAAATAAAAATAACCGCAAGAAACGAACAGCAGACCATTGAAAGCAACGAGTTCCTGATTCTCGTCTCGTCCGGCGCAGTCACCATAAAAACTAGTCACGAGAAGATAAAAGTCGGTCAGCCGGTAAAATGGAAAAAAGAAATTATTAAAGAACAAGCTGAAGAAGAGTTCAAAATCGAAATTCCAAAAAAAGCAAAGAACGTGGAGGTTAAAGCAATAAAGACCGAATGGGAGGGAACAATAGAGCAAATACCCGACTTCAGCTCGATAACCGGTGACGTAGTTATAGAAGTCAACCTCAAAGAGAGGAACAAAAATACCCAATCAGACGAACCAGTCATTAAAAATTTAAAGACGTGGTTTGTGAGCTTCAAAACTCAGTTCAACAAAAAGATGCAGATGCCTCTTGAAATAACCGGTAGATCTGTGGATGAGATTCCGGTTCCGGCAGAAGTCGTGGACATCTATCTCGAAGAACCCGACACAACAGAATATATCATAGAATACGAAACGCCCGCTCCGCAGGCAGTAGAAGAAGAAACTGAGAATGGAAAGCTGATAACCATCTACGCCGAAATCGAAGGCTATACCGACATAATAGCATTCACCGAGCTAGACAACACAGTTTCACTAACTCATCCGGATAGAATAAAACTTTACTGGCACAACTACGAATATGAGTATCTTACAGAAGAAGAAATAACTAAAGCAACAAGCACAAAAACAGAAGACATACCCGACATAACTATCGTAGAAGAAATCTCAACAACTGAAGAAAGCCCTGTCCTCGCAGGAAGCGTCACATCAAATCAGAGAATAAAATCTTCTGACTTTGTCAGAGAGGAAATAATCTTTGACTCATACGACCTCGACCAAGACGGCTTTATTGATTACATTGAATGGGTCGTCCCGCACCTGTCCAACCAAACCTATGAGTTAATTATCGAAATAACAAACGCCGAGCACCTCGATGAAAACCGCGCATTCGTCAGCGACATTTTCCCAAGCGTCTCCGCACTCGACAATGTCTGGTCAGAAATCATTCCACAGAACCATTACGTACGAGTCACGTTTGAAACAGAACTCTCCTCAGACAACGACATAACTCTCTACCCCAGAACAGTCAGCGGCACTCCCCAGATAGAAGTTTACGAAAAAAACTCCGGCGAAATAATCGCAACCTTCTCCACAATAACAGACAATCAGTACAACAAAGTTTACCTAACAGCACTGCAAGCACCTCAAAAAACATTCGACCTCAAAGTCGTCAACGGCGCAATCGAAATAGACCACATAATTGACCCGACTGACGGACCTCCAAGAATAAATTTCTCGCCGGAAACAACTCCTTCGGGAACTCAGTCAAACAACGATATTTACGTTGAAATTTCAACAGAAGACGAGAGTGACCATTACGTTTTCGCTAATTTTAATAACTCATTACTTTATTGGGTGAGATTTGATGACTTCAATGAATCCGGCAATCCGACAAATTTAGCGACGGGCGAAAACGGAACCGTCTTAAACGGGCCGTTAGTTATTGATGAAAGTTCCGGATACTGGGGAAACGGAAGTTTTTTCGCTAAAACGACTCGCTCTGCTCAATTTACTAGAACTAATTTTACAGACATCAACCAAACAGTCTCTGTTTGGGTGAATCCTTCTTCCCGCGCCGCGACTAATATAATTTGTTCTAATAACGGAAACAATCTTGCAGATTTCAGAGTGCTTATTAATGCCAACGGGGCGATAATCTTTAGAAGATATATTGGTTCGGGTTCAAGTTTTCAGAGTTGGACGACACCGAATGATTTGGTTGATATAAATCAATGGTCTCACATCGCAGGAGTTTTCAACGGAACTGACTTTCTTATATATAGTGGCGGGACAGAGGTTTCTACAACGAGGTCAACCGGGACGCAGTCTCTTGGAACAGGCCCATTTACAATCTCAGATAGCTTACTTGGAGCAACCGCGTTCAACGGTTCAATAGATGAGTTAATTGTATTCGATCGACAATTAACTCCTGGCGAAATTAAAGCACTTTACAATGCTTCGGCGAATCAGTATTCCAACAATTTTACAGAACTAGCTAACGAAACATACAGCTTCATGGGCTTTGCGGTTGATAAGGTAGGCAATAGGAATCAGACAGAGTTGAGAACAGTTACAATTGGTGAGGTGGAGACAGTGCCGCCGAGCATTGAGTTTGTTCAGCCGACGCCGGCAGATGATTCTATAATTAATTTGCCTTTCTTTTCTGTAAATATGTCAACAAACAGTTCAGCTGACCACTATTCATTTTTGGATTTAGATAAAAGCGTTTTGTTGTGGATGAGAATGGATGACGTGAATGCAAGCGGTGACCCAACAGACTTGTCAAGCTATGGAAACAATGGGACAAGAATAGGTAATGCAACCCAGAGTGAGGGTTATTTTGGAAAAGGATTTTATTTCAACGGAACAGGCGGAAACATCGTTATTCCTGAGTTGAGCAATGGAGGACATAGCTATGACTCAGGTAATTTCAGCGTTTCGTTTTGGATAAAAACAGAAGTCTCTGATCAACCAGTGATTAGCGATTTTAAGGAAGGGGAATTATTCCCCGGTAGTGGATGGCGTATCTTTTTGAATAATAACGGGCGGGTTTCGATAGCTGCCGGCGGAATAACGAGTAACCCTCCCGGAGGAGCACTCGTTGCAAATAATGCGTGGCATCATGTTGTGGTTGTTTATAGAGGAGATACTGACGACGGAGGAAACACTACCTTAATTTATATTGATAACTCTCTTAACAGGATATTTAGTCTAGTTTCGCCTATACAGTCTGATGAAGAAAGGATTTTTGTGATAGGCGGAACAGCGCAAAACCCAAACTTTAACGGCACACTCGACGAAGTTTTGCTGTTTAACAGGAGCTTATCGGCTGAAGAAATTTCTTCTTTATTCAATGCATCAGCCCATAATTATTTTAATGAGTTTGCAGTTTACGATGGAAATTATAGTTTCAAGGGATATGTTTCCGATAGGGTAGGACAAAACAGCACCGAGGAAAGGAGAATTGAAGTCGTAGTGCCTGCGCCTGCAATTAGTTTCATTGAGCCGACTACTGAAAATAATTCGTTATCATTAAATTCAATTTATGTGAACTTATCTACATTCGGATACGTTGAGCATTATTCATTCGTAGATTTCAACCGTGATGTCCTTTTGTGGATGAGAATGGACGATGTGAATGCAAGCGGTGACCCAACAGACTTGTCAAGCTATGGAAACAATGGGACAAGAATAGGTAATGCAACCCAAACCGATGGTTATTTTGGAACAGGATTTAATTTTCCTTTCAGTAGTTATATTAACGTTAGCACCAGCGCAATGCCCACAGGAGCATATACTAAATCTGCGTGGATAAAACTAACTGGCAGTAATATATATTCGTTGGCAAAAGATATAATTTCGGGAGACGCAGGCACACATACTTTTTGGGTACAGGACGGAGGAAATTTAGCAGCAGGAAATATTGTTTCCATAAATGTATTTGATGAAGAATTTCTAGAGCCGAACACATGGTATCACGTTGCGGTCACATTTGACCCTGCTGTCGAAAATGGAAAAATGGTCTTATATAAAAATGGGCTGGCTGTAAACTCTTCTACAAATGTTATGAACCAGACAATCGGAAATAGATTGTATATCGGAATGTATGGAGAAGAGACCGAGCTCGACGTCGATGAAGCAATTGATGAAGTAATAATTTTCAGCAGGGCGCTGAACGAGAGCGAGATTTTAGCATTATATAGTTCTTCAGAATATTCTATTGACCACAATTACACCCTGGCTGACGGCGTATATGACTTTCAGGGATTCGCGGTTGATAAGGGCGGGAAGAGAAACCAGACAGAAATAAGGACAGTTACAGTTGGGGAGATAGACATAACCCCGCCGATAATCACAGTAATTTCTCCTGTGAACAACTCAAAATATAACAGCGAGACTCTTCTGATGACCGTCTCATTGAATGAAAGCGGTTCATGGTGCGGCTATTCCCTAAATGGAGAACCAAATATTTCTCTGACAAAAGTCAACGAGACTTATTTCTCCTCGGAATCAAGCCCGCCTGAAGGTTATAACAACGTTATATTCACCTGCAACGACACTTCAAACAATTTCGCAACTACTCCGACGATTTATTTCTTGTTTGACATAACTGCCCCAAGTATAAATTTCACCTCTCCAACTCCAGAAAATAACTCAACTCAAAACAGCACCTCAATTTACGTAAACATTTCAACAAATGATGCAAACGACCATTATTCATTCGTAGATTTCAACCGTGATGTTCTTTTGTGGATGAGAATGGATGACGTGAATGCAAGCGGTGACCCTCTTGATTTGAGTTCATGGGGAAACAACGGGACGAGGTATGGGAATGCTGTGCAGAATGATTCCGGTTATTTCGGGAAGGGTTATCAGTTTGGCATGAGTGATGATTTTATAGAAGATATTAATGATGTGGTGGATGCGGGGAACATTTTCCCTTCCGGGGCTTATACAGCGTCGGCATGGATAAAAAAAGACAGATCCTTTAATTATATACAACACATCTTTGCAGGGTGTTATGGAGTGTGTTATGCTTTGTTTGTTAAGGATACGGGTATTGGACCGCATTTGGCGGCTAAAAATATAAATTTAGCTGAAACTTTTGTTGAGGATACAGAGCCAATTGAAAATGGAATTTGGTATTTTGTTGCGGTATCTTACAATCCGGAAGATGGTAACTTGACTTTATATAAAAATAGTGAGGTTGTTGCTTCTGAAACGGATATTCCTCTTCCGGAAGGCACTCGTTTCTTAATTGGTTCAAGTGCAGAAGATCAAGGAGGTTCAACGCTATTCTTTATGGGGTTGATTGATGAAGTTTTGTTATTCAACCGCACTTTATCCGACGGCGAAATTAAAGCACTTTACAATGCTTCGGCAAATCAGTATTCCAATAATTTTACAGAGCTAGCTGAAGGGGTATATAACTTTCAAGGATTTACAACTGATAAGGTAGGTAATAGGAATCAGACAGAGTTGAGAACAGTTACAATTAGCGAAGAGGACACATTACCGCCGAGCATTGAATTCATCCTCCCAACCCCAAACAACGGCGCCCGGACAGACAGTCAGAATTTAACAATCGCAGTGAACGTGACAACTTATAACTCAACGACTCTGGACACTTTAATATACCGGGTTTACAATTCATCCATAATTCTAATAAATGAAACATATACTTCTGAATTAAGTCTAACTCTCGTGGGCTTAACTCCGGATACTTATTTCTATAGTGTCTGGGTCAATGACTCTGCCGGCAAAAACAGCACAACCCCTGACAGATCCATCACTATCCTGCCAAGCTGTTTCAATCTCCCGACAGAATGTATAGAAGACTCTGCTTGTTTAATTGAACAAGACTGTTATTTATATTCAGAAATGTGCACCAATAACGAATGTAGTTTCACCGTTATGACAACGAACGCCACAATCTACACGTTCTACGACGAGGACGGCAACGGCAGAAACCTCCGGCTAACACTCACCTCAAACGCCCAAAGAGCCCCGCTCACATTCCTGTCCGAAGGAAGAATAGTCTTCAGCGGTCGTGACGGCTCAGACACCGCCCCAGGCAGCTCCGGCGGAAACGGCGGCATCGTAAACATAACCGTCCCCGACCTGTTCAATACAATAAACGCAGTTTTCATCGGTACGGGCGGTTACAACAGTCGCGTGGGCGGCTCAAGCGGCAACGGCGGCCACCTCATCCTTAATTTCCGCGGTCTGATTCAAAACTATTCAAACACACCACCACCAGCGCCAGCCCCAAGTCTGACTCGCGGCGATGGTTTATTCGTCGGCGGTTTCCCTGGCGGAGGCTATGGCACCGACGGAACCCTTACATACAACAGAGATGTGGAAACCTGCCCCCGAGATGCTGATATAACAGGAGATGGGCAAACAAATGTAGAGGACATTTTCGCAATAAGAGGTAACTACAACAAAGGACCTGGAGAAGTCAACTTCAATAAACAAATGGACATAGATTGTAATAACAAAGCAAATGTAGAGGACATAACTAGAATAGGTTTTGAGTGGGAAACGAGAAATTTGGAATAACGTTTGTTAACACAAAGTTTATTAACTCATTATGCCTATGTCTTTTATGAAGAAATATATGCTAGTCCCAGCATTATTTTTCTTAACAATTCTAGTCTTTAGCTTAGCAAACGCCGCAGTTATTAAAACAGTTCCGGAAAAAAAGATATTGATAGCAGATGGCGTAACTGAATACAAAGTCTTCGTGCATGTTGATAACACCGGACTTGATGGGGAACCTACTGATGCAGTGCAGTGGAAACTTTTAAACACTCCTGGATTTGAATTCACAGACGTAAGCAAGCCGGAATATAATGACTTCTTTGAAGGACTTCAAATGTTCTGGGAGATGATTTTACCGGCTGGGCACATGTCCGCAAGAATTGTAACAGAAATTCCGGGCGGTCCGGTTAACGATCAGGGAGACCTCGCAGTGTACACGTTTAAAGTTCCACAAAGCGCAACACCAGGAATATATAGCTTTGATTTAAATAACATATTATTACTTGACCCGTCTGGAGTTCACCAACCTGTTACTGAAGAAAACATCCAATTTTCAGTATGCCCAATACCGCAAGAATCAGGATCTATGTCAACATCCATTCTTGATAAAGTTTTGGGTAGCAAACTTATATCCAAACCTATATCATCCGTCTATGCAGAGTGTCCAACCAGAACATCCGCCGCAACAATAGGAAAAGTTTAATTCTTAATCACCTTTGCATAAGACTATAATAACAAAGCAAATGTAGAGGACATAACTAGAATAGGTTTTGAAGGAAATCGATAGATTTGGACAAGATTGAAAAAGTCAGGAACTGCAGGTTTACTAAATTTTGGGGCGAGCACGTTACGCGAGTGCAAAGGTTGATTAATTTCGAGCGTGGCTGCGAGCAGGGTAATAGCAAAATATCTGCATGCAAAATATAAATAGCATGCAACAAACACAAGAACAAATCAAAAACTTCTCTTCTTGTGATGTTAAATATTTCTGTGGAGGTTTTTGTCGAGGAGAAACTTACTCAAATACAGGAGATATAAATTCTCCTTATGTAAGATGCAGAGAATATAGAGAAGGAATAAATGCTAGATTAATTTGCATATAATTGCGTGCGTGGTCGCAAGTAAGACATTTCAGAAAGATTTGCAATAAAGCCAAAGTAACCGAAGGATTTTTAAGTTTTAAGGTATGACAATGTTAATAACTGTCTTGAGTTACTCTGTAATGCCAGGACGCCTTTTATTTTTTCTAAAATGAATCTTATGTTTTCTGACGAATTGCAGGTTTTTCTTAAACGAGATGAAGATGCTCCTCTAAAAAATATTATCTATTTTTCCCAATATATTTTGATGGGACATTTCCTAAAGAACAAATACTAATAAGGATTTACAATTCCATAGACAATATCATTATAATATCTTCCTTTGTTTGAGTTAATTGCTTCCCTTAACTCTCCTTCTTTTTCATACCCTGCCTTGCTGAGTATTCTTTCGACTGCCTTATTAAGCTCGTGAAAATGTGCAAATATCCGATGATATTTCAATTCCTTAAATATATAATCTGTCATTACCTTTATTGCTTCAGTCATATAACCTTTGTTCCAGTAATTTTTAGCAACCCAGAACCCAATTTCTCCATTTTTATTTTCATCGTCTAAATCAAAAAAGCCTATTGTTCCTAGAAAGTCATTTGTATTCTTTTCATAAAGTCCTAAAATATACGATTTCTTTTCTAAGATATTCTTTTTAGAATTCTTAATATATTCGATTGATTTTTCTATGGATTCCGAAGCATTATATGGTCCTGAGAATTCATTTAGTTTTGGTTCCTTTGAATACTCATGGAGTTTTTTTGCATCCGATTCTTCCATCTCTTTTAAAAAAATTTTGTTACCAATAATTTTTATTACCATATCAATCTTAAAATAAATCAATTTTTATAGTTTATGATTCCCTTAAAAATAAGGGTAAAAATCCGAATCCTTGAGTATTCTATCTGCTTCCATTTTCTCTAGAATTTTCTAAAAATTCCTTTGCTTTTGTTTCGTATAGTTCTGGATTTGCAGATAATTCCCAAATCGCTTCTAAAATTCCTTCTCTATATTCTCTGCATCTTACATAAGGAGAATTTATATCTCCTGTATTTGAGTAAGTTTCTCCTCGACAAAAACCTCCACAGAAATATTTAACATCACAAGAAGGACATTGGTCATTCATTCTATCCACACTTAATAATCTTAGTTGAGAATTTATTGGATTGTCTCTTGTAATCTCTTTAAACGATTCTTCTTTAATATTCCCTAATCTGAATTGTTCAAACCTCATATTTGGACAAGGATAGACATCTCCCAAATGCGAAATAAAATAAGTTCCTCTCGAACCAGTTCCACAATAATGGCTTTTTACGTTACAAGCTAACCCTCCCATAAAATTTAATAAAGAGGTTCTATTTAACCTTTGACTAAATATTGGATCAGTTTTTACTAATAAAAAGATCTCCCGATAAAACTCTTTTTCAGGAACTGGTTCAATCCCAAATTGACTAACTCTCCCCATTAACACAACTGGAACAGGATTAATTCCTTGTAAATTAATTCCTCTTGTTTCCATAACAACATCTTTCAATTCTTTATAATTTCCCCTATGACACAACATATTAATAGAAGTATTTATTCCAGAATCACCCAATCTTGTTATTGCTTCGAGTGTTTGTTGATAGGTTCTCTTTCCCCTAATCTTTTCATGACTTTCCTGTAAACCATCTAAAGAAACACAAATTTGTAAACCCTCATAATCTTCTAACCTTTTTATATGATCATCATTTATCAATAAACCATTAGAATTTATTAAAGTTCTAAATCCTCTTTCTCTAATGCCATCAACAATATCAATTATATCTTTTCTTTTGAATGGTTCTCCTCCTGTTAAAACAACTCTCTTTCCCCTTAAATCTGTTTCATGCATTTCTTGAAGATCATTTAATACCCTTTTAATTTCATTTAGACTAATTTCTTTTCCTTTTGATTGCCCTGCGCCTATGTAACAATGTTTACATCGCAAATTGCAATTAAGAGTTATCTCTAATTCTAAAGCGTCATAAACTCCCCAAATTCTTTTATTCGGAGTGAGTCTTTTTATATCTCCTCTTTTTCCATCTCTAGATATTATTCCATTTTTAATCAAATCATCTATTAATGATCTAGTATTTGAGCCTAATTTTAAAAAAAATTCTTCTGATTGAACCCCTTTTTCTAAATCGCTCATGATTGAATCAAACTCATTTTTTGCTACAAACCAATAAGGTACATTACCAAATATATAGAGAACTCTATCACCCCTATAATGCCTAGCTAAAGGGGTATCTAATTTCAATTTCATTTTCGAACCTTATTGTCCGTGATATCGCATAGCAGAATATGATTCAACTTCAAGTTCAACACTTGTATTTGCGGGCTTATAGACTACCAAAGAGTCCGTGTCCCTTTCAAGAAAGTTTAATTCTCTGCTATTTCCTCTTTCAATAGTAACGCAACTTTTCTGTTCTAAAGTTTCGTTTGCCATAAAAATAAAATCTATTTAAAGTTTATAAAGATTATTGTCTTGAAAGATAAAGTCTTTTCTATCTCTTTATTAAGATGAGAATTTCTTCTCTGGAGGGAAATATTAATTTGAAAATCTTTGGAATTTCATTACACCATGTAGATACTTCAATACTTTTTGTATCAAAAACGTGATTTACATAACTGATACAGGTCCTATTTTGATTTAAGCATTAAAGATTTTCAACAAAGCCCGCAAATACAAAATATTTATAACTCCCTTTTCATTTAAAATTACATGCAGAGCATATTAAAAAAGAGCGCACTATTATTTTTAACAGCCGTCTTCTTTGCTAGCGTCAGCGCATTTGAAACAACGACATTCGATTACAACTCAACGAAACTAGGCGTAAACATAACAAACACAACAAACCTTTATGCCTATGAGATTAGTTTCGATTACACAGGCACATCAGCCGCAATTCAGCAATATAACTTTCTCGGTCCTCCCAGCATCACAGTTTATGACTCAATCATAAAGGACAACATATTAAGCGTCTACGGCTCTCGCCTTGACCCAAACAGAACAGGTATCAACAGTTCAGGCATGCTCTTCAA
Organism: Candidatus Pacearchaeota archaeon UBA73; assembly: GCA_002496015.1. Classification (GTDB taxonomy): domain Archaea; phylum Nanobdellota; class Nanobdellia; order Pacearchaeales; family GW2011-AR1; genus UBA73. The sequence goes on along the minus strand of DAIF01000003.1, from coordinate 7,461 downwards.
TGTCTCTCACTCCGGAGGAAGCATCACACTAAAATACACTATCGCAGTTTACTCAGATGGCACAACAGTCTATACTTACTATAACAACACCTGCGGAAACGGCGTATGCGACAGCGGCGAAACGTGCTCATCCTGCTCGCAGGACTGCGGGGGCTGCGGTGGCGGCGGAGGCGGAGGTGGTGGCGGAGGTAGCAGTGGCGGAGGTGGAAGGATTACCCCTTTTACATTCACACCTGAACTTCTCCAACTCACGCTCGTCGAAGGCAGAAACCAACGGGAGAACATCCTGCTCACAAACATCGTCAGAAGATCCCTTCAAATAGTGGAAGTAGACTTAGGAGACCTCAGCACGTTCATCGCAGCATATGTCCCATCAGCTCCATTCTTCATCCCGGAAAGAGGTTACACCGACTTCTACATAGACTTCTTCGCAAGAAAAGGCATCAAACCCGACGTTTACACCGGAGAAATCAAGTTCAAAACCGCGGAAGGCACAGAAACCCTGCCCGTCATCTTACAGGTAGTGGAAGAACAACCCCTCTTTGACGTAACTGTTTCGCTGGAACGCGACCAATACGCCCCCGGCGACATCGCGCTAGCCTCACTGGACATCCAGAACTTCGGAGACAAAAAAGACATAGACGTCATCATCCATTACTCTATAAGAAACTTCGCCGGCGAGGAGCTGGTCTTCGAAGAAGGAAGCTACGCGATAGACAACTACAAGCTCCAGCTCATAACCAAACTCCGCGTCCCCCGCGACGTCGCCCTCGGTGAAAAACTAATTTATTACGTCCAAGTAACTTATCCTACGCAGAACATCTCCGCCAGCGCAAGTTCTGTCTTCACAATCGTCGAACCCGATACAAGCCCATTCGGTTCAGGCGCCAACCTCTTCCTCATTATCTTCATCCCAATCGCACTAGTCGCGATAATAATCATCACAATCGTGATTATAATCAACGTCACCAAGAGCCGGCGGCGACCCTCTGCCTAACCAACTAGACTACTAAAACCAAACATTAGATAACCAAAGGAAATTAATAACAATTAAAAACCCTGTATTCTACATATACATGAGGTGATAATGTTACGAGTTACTTGCCCGGTAAGAATAGACATTTCTGCAGGTTGGTCAGATGCAGCTCCATTCGTCAATGAATTTGGCGGCGCAGTTTTAAACGCGGCAATCTCAAGGAGAGTCTCAGCAACACTAATCGACGGCAAACTAATAAATTCCCTTGACGAAGTCCCCGGACATTCAGGGCTCGGAACTTCAGGCGCATTAAGAACCGCCTATCTCGTAGCAGCCAATCCCAATTTAATCAACAACAAAATAGAGCTAATCAAACGTGTTCACACATTCGAAAATGCAATCGTCGGCCAGCGCGCCGGTTATCAGGATCAGTCTGCTGCAATTTTCGGCGGAGTAAATTACTGGGAGTTCAGAAAAAACGGCAGCATTCGCAGGAAGCCGCTCACGCCAAAAGAAGTAAAACATCTGCAGGACCGTTTAGTTCTCGTCTTTACAGGCAAAGGTCACATTTCAGCAAGCGTCCACGAACAAGTTTTCGAAGGTCGCCGTTTCATAAAGTTCATTCCTCAGATAGACAGAATGCGAGTCATCGCAGGTTTAATGAAGAGATATATCAAAAACGAAAAGAAAATGGCTGAACTAATCAATGAAACTTGGGACTTGCAAAAAAAACTCCACCCCTTGATGGAAACTCCCACGATGAGAAAAATTCTTGACCATTGCAAAAGAAATTATCTCGCCGCGAGAGCAACCGGCGCCGGCGGCGGCGGCTGCATGATATTTTACACTCGTCCGGAATGGAAAGCAGAGTTAATAAAAGAAATAAGGGAACTGGAAAGCCAAATAAACAACCTTGAAGTCTTAGATTTCGAATTCGATTTCGTAGGAATCGAGCTAGAAAAAAAATGATAATTCAAATACGAATTAAGAAAAACTGCCCGAAGACATATCTTGAAAAAATCACCCGAGACAGATATATGGCATACCTCTCGAGAACCGTCGAAGACCACGAGATTGACGACATCATAACACGGCTCGTCTCCAAAGAATTTTTCTCCCCAATCCAAAAAATATTGCTTGAAACCCCGGACCCTGAAAACAAGATTGTTGAGATTATCTAAAATGATTCTAAAAATAAAAGTAAAACTTCATTCAAGAAAAGCAGCTCTTGAAAAAGTCTCTGACACTGAATACATCGCTCATCTGAAAGAACCTCCGGAAAAAGGCAGAGCAAACCTTCAGCTCATAAAACTCCTCGCCAAAGAACTCTCAGTCCCCCAAACTAAAATCAAGATAAAAAACCCAACTTCAAAAGAAAAAATCATAGAAGTTTTAAGCAAATGACGCGCCCGTCGTCAATTTCGACGTATGCAGTTGCCAATTTTAACATGGCGTCACAATAAAGTCTAAAAACTCTCCCTTCTTCCCTCAAGAACTCTATACCATGAAATACGAATACGCCCACGACCTGCAGCAGAGAATGAATGACATAGTCAATACACTCAATATGAATCACATCCGACTCGAAAGAGTTAGATGCTTCCGCTCCCGCGGTTCCAGTACCAAACGCACCATCGCCCGCTGCCACGCCCTCGGTAAACTCATGCAGCATGCGATGAACACAAAGGCTTTCTACGCTATAGAATTCCTCGAACCCTTCGAAAAACTTTCCCGAAAAGACCAAGACAAAACAATAATTCACGAACTTATGCACATCCCAAAGGCTTTCGGCGGCGGTTTCCGTCACCACGACTTTGTCTGTGAAAAAAACGTCGACGTCCTTTACCAAAAACTCGAGAATCTAAAATCCAGCCCATACAATCAGCTCTATTAAAAACCAACCGGACATAGTCCAAAGAGAGGCTCTGTTGCAAAAGTCGCAAACTGCAGGTTTACTAAAATTTGGGGCGAAGGGCGGAGAGGCGGACAGGGAGGGTTTCTCCGTAGGAGAATCCAAAGTGGGAATCTGAAACCTGCCAAAATTCGAGATGCCGTTATCGATAATAAAGGCTCCCCATCCTAAAGGGCAGGGTATCAAATGCCAGATTAATTCGGATTAAAGAGAATTAAACTTATAAACTACAAACCACTCCTCCAAGCATGAAAAAGAGCAAGTTCAGATTTGTTTTTCTTGTGTCCATCCTAGTAATAATAATCGCAGGCGCAATTTATCTCATATCCCCGCCAGGCATTTACTTCGGCCCGGAAGACGGAACCACAACAAGAATATCTCTTGACCCCCAAACCGCAAAACTGGGCAAACCTCTTACAATAAGATTTACCGTAGATCACAAATCCCCCACCCCATTTTATGACATCCTCCAATTCATCCCGGCTGGATTCATAATCGAATACGCAGGAATATCTGTACCGCGCCCCGACCTTGCCTACCTCAAACCCGGAACTAACCCTGTTCAGTTTTTGGTCTTTAACCCGAATTCAACAACGCATTCCTACGTAATAACCCCGAATCCATCAGAACTCTGCCCAAGCGCGCCCGGCACACAGATAACTCTTGACGGCGTTTACCTCGCTCCTCCCGAAGAACCTAGAACGCCCCTCGGTTCTTCCTCAATCCCAATCCAGTCAGGCACAATAACCAGAACAGTTTCTAAATCTAAAATTAGTCTTAACGGAGAAGTTACTATCTACCTGCACGCCTACCCTGCCTGCGCAAGTTCCTACACTATTTACGAAACAATTCCATCTTCTCTGATACTCACCGACGCAGGCAACGGGACCCACGACGGCAGAACTCTAAGTTGGAACATCTCCTGCTCAGGCATCTGCCAAAGCAGAGTCATCACATACAAGATGAAAGGCAATGGCACAACTTCTGCTTTATTCAGCGGTCAGTACTCAATCGGAGGAAGTCATCCTCAAGTAATCCAAGGCGATAGCTCCGTATCTGTGCTCGCCATCGACTGCACTGCTACGAGCGGTTGCGGCCAAATCGCCTGCCAGGGAGAATACTGCGATTTCCAACAAACAAAAACCTGCTTTAACTACGAATGTGTAAATTCCTGTACAGGCAGAGAAGACTATTACTGCGGCTCGACTTGCCACCTCCCCGACAGCAGATACGTGAAAGGCGACGCTTCCTGCGGCTCAGGAGCATTCTGTTGTCAGAAGAATCCAACCCAATCATGTGAAGCCATCGGCGGGCATTGCGTATTTGACGAATCGCCCCCATTCTTGGAATGTCCTCCGGGATTCATTCACGATACACTACATGACTTACCCTGTAACAACGGAGAAATTCCTCTTGGCAGAGACTCCTACCCAATCTGCTGCACCCCATAACAAAGATAATCCCGTCGCAAACACTGCCTCTAGGACATAGAGATAAATACCACCCAAAAGTAATTACTTAAAACGGGCGAGCACAGATTCGACACAGTCGTGGGCAGTACATCAAAGTCGATTTACCAAAATTGTAAGCTCAATAAAAAGCCATTAAAACATGTTCTGTTGAAAAAGTCGCAAACTGCAGGTTTACTAACATTTGGGGCGAGCGCACTTCGCACGAGTAAATTACGCAAAGATTGATTGCGTGCGGGGTCGCGAGCAGAGCACGTTACGCGACGAGTAAGTTCAAGTTAATCTAGCGTTATGGAATATTGTCTCCCCTGCCATCCCCCGCCCAGACAATATTCCGTGGGGTGGGTGGGCGCAGACATTTCGGAAAGATTTTCAACAGAACCATTAAAACAATAAACCATTTAAACCAGTTCCTTCTTGAAAAACTATGGATATATTAGGGGTGAAACAAAGGCAGAAGCAAAAGGAGGATATTGTCTTAGAAGCAAAAAACTTCTTTAATGTCTACAAAAAAGAAATAGGAGAATCAGTCAGAAAAGAAGATGGAGTTGTAAAAATAGACTTCAACAAAATTCAGGAATTCTCAACCATCCTCGCAGATAATATTCTGGATATCCCTGAAGAAACTCTCGCGCTGCTTGAAGTCGCGCTTGAAGAATCTGAATTCCTCTCAGAAAAAAAACCTCGCGTCAGAGTTATCGAACTGCCGAAAAGTTGCTCTCTCCCAATCCGCGCAATCCGGGCAAAACACCTAGACAAAATCCTGACAATAGAGGGAATAATTCGCCAGGCATCAGAAGTCCGCCCACAGGTCGTTAACGCCAGATTCGAATGTCCCAACTGCGGCGCAATCCTTTCAGTCTTGCAGATAGAAAGAAAATTCCAAGACCCGTCCAGATGTTCTTGCGGCTGGAAAGGAAACTTCAAACTCCTATCCAAAGAAATGGTCGATGCTCAAAGACTCGTAGTCGAAGAATCACCGGACTCTCTCGAAGGCGGCGAACAGCCAAGAAGAATTCACGTTTTCCTGAAAGAAGACCTCGTAGATATCAGAATGGAAAGACACACAACTCCTGGCAGCCGCGTGAAAATTCACGGCATACTCAAAGAAATTCCTGTCCCGCTCCAGACCGGCTCTATCTCCACAAGATTCGACATCGCAATCGAAGCCAACAATGTAATCTCAATGGAGGAAACCTACGACGAAATCGAAATGAATGAAGAAGACGAAAAGCAAATTCTCGAAATTGCGGCAGACCCAAAAGCATTTGAAAGATTATCAAAAAGCATCGCTTCAAGTATTTACGGCTTCGACAGAATCAAAGAAGCCGTTCTCCTCCAGCTCTTCGGCGGCGTCAAAAAGAAAAAATCCGACGGCGGTTCAACTCGCGGAGACATTCACATCCTCCTCGTTGGCGATCCCGGAGTCGCAAAATCAGTCTTGCTAAAATACACGTCATCCATCGCTCCAAAAGGAAGATACGTTTCCGGAAAAGCAGCTTCTGCCGCAGGCCTTACCGCAGCAGTAGTTAAAGACGAATTCCTCAGGGGTTGGTCTCTTGAAGGCGGAGCAATGGTCCTATCCAACAAAGGAGTTGTCTGTATTGATGAGATTGAGAAGATGGACGAGCATGACAGGAGCACTATGCATGAAGCGATGGAACAGCAGTCTGTAACAATCTCAAAAGCAAACATCCAGGCAACACTAAGAGCCGAAACAACAGTCCTTGCAGCAGGAAACCCGAAGATGGGAAGATTCGACCCGTACACTCCAATTCCCCAACAAATCGACATCTCTCCCGCACTGCTTTCAAGATTCGACGTGATTTTCGTAATTCGCGACCTACCAAACAAAAAGCAAGACGAAGCCATCGCCTCTCAGGTTCTGGAAGAACATCAACAAAATATCATCCGCGACGTCGTGGATGCGAAACTGCTGAGAAAATATATTGCCTACGCAAGACAAAAATTTAAACCCAAACTAACTGACCAAGCTGTTGAAGAAATAAAAGATTTCTACGTCAAACTCAGAAATCAATCAACTCAGGTAAAAGACTCTGACATTAAGCCCATCCCCATCACCGCCCGCCAACTCGAAGGAATAATAAGGCTTAGCGAGGCGCACGCAAAAGTCCGGCTCAGCAATACGGTTGAAAGAGAAGACGCAAAAAAAGCAATCGAACTTCTGAAAACATCCTTAACACAAGTCGGCTACGACGAAGAAACCAAGTCATTCGACGTGGATAGAATGACAACCGGGATAACTTCCTCCAAGAGAGGAAAAATAATAATGGTCAAAGAAATCCTCTCCCAACTGGAATCCCGCCTCGGCAAACTCATCCCCTTGGAAGAAATTCATAACGCAGTAAAAGACAAACTCTCAGAAGCCGAACTGGAAGAAGCCATAGACCAACTCTCCAAAGCCGGCGACATTTTCAAGCCTAAAAAAGGTTATATACAAAGAATCTGATGACAAAACATGAGCACTAGACCTACTTACGAAGAACTACTAGCCCGTATGCAGCAAGCAGAAGCCAACCCGATAGAAACTCCACCCGGTTGGAGGGATCATCTTTCAGTTCTCCGGCCAACAAAAACAAAAGTAAGTGCCGGAATCATCCTTCTGGGAGCCGCACTGTCAAGTATCAGCGGGCGGGTGTTCGTAGATAAACTAAACGAAATAACTCAAAGAGCAGAGCAAACAGCTAGCATGCGTTATGAAAATCTAGACAAATTAAGCGAACCTCTTGAAATACAATACGATCCTATCATGGATTATAGTGCCGCTGGAGTTTTCGGAGGTTTAGCGCTGATGGTTGGAGGCGCAATAGTGGGAACAGTCAGACATCACGAAACATGGTCTTACCGGCCTCCGAAATGAAGTCTTGTTGAAAATTTTTGAAATATCGTGCATCTCCTCGCAATCGGACGCGGAAATTAATTGCGTATAATTTACTCGCGCAAAGTCACCCGCTTCAGACAAAACAGGCGCTCGCAATTTATGTAAATAAAATGAGTATCAAAGATTTACTGTATTTTTAGGCTCTGTTGAAAAAACCGAAAATTGCAGTTTACTAAATTTTGGGGCGAGCGCACTTCGCACG
>DAIF01000012.1 GCA_002496015.1 Candidatus Pacearchaeota archaeon UBA73 | reverse complement strand
TCGGAAAGATTTTCAACAGAGCCTTTGATAAGGCAAACCTTATAAACCCGCCCTCTTTTTCATGGCATGCCCCATAGAGAAATTGTTGACAGGGTTTGCATGGGCAACGATTGCCGCAACGGAACCGGATATTGCCTCCTTAGTGAGATTTTGAAATATTTTGGTCACGAGCACGAAGCGGAAATTCCCCCAGAAGCGGATTGTCACGGAAGGACAAACAACTGCGTTTTGAAAGACAAAATTATGGAAACCGGTCTGTCGGATCGTATGATTGCACAATTAAAATGTCTTGAAATTTTCAAGTATGAAGAATGCGCGGCAAGAGGCAACGGGACAAACATGACTTGGGATGAGGCATTTAAACTTTGGCGGGATCGCGGATATGCGCAAAGATTTGCTCAGCTTTATAACAAGGATGAAGATCCCAGAGATATTTATTTGAGTGTCACAGGAAGGGAGGCATAATTTTATAAAGAATTTTTGGTTTGAACGGGAATGAAGATTTTGATTTTGGGAGATCTACATGGTCGTAAACCGCGCATTCATTTCAAAGATTTTGATGCGATAATTCAAGTTGGGGATGTGTGTGATGATAGATTTATGGCTAAACACTATCGCGGCTGGTTCAAATATCTAAAAGATTACGATAAGATTGACTTTTCTGATTATTTGAGAATGAAAGGATTTAGCAAGAAAGATGAAAAAGAAGCAGAGAGGAAATCTCTTGAGAGTGGACGCAGAGTAATGGAATATTTGGATTCTATTGGGAAACCTGTATTTTTTGTGCCTGGCAATTGGGATCAGAGTTACGGAAAGACGGACGTTGACGAAAAAGACGAGAATCCTTATAGGAGGATAAAATACATTTACGATATTTATTTGGCAAGGAAAACTAATTCTCGATTAACGCAAGGATTGAAAAATATAAAGGATTGTCAATATCAGCTTCATACTTTAGGAGAAATTAATATTTTAGGTTATGGCTTAAGCTCTATTCCTGAAAACCCCAAACAGAGGTGGAAAAATAAAAAATCGACTGCGAGACAGCGTAATAAACTGTTAAAGCAATATGGGAAAATTCACCGATCCTTGAAATTAGAATATCAGAAGAGGAATAAAAGTTTGGCGACGATTTTCTTAAGTCATAATGTGCCGTATAATACAAAGTTAGATAAAATCATGGATAAGGATTCGATACAGTACAAAGAACATTTTGGCTCAACTGTTGCGAGGGAATTTTGTGAGCGTTACCAACCTCTGCTTTGCGTGGGCGGCCATATGCATGAGCACTACGGAAAAGATAAAATTGGTAAGACTGTGGTGATTAATGCGGGTTTTGGCAGGGATGCTAACGTTCTTCTTGTAATAGAAAAGGGAGAATTAAAAAAAATTACATTTAATGAGGATTATAAACATTAGCTTGCGTCGTAGAAACTCGAATCAAATAGTTTTATAAATCCAAAATTTCTCTGAAAAAGATGATAAAGAAAAAGGCGAAAGAAGAGGAAGACGAAGGCGGAATGTCTCTGGATGATGCTTTTTCAGACGATGACGACGTCGAGTATGCGAAAGCTAAACCCCGAAAGAAAATGGAGAACAAGATAGAGAAGCCTTCAGGAACCGACGAAGATGTTGTCATAAGCGTAAAGGCAAGCAAGCCGATTTCTAAAATAGGTCGAGGAGACAAAATAAAAATCGATTCCCTAACTCTCGAGGTAGACGCGCACGTTGTCCTGATTGACCACGGCAGCACGAAGGAAATGGCGATTGAGTGCTTTGATCCAAAAACTGACAAGGATTACCAAATAAGATACTTTGACGATCAGGTAGAAACATCGCTCGAGGTATATGAACTGGACGAGATAGTTTACAACAAGATGAAAGTCCGGAAAGTCGAATGGTAATCTGGTCGCGGAAACGACTATAATTTATTCACAAACTTCCCTGCATTTGTTATTTTCACAAACCGCTGTCGGACACATTAAACAACCATAAACGCACTTTGAATCAAATGACTGAATTAGTTGCGATATCCTTTCGGCTTCGTTCCTGTTTACATAAGCATAGCAACCAAACGGACATTTTCCGCCTGCATCAACACAATCCGAATCAACCTCGCAGTAATTTGCCCTCTCTATTTCAGCCTTTATTCTGGACTCGTTTATTCTTGGAAATGCCAGCAGACTTATAATTAATATAACAAGAATTATAATCCCTGCGATAATCTTTTTATTCATGATTTTACTATGTTTGACTTGTTTAAATTCTTTTTGAAATATTTGGCTTGTTGAAAAAGTCGGAGATTACAGGTTTCACAATAATGACGGCTCCCGCTCTAAAGGACAGGTATCAAATGCCAGATTAATTCAGATAATTACGCGCGGGGCTGCGAGAGAGTACAGACATCCTGAAAAGATTTTCAACAGAGCCGAAATGCTTGCTCGCCTATCTCAGTAGAATGGTTTGATTTTCTGGAAAGGGGCTAGATTTAAATAAAAGGAATCCGTTCTTTTTGCATAAGGGGGTGGAAAATGAACAAGAAGCAAAAGCAAGTAATCGTCTGGATTGCTGTTGCGATTTTCATCATTCTTGCAGGAGTTATTACGTTTAAACAATTTTCTAAGCCAACGGACATATCGCCCGGCAGGTGCACGAGAGAATACCGGCCTGTCTGCGGGATGGATGGAAAAACATACAGTAATGCCTGCATGGCCGGTGATGTCGAGATAGCTTTTGAAGGTAAATGCTTTGTGCCAGCCGAACCGAGCATATTCTGCACGCAGGACTGGAGACCTGTCTGCGGCATTGATGGAAAGACCTACGGCAACAGATGTTTTGCTGAAAAAGGAAACGGCGTGCCGGTAGCTTACGAAGGAGAGTGCGCGTAAATAAAATATTTTTATTTAACGTTATTGGAGAGGCAATGGGATTATAGAAGAGAAAATTATAAAAACACAAAAGAAGTTAAAGTATCATGAAAATTTTGGTGATTGTGGGAAGCACAAGGCAGAACAGATTTAGTGAAAAGCCGGCGAAGTGGATTTTTGAAGAAGCTAAGAAACGAAAAGAGCTGGATGTTGAGATGGTTGACCTGAGAGATTATCCGCTGCCTTTTTTTGATGAGCCAATAAGCCCTGCGATGGCAAAAGAGCCTTATACAAACAAGAATGTTCAGAAACTGGCTGGGAAAATTTCAGAAGCCGATGGATTTATCATTGTATCTCCGGAATATAATCACGGATATCCTGCAGTGTTGAAAAATGTATTTGATTATGTGTACAAAGAGTGGAACAAAAAGGCAATAGGGTTTGTTTCTTACGGCTCTGTCGGGGGAGCCCGCGTGGTCGAGCAACTAAGGCAGGTAGCTATCGAATTGCAAATGGCGCCGATAAGATATGCGATTCACATTCCGCCGCAGCAATCTTTTGATGTAATGAGCGGCAAAAATCAGGAGCCGAATCCGTTCGACGTCCTGAAACACCAAGCCGATTCATTCCTTGACAACTTGACGTGGTGGACAAGAGCATTGAAAAAGGCGAGAGAGTCTGACAAGTAAATTCTACATTTTATTTAAATTAAGCGATTCTAGCTATCTGGAATAAATAAGCTTAAAACCTATCGGCACTTTTGAATTTGATGGAAATTAAAGGAGTTAAAATTGAGTATCTTGGGCATTCAGGGTTTTTCCTTAGCGGCGGGGGGAAGGATGTTGCGATAGACCCATATAATGTTTCGGAGAAAGCGCCGAAAGCGGAACTAATCCTTATAACTCACAGCCATTACGACCATTGTTCTATTAAGGACATCCAAGCAATTAAAAAGAGCGGAGCGACAGTTGTGATTCCGGCGGACGCGCAGTCGAAAATTACAAAAATTGATGGCGTGAATATGCAGATAATCGAACCAGGGGATGAGCTGCAATTTGGGAACGTGAAAATCGAGGCGGTGCCGGCGTATAACATAAGCAAGGAGTTTCATCCTAAGAGAGAGGGTTGGATGGGTTTCATTGTGAAATTTGGGGATGTCGTCATTTATCACACAGGCGACAGCGATAAAATCCCGGAGATGAGCCGGCTAACCGGATATGGCAAGCGCGGAAATGAATTCATCGCATTTTTGCCGGTTTCCGGAAAGTATGTAATGGACGTCGAGGAAGCGGCGGACGTTGCATCTTTGATTTCGCCGGATTTTGTAATCCCGATGCATTACGGCTCGGGCATTGCGGGAACACGCGAAGATGCGGAGAGGTTTGTCAAGTTGTGTCGAGAGAGGGGCTTGAAGGCGGACATTTTGGAGAAGATTTAACTTGCAGCTTGCAAAAGTCCCTTGATTATAATGTATCCAAGAATTACAATAGCTGCGACCTTTATTAAATCAATAAACTGTTTGTATTTGTATCTTTCATTTTCTAAATACCCTCTTTTGTAATTCTTTAATCTCTGAAAAATCTGGCGGAAAGTTTAAATTTTGAGTTAACCCGTGATTAACATGGAACCAATACATTTTACCGTCGGAAGCGAAAAAAGATTCGTTGAGTTTATCTCTGGATTGAACGACAAAGATAAAATTGCACTGATTAGCCATACGGACTTGGATGGAGTGGCTTCGGCCAAAGTTGTTAACGAAGTTGTAGACGCAGATATTGTGAAACTTGTTAACTACGAAGAGCTTAATGATAAATTAATTGCAGACTTTAAGGAACAAAAAATAAAGAGGTTGATTCTGACCGATTTGATGATGGACAATATGGATTTTATGAAGAAAGCAGGAAAAGAATTTGAAGTATTGTGGATAGATCACCATAAGATAATCGAAGACGTAAACTCTGATAAGATTGCCTATTTGAATCCTGGTGGGAATAATAATTATTGTGCAGCTTATTTGTGTTATTATCTTTTTTCGAAGATCCAGGATTTGGAATGTTATGATTGGCTTGTGGCTTGCGCGTGTTTGTCCGATTTTACGGTTTATAAAAATCGTGAATGGATGGAAAAAGTTTTTGCAAAATACGAAGATAAAAGCGAGATAAAGCCGATGAGTTCTGAAAGAGGGGCGCTTCAAGATGTTAAAAGGATGTTGGAGTTTGCTATAATTTATTTTAAGACAGTCAAAAATTTAGAAAAGATATTGGAATTAATTGGCAAAGACATTAATGAAGTGAGGGCGTTAGAAAAATATGCTGATGAAGTTCGGGCGGAGATCGAAGAAATAGTCGAAAGATTTGAGAAGGAGCGGGAGGAGATTAACGGCCGATTTGTTTTTGAGTTTAGTCCGAAATTCAATATCGGTTCCTTAACTTCTAATACAATAAGCATGAAGTATCCCGATAAAACTGTCATTTTGTTGAGGCCCTTGGAGGAAGACAAGTATGCTGTTTCGATGCGAAGACAAAATTCGAAAGAAGATGTGGACAAATTAATGAAAAATTGCCTGCAAGGATTGGAGGGAGCAGGCGGCGGCGGGCATGTTCCTGCTGCAGGAGGACACTTTTTGAAAAAGGATTTGAATTTATTTAAAGAAAGACTGAAAAAATTATAAATTTCCACCACAATCAAATATTTAAAGAGCGCATGCTGTGTTTTTTCAATAAATATATGACACTGAAAGGAGGTACGAAAAACGTGCTAGATTTTGCAAAAGAAGCGATCGCCAATGCGGACAAACATAGCATCAATTTTGATGAACTAAGAGCCGGAAAAGCAAACATCAAGGTTTTTGGTGTTGGTGGTGCGGGTTGCAACTCGGTAACGTGGTTGTTCAATAAAGGAATTTCTGGGGCAACTGTGTACGGGGTGAATACTGACGCGCTGCATCTTTCGATCACAAAAGCTGATGAAAAGGTCCTAATTGGTAAAGAACTAACTCGCGGACTTGGTGCCGGCGGAAAACCTAAGGTCGGTATGGAAGCTGCTAAGGAATCTGTCTCTGAATTGAAGAGGTCTACAAGCGGCGCTGACATGGTTTTTGTTGTCACGGGTCTTGGTGGCGGAACTGGTACTGGTGCCTCACCTATCATCGCACAACTTGCGAAGGAATCAGGGGCAGTAGTAATTGCAGTTGCTACAATGCCATTCGAATGCGAGAAAGTCCGACAAGACAAGGCTGAATTTGGCTTGCAGGAGCTGACTGAAGTTGTTGATACTGCTATTTTAATCGACAATAATCGACTGGTTGACATCGCGGGAAACTTGCCTATGGAGCAAGCATTTGCAGTTGCGAACGAATTGATAAGCACAATGATTAAAGGTATAGTCGAGACTATTACGCTTCCATCATTGATTAACTTAGACTATGCGGACGTTTCTGCAATTATGAAGAACGGCGATGTTGCGGTTATCGGAGTCGGTGAATCTGATACTAGCGAGCGTGTCGCGGATGCTGTAAGGCAGGCATTGACACAACCCCTACTCGATGTTGATTATCGGGGCGCGACCGGAGCTTTGGTTCACATAACTTGCGGACCTGACTTCAAACTTGAAGAGTTCTCCGGAGTCGGAGAACTTGTAACAGAGAACATCAGCAATGATGCTCAGGTTATTATCGGGGCAAGAATCAACAAAGAATTCCACAATAAAGTAAGAGTTATTACTATCATGACTGGCGTCAAATCCCCATACATCATGGGAAGAGACGCTTTCCGAAAGGAAGAGAAAGGTGGTATGAAGCCAGAAATGTCTGATCTTGGAATTGAGGTCTTTAGATAAATCAATTTAATTTATTTTTTTATTTTCTGTTTCTTTGTTTTTTAATTTGTTTTATTTAGAAACTTCGTTGGAAATCTTATTAATGTCCTAGCGACTTTAAAATTCCGAACTTGTTTAACAAACTATGTTATGATTTATTGGAGGGGTTCGTAATCTTCTTGTCTTTCTTCAAACATGGAAGGTCTTCGGTTTTGAGTCCAGAGTTCCCAGCTCAGACATCTCTCCAGAGATTTTTTTGCGGGTTTTTTTGTTCTGCCTGACTCAAATCCTATCGGGATGATAGCTTCGATTTGGATATGTTGGGGAATTTTGAGTTTTTCTCTGATTAGCTCATCGCTGTATGAACCGACCCAGCAGGAGTCAATTCCCTTGTTTGTTAAAGCCAAAATTAAGGTATGAATCGCTGCACCAGCCTGCTGTCTTGAGTAAATCCTTCCACGCTCCCCATAAAGATTTTCCAAATACGTGTCATCTGAGCAGACAACAATTAACAGTTTTGTATTCGATATCCATGTTTGTTCACATAAATGGGCGATGGCTTTTATTGTTGCAGTATCTTCAATTATTAAATAGTGAAGATGATTTTGATTTCCTGCAAAGGATCCTTGATTCGCAAGATCAATGGCATACAAAACCTCTTTCCATGAAGGAGTTTTTGATTTGAAATCTCTTACAGACTTTCTTTTCCTGACAACCTTTTCGAACTCCATAAAATTTTGAGGAAACAGAGATATAAAAATATTCTTATCGCCCGTAAATTCTCTGTCTCTCCGAGTGACAACGACTCCCCGTGCCCTCCTCAATTCCCTAATAACGCTGCATCCATTCAGAGAAATCACCTTCAAACTTTAAAAAATATTTACAAACAAATTATAAACGAATCTCGCCGCCGCCAATTAATTTCTCACCTTTATAGAAAGCGATAAACTGTCCTTCAGCAACGCTTTCCTGTGGTTTAGAGAATATAAAAAAAATGTTTTTTGAGGTGCTAGTTGCAGAAGCGCGCGTCTTGTTTATTCGGCTCGCTTCACTCGCACTGCATCGCGTCATCAGCTTTCCCGGAATGAGTTTTCCGAGGTGACGGATGCGTGCTTTCAATCCGGTTTTAGGAAAGTCTTTTTTATTGACAAGTTCAAATGATTTTATTGAGACTTGTTTTGTTTTTAGCAGTTCGTGACCCTTTGGAGCTACGATTAAAATATTTCCCTTTTCTTTTTTTGCAACATACCATCTGCCTCCGAATTTGTTTCTGAGTTTATCATCTAATGAAACTCCTTTTCTTTCGCCTATCTTTTCTCCGATAGTAAAATAAAATGTTCCTGGGTGAGCGCCTATAATTTCACCATTCTGATTAACTATTTTTCCGGGTTTTTCTTTAAGTCTCTGCCTTAAAAAAGATTTCATGTCGATTTTTCCCAAGTAACAGATACCGCGAGAAGAACGCTTATCAAAATTCGGAAATCCTGCCTTTTTTGCAATCTCCCTAACTTGCGATTTCTTTAAATCTCCAATTGGAAAAAGTGTCTTCGACAAAATCTTCTGATTCAACCCTAAAAGAAAATACGATTGGTCTTTTTCTTCGTCCTTGCCTCTCAAAAGAGCAAAGCCCTTTGCGGTTTTTTTCACGCGCGCATAATGTCCTGTCGCGATGAAATCCGCCCCCTCTTGTTCCGCGACTTTCAACAGGGAAGGAAATTTGCCAACGTTGTTGCAGAGTATATCTGGGTTTGGAGTTAATCCTTTTTCATAGTCTTTGAACATCGGCTGGATGACGTTTTCCTCGTAACCGTTTTCGCAGTCTTTTACAATTAACTTGACTTTTAGTTTTTTACAGATTTTTTCGAGTGTGGACTGTTCGTCCTGCCACTTTATTGTTGATGGCCAGGGAGGTTTGCCGGAAGGGGATGCGTTCATGAAAAAACCGATGACTTCGTAACCTTGTTTTTGCAGCAACAACGCCGCAACTGAAGAGTCTACGCCGCCGGACATTCCAAGGACTACTTTTGGTTTCATAGAATCGGAGGAGCGAAAATGTTTTATATTCCTTTTCTTTTTGTAAATGATGGCAGAAACAGTTTCGACCGGCGGAAGCATGCAATTTCAGTATCAGAAAGGACACAGACCGAAACCGACTAAAGAGTTTACAACAGAAATTGAGGAAGCGTATAATGAATATTACGACCGGCGGAAGCGTGAGCGAAAACAAAAGGTTTTGATTTGGATTATCATCGCTCTTATTATTTTGATTGGATTAGGAATTTGGTGGTTTAGCAGGAATTAGATGAATGTCCCCTTGAAAATATTCGAAGTGAAAAGATTGTCCGCGATAACCCTAAGTTGCCGATTTCTTTAAACGAGATATCTTCCACATTCTCAGTCAGGACATGAGCTACGGGATTCTAGTCAATAGTTTGTTGAGACGAAAACTCTTCCTAAAATTTGTCGTGTTCCCGCAAAGTCGATATTGAATTTGTCGTCGGAAAATTTTTCCAGAAAACTTTCTGGGATTGTGCGCAATTCATTGCAATAAAAATTTTCGAAAGCTTTTTATAGATGAAGTTGTCATATAAAGTAACAAAACTAAAAGAATTGAGCATAAAATGCCAGCAAAAAAAACAACAAAGAAGAAAGCAGTCAAGAAGACTGTGAAAAAAGCTGTAAAGAAAAAGACAGCTAAGAAGAAAAGAAAGTAAGTTAATACGATAGTTTTCTATTTTCTTTTATTTAATGACGCGGGCTTTATGTCCGCAAAAGGGGTGTCTTCTTTTTTTCTTGTATTTTGTTTTTCAAGGAATTTGTACATATTCGTCTGCTTTGACCCGCGTATGAGATTGATGATTGCAGTTTCCACGTTTTGCACGTCTTGTACATCGCCGATTATTCCGACTTCCGCTTCGGTGATAAGAATGTCACAGCCCGACGTATCCGCGAAGATCCGACGCGTCTTTCCTTTTTTTCCTATCAGGCGCGATTTTATTTCTGCGAGATTTCTTCGAGTGTGGTCTTTTATTTTCACAACACGGAATTGAAATTCTTCGTTTTTTAAGACTAGAGATTTCTTTACAGAAAAGCCGAAAGATACTGCTTCAAAAACACGAGTCGCATCATATTCATCCAGGGTTTCTCCCTCGATGACCACCTGATTCTTGGCTATTGAAATCTTCACGTTGAGTTTCTCTTGCAGTTCTCTTAGATTTTTCTTGACGTCTTGGATTTTCTTTACGTAGAATGTTTCCATATATAATCAGAGAAAATGATCTTTTTAAGTTGTTGCTTGCCTCGCCGCAGTTTAACAGCTCACTAATACTTTGAAAAAGAATAAACTTATGTTGCAAAAGCCAATAACGCGCCGAGCCTCTATTATTTGACTTGCGCCGCACTGTGAAGAGTGGATATATTTTAACAAACATAATTGCCAGAAGGTTTAAATAAATATTTTTTCTAATTAAAATATGAATGTCAAGAATTTTGTTCTCGGGCTGGGTATAGTTATCGTTTTTGCTTTGGTGCTTTGGCAGGGTGTTGAGACTTTTTATCCGTCGCCGATGTGGGATGATTATTGCAGAAACATAGACCTTCCGGTCAAACCCGGAGTTGAAGAAAGTCAGGCGGATTGTGTTGAAAATAATGGGGTGTGGAGAAGCGGGTATTGTGATTATTATTATGAATGTCAGCAGGAATTTGATTCGGCGCAAAAAGACCGCGCAAAAATAGTTTTCTTTATTTCTTTAATTGCAGGTATTGTTGTGATAATCGTCGGATATGCAATTTTAAGTGTTGAACCTGTCGGCTCAGCGTTAATCGGCTCGGGAATCTGGGCGTTCTTTTACGGAACCGTCGTCAATTGGAGAAACATAACAAGCATCTGGAGATTTTTGCTTTTGCTCGCTATCTTGATTCTCTTGATTTGGATTACGATTAGACTTAATACAAGGAAAGAAAAATCGTTTTGGAAGAGGTTGGGGTTGAGGAAGTGATTTAGTTATTTTGAAATTTAGAAATTTAGAATTATGGAAAAGAGAGCAGTTGTTGCGATTGTGAACTTTAATGGAAAAATTTTAGTCGGAAAAAAGAGAAGCGATTCGCCGAAAGTGTTTGCTGGTTTGTGGCATCTTCCGGGAGAGACGACTCAAGGTGAAGAAACTGACGAGGAGGCAATTCGGCGAGGACTTTTAGAAGAAGCCGGAATTGATGTTCAAGTTGGAAAATATATCGGAGAACATTTTACTCCGACACATGAAAGAGCGGTAAGATTTTATGAATGTTTTGCGGACAGCGATACTATTCGATGCGGAAGCGATTTGGAAGATATTCAATGGATTCCGCGAAGCGAAGTTGTTTCTTTTTTGGATGAGAAGATTCTTTCTTTTTGGCCTCGGGAAGTTTTAGATTATTTTAGTAAATGATTATCTGAACTTGCAGCAGATTCCGTGTATTATATTGGGATAAGGGCTTCCTGCTTTTGTGCAATATCCTGTCCAACCACGCATGTTTGAACTGGGGTGGCTCCTCATTATATGATTCGTTCCGTCGGTGGGAATGCAAGTTACTCCCCCGGCCATAATAAACTCATTTGTGTTACAGAAGGTGTAATCGACCATTCCATACGCTTCTGGTCCCATTGATTGGTCGACATATCTACAGGTATCTGCCGGCAAAATAATTCTATCTGCTTCTATAGTCCCCGCGACTTTTATCTCCGAACCGGTGCCGGTATTGTCAACATACAAAGCAGCCCCGCTTGTTTCACCACGAATGCTAACTGTGGCTGCTGTTCCCTGAGTTGTTGGGTCTTGCCAGATAGTAACTAAATTTGCACTTCGGCTATTTTCATTTCCCACTACTTCCAGACCTAATGCCGCGGCGTTATTTTGAGAAATAGTTAGTTTTGCTAAGGGATTTGTGGTTCCGATTCCCACATTCCCGTTTGACATAATTCTCATTCTTTCATTCATTGTTGTACCTCTACTTGTTTTGAATATTAAATCAGATGAGCCAGAGCCGCCGGAATCTGTTCTGTATGAAGCTATTTCAGACCCCACTGTTTTAATAGATGGAGTATTGCTCAACCCCAGAGTTATTTTAGCAACACTTCCCTGCGCGCCCCGCGTATTATGCACCTTCAAACCAATATCTGCTCCGCTCCCGACTATGTCTAATCTTTCTACCGGAGAACTTCCGATTCCAACACCATTTGATGTAATTACCACTTGTCCTGTGGTGACACCCGCCCCGCCTGGTCTGAAGTATATGTTTGAAGCGCCGCCTGTGTTTAAGAAAATATCGTTTCCGTTTGTTGTCCATGAACCTCCTTGGACCCTTAGCGAATCAACTCGTGCCGTTCCGCTGA
>DAIF01000008.1 GCA_002496015.1 Candidatus Pacearchaeota archaeon UBA73 | reverse complement strand
GAGGCTGGGTGGGAGACTACCGCTGTTGAAACTGGAAGCAATAGAATTACGAAGAATGCAAGAGCCTGAACTAATTTATTGACCATCCTCTTTATCATTTTAACTGTTAATTCAACTACTTAAAGTTTTCTTTAGATTAGAACAAGAGCGAATGGGATGTTCTGGACTCTTCCGATCATCTCTTTTGTGATTATCTCTGCTTTAAGTGCCGAGGTTATTGATTTCTCACCTACTATGTTGAAGGTCGCGTCGTCGAGCGCAAAGTCCTTCAACATTTCAACAGCTCCTTCTTCCCCAATTAAATCGCCTTTGTAAAAATTTTCCCTTACTTCAAGCTGTTTTTTGCCTTCCTCAAAGATTTTCCCCATTATGTCTGCGTCTGCAAGGGCGACAACCTTCCTGTAAGATTCATGGATTTTTAGATACATTTATATGGCAGACCTTAAAGGTTTAAATACATTGTTGAAAATCTTTCCGAAATGAGTCCCTGACTTTTTCAACACAGCATACAAAATTTATTAAAGAAAGGATATTTTCTAAATAAATGTGTGGCATAATCGGATATGTGGGAAATAATGCAGCAATTCCTATTCTGATAGGCGGCTTGGAAAGCTTGGAGTACCGAGGATATGATAGCGCAGGTGTCTGTGTCTTAAACAAATCCGAATTACAAGTAGTAAAGAACAAAGGAAAAGTCATTGAGATAAAAAACGACAAACGGATTAATCTTATTGAAGGCGTCTGCGGAATTGCGCATACAAGATGGGCTACGCATGGGGAGCCGAACGAGATTAACGCTCACCCCCACACTAATTCGAGTAATAGCATTGCAGTAGTGCATAACGGGATTATCGAAAATTATCACTCTCTCAAAAGGCTGCTTGAGAAAGAAGGATATATCTTCAGATCCGAAACCGATTCAGAAGTTTTGGTGCATCTTGTTGAAAAGTTTTATCGAAATTGTTCTCTGGGCAGTGCAGTTTTGGAAGCTCTTCGACTGGTGGAAGGAACTTTCGGTTTAGCAGTAGTACATAAAAATAAAAATGAAATAATCGCGGCAAGACGGGGTTCTCCGTTGGTTATCGGACTCGGAGATAACGAGGCGTTTCTTGCTTCTGATGCCACCGCGCTTGTTAAATATACAAAGAGAGTGATTTATTTGAAAGACAATGAAATAGCAATTATAAATAACAAGGAGATTCATATCAAAAATTTTGATGGCGAGAACGTCAGCCTGAATGTTGAAAATTTAAAGCTGGAAGTGGAACAAATTGAGAAAGGGAGCTATAAACATTTCATGTTAAAAGAGATTTTTGAGCAGCCCGATTCTGTGAAAAGAACCCTGACAGGGAGACTCAAAAATTCCAGGATAAAATTGTCGTTAAACCTTCAGGACATCAGAAGCATTCAAAGATTAATTCTTGTCGGATGCGGTACGAGCTGGCACTCTGCTTTGATAGGAAAATATCTGATAGAGAATATGGCCAAGATTCCCGTAGAAGTGGATTACGCTTCTGAATTTAGGTATAGAAGACCTTTGGTGGTGAGAAATGATTTAGTTGTGGGTATTTCTCAATCAGGCGAAACTGCAGATACCCTAGCTGCTGTGAGAGAAGCTAAACTATTAGGAGCAAACACTATCGGGCTTGTGAATGTGGTGGGCTCTTCTATTGCCCGAGAGTGTGATTCCGGAATTTATCTTCATGCTGGACCGGAGATTGGCGTCGCGAGTACAAAGGCATTTACATCTCAAGTAACTGCTCTTTTGCTTTTGGCGCTTTATCTGGCTGAAATAAGGGGAGAGAAAATTGAGGAAAATTTGTTTAGGGAATTAGAGAACTTGCCGAAACAAGTGAAGGAGGTTCTAAGCGAAGCGGATAATGTGCGCAAGGTAGCCGAGAAATATTATAAAAGCAGCAATTTTATTTTTTTGGGGAGAGGAATAAATTATCCCGTTGCATTAGAAGGCGCTCTTAAGCTAAAGGAGATATCTTATATTCATGCTGAAGGATACCCTGCGGCGGAAATGAAACACGGTCCGATAGCATTGGTAGATGAAAATATGCCTACTGTTTTTATTTGTACAAAAGACTCTACTTACGATAAAATAATAAGCAATATGCAAGAGATAAAAGCCAGAAAAGGTAAGATAATTGCTCTTGTAAATGAAATTGATCCCAGATTGTCTGTGTTAGCTGATGATGTCATCTTTTCCCAGAAGACAGACGAGTTTTTGTCTCCGATAGTTAATTCTATTCCCCTACAACTATTTGCTTATTTTATTGCGGATTTGAAAGGATTAGATATTGATAAGCCCAGAAATTTGGCTAAGTCTGTAACTATAGAATAATTATAAACTATATTTTATCGGGCTTTTTGCTCCGCAAGCCAGGCAATGTTTGAACTTTATTCCTTTTTCTGAAACAACCTCAGTGTCTGGTTTTCCACAGACCGGGCAAACGACAAATTCTTTGGCATATTTCTCGATTTTCTCATTTACTTTTGCAGAGTTTAATTTTGTTTTTAATATTAAACGTTGAGAGTCAACTCTGCCAGAGACTGCAAGTTCTTTTTGTAAGAATTTTGCCAAGTGTTGCGCGTCTCTGCGGAGATAATCCGCGATTTGTGCAAAGTTTGTAATAAACGTGTTGTTTCCTGTGATGCTGCCTTGGACTTTAGGGATTTCGAATCTTTCCGCAGAGCTTTCTACGACTTTTACCTGAGAGTATGCTTTTTCCAGGAGCTGTTCGTAATCGCTCATTCATTGAAGACAGAAATGTAGTTTATAAGGCTTTTTAGTAGAAGCTCTGTCCGGAATCTGTTGGTTTTACCCACATAATCAGCAGTATGAAATTAGTTGATTTTTTTCAACTTCTCAAGAATCTCTTCTTTAACTTTGATCGCGTTAGCTCTGCCCTTTGTTTTCATCACTACTTGGCCTACGAGAAACTGGAGAGCTTTTTCCTTTCCGTTCCTGTAATCTTCCACAGCAAGTTTATTCTCTTTTAGAACAGAGGTTACCAGATTTTCTACGTCTCTGTTTTCCATCTTGCTAAGCCCTAATCTGCTGATTATTTTTTCTATACTGTCGTCATTAGACACCATTTCGCGCAAAACCAATTCTGCAACGCGAGGAGTTATTTTCTTTGATTCCTGCAACGAAATAAGTTCTTTTACTTTTTCCTTAGTTATTTTTGTTTCAGAGAGTTTCAAGTTGTTGTAATTAAGAACTTTCCTTAGCGTTACAGCTATCCAATTTTTCAGAATATTTTTGTCTATTTCTTTCGACAAAGATTCAAAGAGATCTGCAGTTGATTTTTCAAGAATGATGACGTGCGCCTCAGATTCTGTGAGGGAGTATTCGTTAATCAGTCTTTCCAGCCTCTGAAACGGCAGCTCAGGTATTCTTTTTTTTAGTCTTTCTATCTCTTTTTTATCAAGCTCAATTTGGGACAGGTCTGGCTCATAAATATATCCGTAATCTTCTTCTGTTTCTTTTTTTCTCGACAAGAACGTTTTCCCCGTTTCATTATCAAAATGCATAGTCTGCTGTTCAACCTTTTCGCCTTTCTTTAATTTTATCTTTTGCCTGATTATCTCGAAGTTTATTGCTTTTTGTATTGGTTTTGTTCCAGAGATATTTTTAATCTCGACTCTGTTTCCCCCACCTACTGAAATGTTAACATCAACACGAAAACCTGCGTGCCGATTATAAATGTTAAGATAATCTAAAATGCTAATCATCTTTTGTATAAACTCTATTACCTGTTCTGAGTTTTCAAAGTCCGGAGAGGTGACTATTTCCACTAATGGAACACCTGACCGATTGTAGTCAACTAAAGAATAGTCTGCTTTATGTTGCAGCCTCCCAGGGTCTTCTTCAAGTTGCAGTCTGGTTATTGTTATTTTCTTGTTTTTTATCCCGAGAAATCCTGAAATGCCCACAGGGTTTTCATATTGGGTAATTTGAAAATTTTTTGGCAAGTCTGGATAAAAGTATGTCTTTCTTGAGAAAATAATTTTCTCGTTTATTTTACAGTTGAGTGCCAAAGCCAAAATAACTGATTTGTCAAATGCTTCTTTGTTCAACCGCGGTTTTGCGCCGGGCATGCCAAGGCAAATTTCGCAAACGTTTTGATTTGGCTTTCCTTCCTCGCTGTTCTTGCAATTGCAAAATAGTTTTGTCCTAGTGTTCAACGGAACATGAATTTCAAGGCCTATTTTTATTTTATCTTTCATACGCGTCTCCAACTGTTATTAATTTCCCTTCATTAAAATGATCTGCTACAATTTGAATTCCGACAGGCAAACCTTTTTTCCTTACAGGAACCGAAATGCTTGGTAAGCCCGTTAGCGCTGCGGGAATTGTGAGGAAATCAGTCATATAATTTTGTGCAGGAGACATTTTTTTTACATCTTCGAATTTTGGAGGCACAATCGGCATGGACGGCATGATTATCAAGTCATACATTTTAAATATTTTTTTGAATTGGTTTGTTACCTGGTTTTTTAATTTTAAAGCCCTTGTATAATACGCGTCCCGATAACCTTCCATTCTAATGAATGTTCCGACTAAGATTCTTCTTTTTTCCTCTTCGCCGAATTCCATTCTTAATTCTTTGAAGTAATCGCTGTAGTATTTATTTTCCGGAGAAGATTCGAGTCCGTATCGCATACCGCAGAATTTAGCAAGATTTGTTGAGGCTTCAGCCATTGCAATTATATAATATATCGGAACCATTTCTTTAAGGTCCGCAAAGCTTATTTCTTCAACTTGTAGCCCTTTTTTCTTTAACTCCGTAATGGCGGAAAGAACAGAGTCCCTTACTTCTCTTTCTACCCCTTCTGAAAATGTTTCTTTAATATAACATGCCTTCATACCCTTAATACCCTTTCCAAGGTATTTTGTGTAATCCTCAGACTTATCATATGTTGTCTGATCTTTTTCATCTATACCAGATATTATGGTAAGCAGTTCAGCTGCTTGTTTAACCGTTTTTGTTATTGGCCCTATTCTATCAAATGAATTGGCATAGTCAATTAAACCATATCTTGAAACCAAACCATATGTTGGAGTCAGTCCAACTACTCCGCAGAAAGCAGAGGGGCAGGTTATTGAACCCCCTGTTGATTGGCCAAGACCGTAATTAACATTTTTGCTTAAACTTATAAAAGAAGCAGTGCCCCCGCTGCTTCCCCCGCACACCCTTGTTTTATCAACAGGATTTTTTGGTATTCCGTAAGCGGAGTTTGTTGAAAATGAGCCAAACCCAAAAGCGTCCTGCGTTGTTTTTCCCAGAACAAAGAACCCCTTTTCTTTTAGTTTTTTAATTACCGTCGCATCAAAGGTCGGGATGTATGTGCTGAGAATTTTAGAGCCAGCAGTCGTTTTTATTCCCTGCGTGCAGATATTGTCTTTTACAACAATTGGTGTGCCTTTTTGAAGAGTGCCAATCAGAGTTACAAACGTCCCATAGCCTTGATTTATTTCTTCAGCCTCCCTCAATATTTCTAAACTCATTTTATTTTTGGTCCCTTGAAGAACCCCATTTCATGGTTTTTTGTATTTGAGAAGACTTCTTCTTGTGATAAACATTCTTCCTCCGTGTCTGTGCGCAATTGGTTAATGGTTTTTATAGAATACTCTGAGCCCGTTTCTTTTATTGAGGCAAGTTGTGAAAATAACCCCATTATTTCTTCAAACTGCGGGACAAATTTCTCTATCTCTTTGTCTGAAAGAGTTATTCTTGCAGTATCTGCTACTTTTTTAACTATCTCTGACGTGATTTTCATTTTAGACGTCTGGAGAAGGACTCGAACCTCCGACTTCACGGTTAACAGCCGTGCGTTCTACCTGCTGAACTATCCAGACACTTTGAAATATGATAATTTTAGCCTTTAAAACCCTTATCCTTCTATGTATTTGTCCAAATCAGAAGCAAGCATAATATCTAAGTCTTCTAGCTGTTTTTCCGAAACAGCCGAAGGCGCATCCATCATCAAGTCCCTTGCTTCTTTATTCTTTGGAAATGCAATTACATCCCGAATATTCTCGCTCCCCGACATCAACTGCGCAACTCTGTCAAGTCCAAACGCAATTCCTCCATGCGGCGGCGCTCCGTAAGACAAAGCGCTCAACAAAAACCCAAATTTCTCCTGCGCTTCTTTCTCATCAATACCCAAAGTAGCAAAAACTTTCTTCTGCACCTCGTTAGAATGAATCCTTATCGAACCCCCTCCAATCTCCGACCCATTCAAAACCAAGTCATAAGCCTTAGCTTTGATTTTTTCCGGCTTAGAGAAATCAGCGTCGTCCGAAGGCGAAGTGAAAGGATGATGCACAGCATAAAATCTCTTATCTTCTTCATTCCATTCAAACGACGGAAAATCCTTTATCCAAACAAATCCCCACTTTTCCCCATTCTTACGGACATCTGGATTATCTCTTCCATACTTCTTCATCGCTTCGTCGTACGACATTCGCGGAAACGGCGTCTTCAAATCCTCATGTAAAACTTCCTTCCAAACATACTTCACCATTCCTTCCATCTCTGCAATCACATCATCAACATCAACAAAACTCATTTCAACATCAAGCTGCGTAAATTCCGGCTGCCTATCCGCTCTCAAGTCCTCATCTCTAAAGCATCGCGCAATTTGAAAATACTTATCAAATCCGGAAACCATCGAAAGTTGCTTGAAAATCTGCGGAGACTGTGGCAAAGCGTAAAACTTTCCAGGATTTACTCTCGAGGGAATAATATAATCTCTCGCGCCTTCCGGCGTCGACTTAGCCAAAATCGGCGTCTCAAGATAAACAAATCCTTTCTTGTCCATATAATCCATTATCGCCCGATAAAGTTTGTGCTTCAAAATCAGCTTCTTCTGCACTTCCCCTCTGCGCAAATCCAAAAACCTATACTTCAATCTTAAATCCTCATCAACATTCGCATCATCCAAATTAAATGGTAGCACCGGCGACGAATTCAAAACCTTAATATCTCCAACCTTCTTGACAAAAACCTCAATCTCTCCAGTCTCGATCTCCTTATTTTTATCTTTTCTCTCGACAACCTCACCGAAAACCTGCACGCAATATTCCAATTTCAGCTCGTGCTTGCCAAGAACAACAACCTGCGTCTTTCCATACCTGTCTCTCAAATCAATAAAATTAACTTTCCCAAACGCCCTAATCTTATCAACCCACCCGCAAAGCTTCACCTTCTCGCCCTTGTCTTTCAATCGAAGTTCCCCGCAAGTGTGTGTTCGCATCATCAAAACCCATAACAAAACCCATTTTTAATTGTTTTTATAATCGGGCCTTATCCAGAGTCTATGAATTTTACCTAAATTTAGGAAGGTCTGCGGGAATCGTAAAATCAACCAAAACCTCAATTCCGAACAAGATATATAATCCCAAAATTTATAAAACTAAAACGCCTGTTAATTAAATGGAAGAAGAATGCTGCCCAAAATTCGACCCTAAACCTTGGGATGGAAAAATAATCAAGTGGAAAAATAAAAAATTCGTAAAGGACAAAGTTTTCACGCTATTCCACATGCCAATGAACTTTGGCAGCGTCATCACAAGACTAATGAAAAAAGTAGAAGAGACAAAAGCCAAAACTCCTGACAACCTCTGCCTTTCAGACCACACTTCAAAATGGAACATGGACATCTACCTCGCAGTCAACAAAGAAATTCCCAACGCTGAAAATGTCACATTGTCAGGAAATTTCCTAACCAAAGTTTACGAAGGTCCTTTCAAAGACACTGAAAAATGGTGTGACGATTTCAAAGAATACGCAAAAAAACGAAACAAAGAAATAAAAAAATGGTACATGTGGTACACGACCTGTCCAAAATGCGCTAAGAAATACGGAAAGAATTATATTGTCGTCCTTGGTAAAATCGATTAATAGGTTCTGTTGAAAAGGTCTAAAACTCACGCGCCGCGCGTGGTCGCGAGTAAAACAATTCTAAAGAAAGATTTTCAACAAAGCCCAACTAATACAAAAATTTAAAATACCCATTCTTTTCTCAAAAAGATGTTCAACAGCCAATTAGAACTTATCGCCACAGGAATCTGGCCCGGAGAAAAGGCACTAACAAACGAAGCTCTGGCAAGACGGCTTTGGCGCAAATACAAAACAGACGGTACACCGGACGGCGAAGCAAGAATCACCACCCCAGAAGACATCTACGAAAGATTAGGTGTCAGTTCACGCCCAGTAACAACTACGCAAACCCATACAGAAATGTTCAACGCCTCCTTAAATCGAGCAATACAAGACGCTCAAAATCGGGGCTATAACGTCGAAGGAAACATCGTAGCTTTATTCGCAGCAACATCGGAAGATACAAAAAAAATTCCGAACTTCCTTCATAATATTTGCGCTCACGCGGGAATGCATCCAAACCACTATCGGGAATCAATTTCACAAGCCTGCGCAGGTTTTAACAACGGCGTGACAAGATTAAGCAGTTACGTTGAAGCAAATCCAAAAACCGCCGGTTATGCTATCGTAGGCGCCGCAGAAATTCTTACTCCGTTATGGAAACCAGATAACTTCGATTTGATGTTATTCGGCGATGTCGCCGGCGCTGCAATTTTCAAGATTACTCCTTCTCCAAATCTCCCTCCGGAAAAGCGCGGCGTAATTGGCTGCGTGAACATTCATACTCCAGACACCGAAAACAGAATAATTAGAGGAGAAGACGGCTTCCTTTACATGAACGGCAGACCAGTCCAACAGTTCGCTCCGCCAGCGATGATCGAAACCTGCAAAAGATCATTAACAATAGCCAGATTAACACCTCGGGAAATTGACATGTTCGTCTTCCACCCCGGTAGCGCCCATGTTTACAACACATTAAAAAGAAGAGTGGATCGTTTAGTCGGCAGAGAGCTTCCTCTTGAAATGGTCCCGCATTATTTAGAAAACTTCGGAAATAACGGCGCAGTCACAACCTTAAACACGCTCCATCAAGAAAGGCAAGCCGGAAGAATCAAGCCTGGAATGAAAATCTACGTCGGCGCAGTCGGCATGGGTTTCTACGAGTCTGGTTTCGTTTTACAAACTTAATTTCAGAAAGCTCTGTCCGAAGTTTGTTGATTTTACCGAATGTTGGGGCGGGGGCGAGCACGTTACGCGAGTGCAAAGGTTGATTAATTTCGAGCGTGGCTGCGAGCAGAAGGGATTTGGGATGACGACTCCCCGCCCAAAGGGCAGGGTATCGAAAAATCAAAACATACTAACTCCAGACAGAGCCGTTCAGAACAATTATAATAAAGAGATTAGTTAAGAAACATGAAGTTGTAAAGTATGCTCAACGGCCGCTGCGTGCATATCCGTTGCTTCATAAATCCCCCTCCCCACAATACCATGAAATCTTTCTCCGGCAACTTTAGCAGCTTCAGAAATACTCCCGCCCTGCGCGATAAAACCAGGCGCATAAAAGACTGGTTTAACGCCCTCGCCCTCGACTATTTCCCGAACCTGCTTAATAACTTCCGGCTTGTTTCCCGGAACAACAAAATTATTTACGCCTGCTCGCGCAGCAATTCTGTACATATCTAAAGCGCCTTCATCGACAATAAATCCGCCTTCGCTGACCGCATACGCGGGGTGAGTCATTCTTCCGCCAACAACGACTTTTAACCCATTGTCTAAAGCGTGATATATCCAAGCTCTCTCAGTTTCCGGTCCCGCTTGTGGGAAAAATATCACAGCATCTACTCCAGCTTTCTTCACGACCTTGGCAAAATTCTTTCCAGTGTCCGGAATATCTGTTCCGGCTTTTTGATGATCATAAATCAATGGTTTGTCTGTGTACCTCCGAGCAGTATTAACAACCGCCGGAAGCCCAAACGTTAAACCTAATTCAAATCCGATTTTATACCCGCCAATACCCTCAACATTTGCTGTCTGTTCTACCAGTCTTTCAAATTCCTCCAACGTACCAACATCGCACGCAGGAATCACACTTCTATCCGCTCCGATTATTTTCTGTTCCAATCCTCTTCCTACACTTTCCCTGGCATCCTTTGTTCCATACACTCGAATGTAATTAGCCAACCTTTCCAATGCCCTTTCGGGAACTAATCTCCCTTCTCTGAGAATATTAAAAACATCAACCGCGTTGACGACAGAAACCACGCGAGTACCTGTCTTTTCTTGATATTCTGCGATGGCATCTCTGCTGTCCACTGCAACTTCCTGTCTATCGACTGCAATAGCCAACAACGGCAAATTTGTCCTTCCTAAACCTACCAAAAAATTGTTCGCCTCATATTTTGCGTCGCCCGCAGTAAACACGTCATCTAATTGAGCGATTGCCTGGCCCGATTGAGGAACTCTTCCAACAGTTAATTTTTTAATTCTATCTTCCGGCCCTAAACCCGTAGCCTCGCCATGAGTTTTCTCATCCTTTCGTGAAAAAAACCACCCAACGTTATGACCCCTGGAAGCCATAGCTATTGCAACCGGAGCCACTAAACCAACACCTTTATCCGGAATCCCATACAAGACCTCCGCAGAAGCGCCCGAAGAAATTATCGCATCTGCATAAAACCCCGCCAAACGACCAGACGACTCTCCATCATTAAAATCCCCTATATTTACAAACCACGGAGAAATTCTCCCATTCTTCAATCTTCTATCTTCGCGAGGATCATCAAAAACCCTTAACGCTCCAGTTTCTAACAGAAATCTAACAAATCCCTCTTTGTAGTCATCACCCATCCACACAAAAAATTAATCTTCTATATAAAAATATCCCTCAAATTGGCTCTGTTGAAAAAGTCGCAAACTGCAGGTTTACTAAATTTTGGGGCGAAGGGATTCGGAGGGGACGGGAGGGTTTTCGACTTGAGCAATACGAAAGTCGAATCCAAAGTGGGAATCTGAAACCTGCGCAAAACTCGAAATGTCTGCTATCAATTATTGATTTGCGAAGCAAATCAGACTATC
>DAIF01000010.1 GCA_002496015.1 Candidatus Pacearchaeota archaeon UBA73 | reverse complement strand
GGACAATATTCCGTGGGGCGGGTGGGAGGGTATCAAATGCTAGATTAATTTGCATATAATTGCGTGCGTGGTCGCGAGTAAGACATTTCGGAAAGATTTTCAACAGAGCCGTATTTTTATACAAATCCTTATAAAACCCTCTTCTTTTAGACCTAAATGAATACTCAACTGCCCACGACTCAAGAAGTATTAAAAAGAAAGGTGGCTTACAAGGTCCGCATCGGTCAGATTCACGAAGCCAAACAAAACCTTGAAGCCGAGCGCCTGCGAAACATTGAAATCAATAACAAGGAAGTCGTCCGCGTAAACATCATCGCAAATATAATCGACAAATTCGTTCAGGAAGGCGAAAAAAAATTCGGCTCTCTATCGCTTGATGATGCCTCCGGCCAAATAAAAGTCAAACTCTTCGGAGACGATATTAAGAAAATAGAAACATTCAACCAGGGAGATACCGTTTTAGTCATCGGCTTAATTCGCTCATGGAACAACGAACTCTACCTAACTCCGGAGATAATTAAAAAGAAAGACCCTGCTTTCCTCTTGGTAAGAAAACTTGAGGTCGAAGCTGAAACGCCAAAAACCCTCGACAAATCCCAGATCGCCGAACTCAAGGATAAAATCCTCGCGATGGTCAAAAATGCAGAACCAGAAGGCGGCGTTAATATCGACAAAATCATCATGGAACTCAAAGAACCCCCCACCACAATAAACAACGAAATCAAAAAACTTCTCGAAGACGGCCTTTGCTACGAACCCCGTCCCGGAAAGTTAAGGTATTTAGGATAAATATTTATAGTTGAGTTGCAGGAATCATTTATGGCAGACAGAATTGACACGATTATTTCTTTTTTGAAAGAGATTGGAAAATTTAAAGATATTGAAAGAGAGATGTGGACTTCTAACTTAAAAAGAAAAGAGAGCGATGCAGAACATTCTTGGCATCTTGCTATGTTCCTAATCTTATTTGAAAAAGATTTACCTAAAAACTTGGATTTTACAAAAACTTTGAAATTAGCTCTAATGCATGATCTTGTTGAAATTTATGCAGGAGACACTTTTGCATTTGATGACAACGGAAGGTCTACAAAAAAAGAAAGGGAATTCGCAGCGGCAAAAAGACTTTTTCCCCAATTGCCGGATGATTTGTGCAGTGAATTTGAAAAGTATTTCGAAGAATATGAAAATGGAGAAACTAATGAATCAAAAATTGTGAAATCATTTGATAAACTTCAGCCAATTTTACAAAATCTTTGCTCGGAGGGTAAATCTTGGAAAGAGCACGGGCTTACTTTTTCAGATATTGATAATTATAAACGGAAATTTGTAGAGCATAATGATCTTGCATTGGAAATTTATAAAAAATTACTTGAGGAAGCTAGGAAAGAAGATTTAATTAAATAATCCACTGTTTTAATTCATTTAATGCGCCTGGATTTTCTTTATCCAATTCAGCACCAATATAAAAAACATTATCTGCCAATTCTTCAATATCTTCGCTGACCGCAAACTCCTCCACCTCTTCTTTAAGTTTGTTCTTTAATTTATCAAAATACTCTTCATCATTAGCAGTATGTATTAGCGGCTTCTTTCCCTTACTTTTTATAATCTCAGGAATTTTATCTCTAACCAATTTTTCATATTTCATATTAACCGCCAAGCGTCGAAGAAACATCTGTCTGCGCCTGCAAACACTCAATCGCGACCGCGTTTATCGTCGCGTTCCCAGCATACAACGGCACCGGCTGGCAAGTTGCAAGCTGTTGCATCATCTGAATGATTGCTTGCTGATAGCCGTCCTGCGCACCCTCTTGATACGCCTCAAACTGTCTTTTCTCCTGATAATCTACAAACTTATCAAAAACTATATACACCAAAGCAAGAGCTAACAGCACAACAAGAACAATCACCAAAGTCTTTTGATTAAATTTCGCCATCCAAGTCTTAAATAAATAGTCTATATAAAATTAGCGCTTCTTCTTATTCAATTTCACAGTCAGCCAAATCAAAAGCACCAGAACAAGCAAAAGCAGGACAAACCGAATTGTCGTTGAGAAGTTTCTCCAATTCACGACGCTTCCATAAAATATTGCCCAAATCCCGCTTCCAATCAGCGCGCTCCCGACCGGCTCAATTTTCAGAAATGTAAATCCGATTATCACTGCAATAACCGCAACAATCAAAGAAACAAAGAAAACTTTCTGCGAATGTCTTCCGCTCGCCTCA
This sequence comes from Candidatus Pacearchaeota archaeon UBA73, assembly GCA_002496015.1. Classification (GTDB taxonomy): domain Archaea; phylum Nanobdellota; class Nanobdellia; order Pacearchaeales; family GW2011-AR1; genus UBA73. Next base: position 490 of record DAIF01000010.1, on the reverse strand, counting down.
TTATATTGTCTCTGGCACTCAGAGTAGTAATCACAATATCCGTTCCTCCAAACTCCGCCGTTAGCAACACAATCTTCTCTCTCCTCCGCTTCCGGCTTAACCGGTATGGCAGGGATAGTATTTTCGTTACAATAATCTTCCCATTGCGGAGAAGGCATAAACGCTTCCACGCCCTGCCAAAGCACAAGCGCGAACACCACAACGATTCCAATACCCAGCACCAGATTTTTTACGTTCATAAATCATCCAGCACACCGCAATATTTAAGCATTCCTGTTAAAGGCTCTGCGAAAAAATCAACGGCAACTGCGAGCGTGTCACATGAATTCCGAAGGTAATGAAGAGAATCCCAAGCCGTTACTTTGATAAGAGCTCTGTTGAAAAAGTCACAAACTGCAGGTTTACTAAAATTTGGGGCGGCAAGGGCGGGTTTTCGACTTGAGCAATACGAAAGTCGAATCCAAGATGGGAATCTGAAACCTGCGCAAAA
>DAIF01000013.1 GCA_002496015.1 Candidatus Pacearchaeota archaeon UBA73 | reverse complement strand
TGATAGCAGACATTTCGAGTTTTGTGCAGGTTTCGGATTCCCGCTCATATTTCTCCTACGGAGAAAGACCCTCCCTAACCCCTCCGATTCCCTTCGCCCCAAATAAACAGTAAGTCTGCAGTTTCTGACTTTTTCAACAAGACCTTTTATTCGCAAAACTCTCCGCCACTAGCAAAGGAAACAAAATCGTCGCATCGCCAAAAACTTTCACACTCTTCGCGTCAGGCAAGATTTTCCCCCACGAAACCGCCTCTTCCGGCAAAGCCCCCGAATCACTACCGTCGTATTCCGGCGCTGTATTTATGTAAACTGCATAGTCTGCCCCGTTCCGCAACATATTCGCATTCAAAATCGAATGTTTCACGACTCCCGCCCCCAACACAATCACCCCGGACTTCTCCAATCCAACAGTCAAATCATTAAACTCCTTCACATCCCTAGCAATGTCAATCTTAAAATCCTCGTGTTTTGAATTGAAAAAATAAATATTGTCCCCGAGCGCCCCGTCCTGAATCGCCGGGCAATAAACCTTTATCTTGTTTTTCCACGCCCAGTAATAGATACTTTTCTCATCGTTAATTTTCTCTCCAAGCTTCCAAATAATCTCTGAAGGAGTCCATATCTCTTTCTCGGCAACAAGCCCCTCAAGAATCGGCTGTACCCACTCCTCAAACTCGCAATATCGATTATTCGAAACAAAAATATTCCCTATTCTGTTTATTCCCTTCTTCCGCAGTAACGCCCCGTCCGCACGAAAATCCCCAAGATAAAAATCCCCCAAACACTTAATCAAATCTTCTTCAATTCCCCCCGCCGTCGTCACAAGCACATCAACTTTTTTGTGCTTCACTAAATATCGAATCACTTCACGATTTCCCGAACTGACCATGTTTGAAGTGTAACCTAAAAAGATAAATGCCTTATTCTGTATCATCTCATTCGTTATCTTTATAGCTTCAGCAAAATGAGACGCCTGCATTCCCGTAGATGAAAAACTTTCCAGAATCTTCTCAAAATCAACTCCATTATCAAAATCGTATCCTTCGATCTTTCTCCCGCTAACCTCCTCCGCCTCCCGTAACAAATTCTGCTTAGCAATTTTCAGCTTGTCCATTATTAAAAGGAAAATTCCTGACTTTTAAACCTTCGCCCTAGCTTTTTTTGCGACCTACGAGACGTACCCCAAGCGAGGAAAGTGTGAAAGACGGATCCCAGATGCACTAAACCTACAACCACAAACCCTTTTTCAAACCCGTCCTAAAAAGTTTTAGAATCTTCCATATAGTATTACTCCCTAATAGTTATAATAAGTAAAAAATTTTAAAAACCTACACTCTAAAGAATCATATGGCAATGGCACAGATTGAATGGGTCGCAGAAACCCCAAGCAGGAAATTCGGTAGGATAGACGCACCTTGGAATGACCAAATCGCGGCATTTACCGACGCAAATATGAGTTTAGTTCTGCCTGAAAATGTCGTAGAAGCAAGACTTGCAGGTTATGATAGTAGTTCAAGAACAAGACTCATCCCTGTTAAGGTGAAAGGAAAGAAAACAATTTTGTATAAGGGAACAGAGTTAGTTACACCAGCAGGAGCAGGAGAAATAGTTCGCGCTCACTTGCGGAAAATATATCCAATACGTTCAACAGATTTCTACGACGCCTTAGAAGCAATTGCTCAATCACAAGAGAGTTTAAAGCCAGAAGACAGAATAGCAGTAATTGTTGCCAAAGACGGTGATCACTTATGGGGAGAGGAAATGCCTCAAAGAAGATTCGCTCTTGGTCCGCAAGCGATCAGATACTTCAGAGAGAAAGTAGAACCGTTTAAAAGAACAGAAATTCCATTTTTTGATTTGAAAGCAAATTCTACAAGATACGCAAATATTAATTATGTGTGGTTTAGCGGTCCTCAGTACGGCTCTGGGCTCTACTGTGGGGACTGGCTCTTGGGCGGCGACTACCCTGCGTTCGGGATGTTAGAGAAAACTGCCGGAGGCGGTTCGCGCCCGTAAAGTTATGTTGTTCTTACTGACATAAGAAATGCGAGCTCTAAAGCCATTGCTGACTATCTGGAAAGAACTAAGAACTTCAAGAAATAATTTTATTTAGTTGCCTCGACCGCTTTCTTCACGAAAGTTAAGAGACCACACACCATTTTGCCAGCGCATATTTGAGTTGATTTTAGACTACGAATTCCTTCTGGGCTTGCCCCGCAGCCTATTGCGACTAGGTAGTTCATAAAAAGTAACAAAGAAACTATTGATTTTATGACTAACATTTTTCAACTGTCTAAATCAGCACCGCCCCATGTTAAAAAATACAGATATTCAGAACACAAATGAGAAAGTCAACTGGAACTTTTATTAGTTTTATTAGAATCTCCACCAAATCTTCTGTCTCTGCCATAATACCATTCGACAGCCTTTCTCAATTCTTTTGCATCAAAATCTGGAAAATAAACATCTGTAAAGAACAGCTCTGCATAATCCGACTGAAAAGGCATAAAACCGCTCATCCTCATCTCTCCGCCAGTTCTGACAATCAAATCCGGATCAGGAAAACCATTCGTGTCCAAGAAATTCCGAAACTCCTCTTCCGAAATCTCTTTTTTTCCGGACGTCAAGACATTGTTCACTGCCCGGATTATTTCATCCCTCCCCCCGTAATCCAGACACAACAAAACACAAACTTCTTTATTTCCCTTCGTCTTTTCCTCAAGCGAATCAATCCTCTCAACAAGCTTCCCCAAAAGTCTGTCCTTCCTCCCAATATGCACAAACCTAACATCCTTCTCTGCCCGCTCGTCGAACTCATTCAGGCCCTTCAATATTAACCTCATAATAATACTAACCTCCTTCTTCTCTCTCTTCCAATTCTCCGTCGAAAACCCCCAAAAAGAAAGATATTTCACTCCAAGCTTTTTCGCTTCCTGAATTAAAGAATTCAAATTCTCGAAAGTCCCTGCCTTCGCATGCCCTTCCCACGGTTTCATATTTCTTTCTCTTGCCCACCGACGATTCCCATCAGGGATAATCGCTACATGGACTGGAATCGAATCATCCATCAATACTGAAATAAAAAATACTTTTTAAAACTTTAGAAATCTCTTCCTAAGATTAACAAGACTCTTCCTTTGATCATTGAGGAAGCTGTCCTTCTTTATTATCTCAAACCCCTCAAACTTCATTTTTTCATTAATATTAGAAACTTCTACTTCTCGCACCGCAGATAATCCTGGGCTCGACCTCAACCAATCAATCAGATTTTCCTTTTGTTTCTCATCGCAATCCACGATTATCTCAACCCTCCAGGTATCTAAGTTCCGCACGCTTCCTTTAATATCGTTCTTCTTCGCAAACGACGCAGCCATCCTGCGGAAATTCACTCCCTGTACTCTGCCATTGACAAAAATTTTGTAGGCAGTCACTCGACTTCCTCCTCAAAAAGCTCTTTAAAAACCTTAAAATCCGACGCCTTTATCCTCCCCCCCACCGCATCATCATGCCCCCCGCCTACCCCGTCAATTTTCTTCAGGACTTTCTCGAATATCTTCTTAACCTTCTTTCCGCGAAGTGACAGATTACACGCCTCGCCGTTCCGATAAGCAACAATAACATACTTCCCCGGATTCAAATAAGACAGCTCATTAGATAAATCCGCGCTGATGCTCAACTCGCCGCCATATTCAAAAAATATGCACTTCTCCCCGGAAAATTTCTTGGCCCTGCCTAAAAGCTCGTCATATTTTTTCTTTACCTCAGCATGCTTTCTCCTAAAAGAATAATTCGAAGACAACTCAGAAAAAACCTCGCTGGGATTCTTGCAATTTATTAAAAAATTTTGCAGCTGCACCACATGCGTTACTGAATCCTTCAGCCCAAAATTAAGCGCCATCGCGATGCGCCCAATCTCAGTCCCATAATAAGCATCAAACGGCTCCTTAACTTTTCCCCAGAATTCCGGATAATGCTCTCTGAACTCATCAACAAACTCAGGCAAAAAATGATCTGCAATACACCCGACCACTGCCAACCACAAGTCTTCTTTCCTCTCTGTCGCCTTGTAACATAGATATGTCGTCGGCTCTTCGCTCTTATCCCTTCCGGAATTTCTCGCAGGATTGAAGATGAAAACGTTCTTGAAATCCTTCTCAAAATCCTCCCTCGCGACATCATGGTGGTCTATCCAAACAAGTGGCAGCCCGAAAGAATCAATATTATCGACAAAATCCTTAGACAAAACCGGCTTGTCCAAAACAAAAACATAATCTGCTCCAAGCTCTTTGGCTTTTCGCGCGTATCCTCCGTCAAGCCCCGGAAAACTCCTGACAGCGACTCCCTTTCCCCTCCCAATGAACTTCCTCAAAATAACATAACTACACAACCCGTCTGTGTCATTGTCGTAATAAAAAATAGGGTTCTTTGCCTGCTCAAGATGATCGCGGATTTCTTTAAGCTGATCCTTAGTCAACATCACAAACAGACGCTCTGAATGTATATAAACCTAATCTACAAAGCCGGTTCAGCCGCAACGACCCCATCCCTGGCATAATAAATTGGACCATAACCATATTTATAAGGTAACTCCAGCGCACTTATCTCATTCAAGTCATCAAGCGAATTAGCTTTTATCTTAGAGTTCGACAAAGTATACAAAATATCGCCGATATACAAACTCCTTCTTACGTAATTTCCGCCGCCATACCAATACTCATTTCCATCTTCATCGCTCTCATGAACAACTGTCCCCTTCAAAAAGATTCCTTCCAAATCAACATCAAAAACATAAGCTCCCTGCCAATTCTCGTATCTAGGCCAGCTCTGCCCCGCAACAGAATATTCTTTACTATAAGAAACTGGAATTACCAACAGCTTCTTTTCCTTATCGAACAGAACTGCCTTGTGCTCATAAACTGCCTCTGAGTTACTCCATTTTTCCATTACCTCATACTTCCCAATCTCCCTCGGATTCTCCATATCAGAAACATCAAACAAGCTGATTTTCACACCCTGCACCCGACCGTCCTCGCTGGCTTCCATTCCGATTCCGAGCAAATGATTCTCATCATAAGGATGTAAATATCCACTATAACCTGTAACCTTCAACTCTCCTAAAACTCGCGGATTTCTCGCATCTGAAAGGTCAATCGCGAACAACGGATCAGTCTGTCTGAAAGTCACCATATAAGCTTTCTCGCCCATAAACCTCACCGAATAAATCTGCTCTCCTTCGGCTAGACCCTCGATTTTACCTATCTCTTTCAAATCCATGTCGAGGACATAAAGATTGTTCTTATTCTTGTCTCTGTTCCAGCCACCGGTCGTAGTCGCAATCCTAAAAGAATCATCATACTCGTCCATCGAAAACTGATTCAGGACCCTCCCCGACACGCTACCACTAGCCTCGTGAGATATATCCAACCCATTTATTGTGATTCTTTGTATGATCGTACTCTGCTGCATTTCCTGAATTTCCTCAAAGAACGCAAACGCTTTATCTTCCAAATTATTCTGGAACTCGAACAACTCTCTCTCCGTTAAACTGCGCATATAACTCTCAAATATCCCGCTGATATCTCGCTCCTTTTCTCTCAATGTTCTATCGTTGTCTTCCCAAACATCCCCTATCCTGCCAGCTACATTGCGGGGCAGTTCCGGCAAAAGCACTTCATCCAAATACCTTCCTATAATGTATTCCTGACTCAAAGTCTTCTGATATGTTAGATAAACATTATTCGTGGAAACGTAAATGTTAGTCGAAGCGCCCATCAGAAAAGTTTCACTATCGAAATCCCCACTACGGACATCAATAGCAGCAATAGTATTGAAGACAAAATTCTCGTCATCTTGATTAAAGTATCTTATCTTACCGGGGGCGATGTCCATCTTCACACCGTCAACCTCATAGAACGGCATATCAAAACTGTTAATCTGAATGTATTTGTTTGAAATCAGATAGACATAATCTTCGATCATTCTCGCGTTGACATAGTTGCCATTAAAGGAAATAGTTTTCACTAATTCCGCATTACTCCTGTCTGAAACATCATAAATATACGCCTTGGTACTTTCCCTGCTGTACCCGCCGCACCTAACTCCCCAATAAACCTCGCCGCACCTCAATCCTGTGTCAACATATTCATATTTTTGCGTAAAAACAATAAGCCTTTCGTCATTGATGAAAATGTTCATGGGCGACTCGTCCTTAAATTCTATCTCATCCAGAATACCCATATTTTCAGCCGGATAAGCTTCAACAATCACTACCTTGCTTCCGCTTAGAGTATAGATATATTTTCCATCGTTCTTCACTATATCTGCCTCATCAACCCCTTTTACTTGAATATTCGTTTGAGAATAATCCCCTGCTCCGGCAGAAGTCTCTCCTTTAACCCCGGCATCATTCACGGCGCCAGGAGCCGACTCAGACTCTTGAGCCACAACAGTATCTCGACCGATTCCTCCATAAGAGAACGCCCCGGAATTAGAGTGTCTCTCCAAAAACATTTGAATCTCTTCAATCGAATTAAATGTTCCGGATTCTGCTTCTAACATGGGAGAAACTGGCCTGTAACTCAAAGAAATTATTAAGAATATCAGAGCTACAGTCAAAACACCTCCGACAACCACGATGCTTTTAATTTCCTGTTTCATAAAACTAAAAAAACTCCCAAGTATTTAAATCCTGTTTTTATCCCAATCTCATTTGAACTCATCTTTTCCCAAGTTAAAGTTGTTTTAACTGCGAGATTGTTTTTAATCATTTTTTCCTCCAGTTCCAAATTAGATAGACTAACAAAGCAGATAATGCTCCGACCAAAAACCACAACCACGCGCTCTGTGCGATAGATAAAACGGTCGTACTGTTGATACCATTCGCGGCATCCGTAGCCAATTCGCCGCCAGCAACCTGTAAGGCATCGGAAGCTCTGAGCGCAGCTTCTTCCACAGCTACATTCCTCGTGACGTCGCCGCCATGAATTCGAGATTGCGTCCACCATCTCACCCCAAGAGCTGCAAGCCCCACAAAGATAAGCACCGGCACAACGCCTTTGACCATCTGTTTAGGCACTATCACTATCTTTTTGTTAGCAACTTTATACAATTCCATCTTCTTCCCCTTGCGGCTCCAGAAAAATCCCTTGCTCCGTTCAATCAATCCGGCCTCCACCAACTTCTTAAGGTTATAACTCGCTGTGTTCAACGGCAAGTCCAATTTCGCAGCGACGTCGCTCGCAGATTTCTCTCCATCTGCCAGCACCGACAGTATTTTCTTAGAAGTCTTGTTCGACAGCACCTCCGCAATCGCCTCGCTCCTCGCGTCATCAAGGTCAATTAATATCGAACTTTTCGTCATACTGAGTAACAAAAAATCCTACCTTATAAAACCTGCGAAGGCTTCAAATTTAGTTGAAGTTAATCTTTACAAAGAGCAAAATCACAAAGAGCGGATTCTACCTCCCTCTTTCCTCCCGCTTCCACCTGCAACTCTATTTCAGAACGGCAGGAAATACATTCCTCATCCAGTTTTTCACATCGCTCCTCAATGGTTGCTTTAATCTCAGTACGGTACCCATTCACATATGTACTTCCCTCGCCAAGATGTTTATAACGGAATCCTCCGTTAAATTTATCAACATATACAAAATGACCTCAATACTTATCCCCTGAAAATAAATCCCTGCATTTATCTTATCCATTTGGGCATCATCCGAAGAAAAAGAACAAGAATCCAACAATAACCCCAGACCCATTCCACAACCCGCAACTACTCTCGGTACACTTCTTATCTCTATCAAAATTTTGACGTAGAGATTACCTGCTCAAAACGATAGATGGTCGTGAGCAATATTTTGTAAGCGCAGTTCCCATAATTTCAGCCCTCTCAACAACGATTGAAAGATCTTCAAATGAGCGTCAAATTGTAACGCGTTAGTTCAACTTTTTCAACGAGCCAAACTATTTTCACCACTCCGACAAACAAAAAACTTATGCAAAATCTTTAAATAATATTCTTGCAATATTAAAATATGAATAAATGGGCTGAACTTCTACTCGGATTGATACTCGTGATAGGTACGATAATCCTAGCATTTTACTCACAGGTTTGGACGGCTTGGGGTGTCAGTTTCAACTTCTGGAATCCTGCTTGGGAATTTCTCAAGGGTGGAATAGTCTGGTTTATATTGATGGTTGGATTTCTATTTATCTTACTCGGAATCTCCGAGATTAAAGGGTAATGAAACAAAAAACTGCTCTCAAAATAGTATTCATAATCTCAATTTTTGGAATGCTTTTCTCAGGTTATCTTTCCTATGGTGAACTGTTCACAGGCACTTGTTCAGTCGGTGGATGCAGTTATGTCGGCCCATTGCCCACCTGTGTTTACGGCTTCGTGATGTATTTAGTAATTTTCATAATTTCTTTGCTCGGCTTAAAAAAACAATGACCTCTTCAGACAAGGCGAAAATAATTCTATTTTTTCTTCTTAATCCATGCATAAACAGCGATAATCAAAACACAAAGCGCCACGACTACAATCGTGATTACATTAAGATTTTCCCTAATTAAATCCATGTTATTCCCGAACAGATAACCGAGATAAATCAATATCGCTGCCCATATCCCTGCCCCCAATCCCGTATAAAACACAAACCTAGTTAGATTCATCTTGGCAAAACCGGCAGGCAATGAAACAAAAGACCGAATTCCCGGAATCAGTCTCCCGATAAATGTAGTAATGTCTCCATGTTTCTCAAAATATCTTTCAGATTTCACAACTGAATCCTCATACATAAAAACAAATTTCCCGTACTTGTGAACTAACCTGTTCAGCCCCCTTCTGCCAATAAAATAGGCAAGATAATAATTTATCAATGCCCCGACAATACTTCCCAAAATCGCCGCAACCAAAATAAAAACAAAGTTCATTTCTCCCTGTGCAGCCAGCGCCCCCGCAGGAATCAGAATTATCTCCATAGGAAATGGGATTATTGTGCTCTCTATCGCCATCAGTAAAAAAATTCCAAAATAACCCAAAGAACCAACAGTCGCAAAAATAAATTGCATAACGCCGTCGAAGATTTCTAATAGCATTTAGAATCAAAGAAAACAACCTTTAAAGGTTTTTAGTTCACAGCTCTGTCCGGAATAGATTTTTTTAGTTGGTTTTACGATTCCCACAAACTTCGACTGTCGTCGAATCCCGCCCTGTCCACCTCAACCGCCCCGCCCCAAATTTAGGTAAAACCAACAGACTCTGGACAGAGCCTAGTTCACGACTTTGTTGAATAAGTCTGAAACTCGCGCGGCAACAATCGAGCAAAGCGAGTTCTACGTTTATTACACAAATCCCTAAATACCTCCCTTCTTGTATCGTTACAACATATATAAACCAACAAACCCAAAATGACGTTCAAATGTAAAATCTGCGGAGAAGAGAACTGCAAAAAACATTCAATGTTAATCGGAAAACCGATTTCTCTGACAGAATTCTCCGGCTCTTCTCCTCCGGAAATCTTCGTTGGCAAATGGAACTACCCAAACGTTTACACCGGAATCCTTTCTCCAACAGAACACGGAGCAACTTCAATAATGTCCTCCCCAGAACTCTGGCACGAAAAAAAGCTCCCAATACCTTCAATTCTCTCAATGAGAAACAAACTCATTTATGGTAGAACTCAAAGCAATATCTACAAACCACGCGACAAAAAATTTCTCCCGGTAATGCAGGAAGTTGCCATGACTCACAAGTCTGTCTCGACTGAATTCAAGCTCAAAAAACCAATCTCGAAAAATCCCGAACAGGATTCCAGAACACCGATTATCCCAAAAGCCGCTCCGATTGAATCTGTGAAGTTGCAGGAAAATGCTCCCGTGAAAAAGAAAGTGGACTACCTAGTTTCCGACGGTGAACTAAAATCTGCGCCCGCGCTGGTTGAATTACACAAATCCGGAATCGAAAACTCCTCGCTTATCAAAATCCTTTCGGCAGGTCTGCTCGGCCTAACCCAAAACCGCAAGCTCGTCCCCACAAGATGGTCAATCACTGCAGTCGACGACACGCTCTCAAAAGAAAAACTCGAAAGAATCCGTTACTATCAGGAAATCTCAGAGTTCTTAGTCTTCACCGCAGAATACCTCGGCAACCATTATAATTTCCTTCTTCTTCCAAACAAATGGTCTTTCGAAGTTATAGAAAGAAGTATTTTCGGGACGGCATCATGGCAAGACTACGAATCATTTTTCCCAAGAAAAAAATATGCTGACTCCGTTACCGGCGCCTACTACGCAAACCGCCTCGCACTAACCGAACACTTAGACAAAATAAAAAGACAATGCTCCTGTTTAGTCATCCGCGAAATCCGCCCAGAATACACTGCTCCCCTCGGCGTCGGTATCCTCCGCCAAACTTCCCGTGAAGCCTTCTCCAAACCCGCAAGAAAATTCCCGACTCTAAAAGACGCACTAAGAGACATCCAGTCAAGATTAAAACAGCCAATATCAAATTATACAAGTAAATCAAAAATCCTCGCAGAATTCGGCAAACAAAAAAAGATAACTGATTATTTTTTATTCTGATATGGTAGAAGCAAAATGAGTTAATTGATAAGATGGGTTATTCTGGATTAGTTAGAAGCGATGTTGAAAAAAATTGTGAAATGTTTTAGAGGAGAGGATTGATTGAAGACGAAATCGTTAAAGGTGTCAGGGATTTTTAAGAGTCAATTATTCTGGTTTTTCTGGGAGGAAATTGTTTAATTGGAAAGACTCTTAGGTCGAATAGAAAGTGAGCTTAAATGCTGGGTTATTGTTCAGGCTTAAATTGAAATTTTAGACAATGAGCTGACGTTAACTTTACAGTTCACCCAAAAGAAACCTTTATAAACAGCTTGCATTTATAAACGAGTAAGGGCTACTATGGTGGAAGGAAAATCAGATTTAAGGATTCAGAATATTGTTGCGACTACTTCTCTTGGGAAACCAGTTTCTTTGACTAAATTAGCACGGACGCACTCAAATACAGAGTATAACCCTGAGCAATTTCCCGGACTTGTCTTGCGAGTTAAAGAACCAAAATCAGCGGTTTTAGTATTTTCTTCTGGAAATCTTGTGTGTACCGGGACAAAGAGTGTCGCGCAGGTCAAGCAAGTGATTGATGCTGTGATAAAACAGATTGGAAAAATTGGAGTGCGGATAACTGATAAACCGAAAATTACTGTTCAAAATATTGTTGCTTCCGGGAGCATTGATTTGAATTTGAATCTGAATGTTTTGGCTTTGCAGCTCGAAAATACTGAATATGAACCTGAGCAATTTCCCGGACTTGTCTACAAATTAGTTGACCCTCCAGCAACATTTCTACTTTTCTCAAACGGAAAATTAGTCTGCACAGGGACGAAAGACAAGAATCAGCTTGAAGAAAGCATGAGACAACTTAACAAAAATATTAAAGAAGCCGTTAAGAAGTAGTTCTGATTAGTGTCCTGTTAAAAATCTAGTCTACGCAGATTTTAAATTCCCATTCAGATTTGGTTTTCGCCAAAATCCTGTTTGCGACCCAGAACGCAGGGTAGTCGAAGTCCCTACAAGTTTTCGACTTTTTCAACAGAGCTTAGCTAGATAAATTTAAAAATATCATTAATCAGTTTGAAGTATGAGAAAAGAATTTAGAAAATCAAGGCAGAAGAGAAATAGGCAGAAAAGCGCGCAGGGGAAAGGAATGCGGGAAGCTGACAAGATTAGAAAGTAATTTCATATTTTAGATAATTTGGGAATATTCGATATCGTTCTCTGTGCTATAAATTTATGCGTTGCAGTCAGATAACTTGCGCTTGTGAGACAATCGGTTAGCTTATTCTGAGTTTTTCAGTAAGCTTTGCAACGCATACGGATTCAACTGATTGAAATTTAACAGACAAGATACCATTAACTTCGAGCTCGGTTCAGATACAAAGATATTCCGATAACGCCAAAAAGCAGCACCAAAATAGTCAGAGCAGACCACAAAGCAGTTTTCAAGCTGTTATCTATCTCCCCTCTGTAAGAAAACACCAGAAAAATAGAGAAAAAGATAACAAGCACCAATAAAAAAACTCCTAAAAAAACAAACGCGAATTTTTTATCATCCATTTCAATCACCTCATCATCTTATTATATTTTTTAGGATTAAAATGCGGCGACCTTAAAACTTTGGTTTTTTTCATGCCCCTCTTAATATGTCTTACCATTCCAACAACAAAAAAGAGGACAGCTAATATCAAAACAATAACCCCGAGATAAGACAAAGTCGCCCTATTCGCATCGGAGATAGTCAGGCCAGTTAAACCTCCCTGTGAAGGCAGGAAAATACTCTTCTCGACGTCTATCTGTGCAGTTTCATCGCTGAGTCTGATTTTGAAAGTGAACTCCCCAAAAGAATCTTTAGGCAGCTCGAATTCTATAAACTCGCTCTTCTCTTCTTTCGCTCCGAGATAGACTTTCTCCTTGCCGATATATCTGGAAACTCCATCGAAATCAATTAAGGCATACTCAAGATTTAGCTCGTGCTCCTTCCCAATATACTCAACTAAATTATACCACACCTTTAGTTTGTTATCAGTTTTCTCGTAATCTCCAATCCCTGCTTCAAAAGCGTTCCTGTAAACAACAATTTCAAATAATCTGCTTAACCTTGACTCATCGCATTTCACTACGAATTCAACTTCATAATTCCCCGGCTCCATGCTCTCTGGAACAGACACTGAAACATTATATGAGAACCTCTCGCCCGGACTTAATCCTTTCATCTGATTATTCTTAAACCATGTTCCGGCAAAACCTTCGAACAACAACTGACAGTGATTCAGGAAAAACTTCCCGGTGTTGGCCACTTCTACTGTTCTCTCTCCGCTTGACCCTCGCTTAAGAATCGCCGACCCATCACCCTGAAATCTTATATTTATTCCATCATCCTTGTTCTCATTGCTCTGCGGGGGAACATATTCTACGCTTCTTCCACTACTTCTCCCGCCGCCACTAAGCGGCGCACTGACAACAACATTTCTTAAAACGCTTCCCGAAGTATGGTTCTCGCCTCCGGAATAAGAAGCAGTAACAGGATGTGTGCCAACGACAGAAAAAGTCGTATCATTGCTAAGCGGACCGGCTCCCGAATTAATCAATAAACCATCAACGCTAAGATTCAGAGCACCGTCATTTGGAGAAACCAATGCTGCACTAATCGCGACAGCTCCTCCGGAAGAAGGCAAAGTTAAATCAGCTTCCAGCCCATTCAAAGTAACGTTTATCGTCGGACTTGCTTTGTTCACATTCAACTGCCTAGGAACTGCAACCCATCCAGTATAATTTTCAGTAGCTATGGAGGTGCAGCTATAAATATAACTGCCTGCTGCAAGGACAGCGCTGTCAGTCGCACTAGGCAAGAGAGTAATATCTCGCATCAACTCTGGCTGTGACTCGGCGTTATTGGCATTGCAGCTGATTATCGTAGTAGTCCCGTAAATGACACTATCGCCTGGAGAAAGAGTTATCCAAATGAAAGTCGATCTCTTCTGTATTTCATAAGACTGCTCCGGCGAAGATACGCCATTGCCGGAGGTATCGTTGCCATGCCATTTGTAAGAATATGTCCCTGCTGCAAGATCGCTTAAAACAAAATAATACTCGTCTCCATTTCTCAACACCTCTCCATCCAAATAGCTATAATTCCTTCCCCCAAACTCAAACAAGACTTCGTCTATTCCAATACTGTCTATCCATGTCGAGTTAAATTGGTATATCCCTCCTGGCTGATACGTCGGAGAAACCGGCGAAACCCTAAGATTAGAATAAAGTGGAGAATCCAAATCTATTACTTCCACGCTTAACGAAGCATTGCTCGCGGAATAGTTTTCATTCCCGTAATAGAAAACTTCCCAGTTAAAGTCTCCCAAAGAAACGTACGTTTTCTCATAGAACATCGAGGCGTTGCTGGAATTGACCAGTGCAGATGATTCATAAAGCCATATCTCCCCCGCTGCTGGAGAGATCAGACTGGCGCTGATATTTACTATCGTGTCAGGATAGACCGATAAACTGGAAGCTAACCCATTTAGAAGCAACTCAACGCGGGATGCAGCTTTTTCAACTGTCAAAAACCGCGTCAAAGAAGCTGAACTGTAATTCGCATCACCCTCAAAAATCCCGGTAAAGTTATAAACGCCGACAGCAAGTAAACTACTATCAGATATGCTACTTCCGTCTGCAATTTCAGCTCCGTTTCTAAACAATCTTAAAAATAAGTTTCCGGGATTAGAAGAAAGAGAAACAACACTCGCGTTACCATAAGCCTGACTCACGTTAGCCCCAATCCCGTTCAGACTTAAATTAAGCGAAGGTATTGCTTTTGTCACATTCAGGACATAACTTTTTCCACCAGCGCTGTAATTTTCCCCGCCGCTCGAATTAAAGATGTAATTGTAGACCCCTGCGCCGTACACCCCGACATCCGCAACGACAGAACCGCTCCCGACAAATTGATCTTCCCTAAACAAAGTGTAAATTAAATCTCCGTCACCGAAATTATTCTCAAAACCAGTCACATTCGTCTGCGTTCCATAGCCAACAATCAAGTCCGATTCAACTCCATTTAACTCAAGAGCAAAAACCGGATTTGCCTTCGTCACGTTTAGGAAAAACGTCTTGCTCGAACCAGTAACGTTTTCGCTCTCGGCGACTATCGCAGTATAATTATAGAATCCCGCCGCGAAAACGCCGACCTCACTTGATGATATCAAAAGGCCATCCCTATACAACTGAGGAGTCAATACCTCGTTCCAAGCCGTCGCGTTAATCGGCGTCCCGTAAGTAACAGTCAGATTAGATTCAACTTCGTTCAGATACAAAGAAACATTTCCCTCAAGTTTCGCGACGACCAGATAGTTAACGGTGGAGTTACCGCTATAATTCTGATTTTCCTGTACCGAGACATTATAAAGATAACCGGCAGGTTTTGCCGCCAAAAGCGTAATCTCTGGATTTGATACGCTCGCGCCGTCTCGGCTCAGAGAAACCGTGCCAAACAAAGCGGCTCCTGTCGCATTCGTCTGCGTCCCGTAATTAACAGTCAAGTCCGATTCCGCCCCATTCAGATACAAATAAATCGGATTCCCCGCCCGACTCACACTAAACGTTTGAATCATGCTGGAATTTCTATTCCCTAGAGAATCGTTTGCATGCGACCTCCAGTAAAATCCTCCGGCAGGCAGACTGACATTAAAACCATAAACACCTCCTCCAAGATGTTGCATGGAATAATTTTTTGCGCTCCCTGAAAAATTGCTCTCGAACAAAACGCTCTGAATCGTTCCGTTGTCGCTCCATGTTACATTAAAATAAGAAAGATTCGAAGAATAGACAGGAGTCACTGCCTGCTGCATATTGCTCCATCGCGGCGGCGTCGCATCAACATAAAAGCCGACTGAAGAAACATTTAAGTTTCCGACAGAATCGTTAACGTATATCTCCAACAAGTGACTTCCATCTTCGAAACTTATGCTTGTCGGCAAACATCCCTGCAGCGTCGTGTTAATAGAAGAATAATCCAGATTGTACCAGCACGCCCCGATTCCCGACGCATCTGACAAACTTAAGTTTATAAAAATATTACTCACTTTGTAACTTTTATTCTGAGGGCTTTCAATAATCACGCTTGGTGGAATCGTATCAACCCTAAACCATGAGGAGTTTCTCCCTTCTAGCCCATAGCTGTCATTTGCAAAAACATTAATCACATGCAAACCGTCGCTGATAGGAAAGCTCACATTCGCGCAGTCCGCAAGACTAACATTTGCCTCGTTGTCTAAATTATACCAACAACTATCCAGATTCCCATCTGCATCACTGACAGAATAATTCAATGAAAGTGAACTCTTAGAAAACAAAGAGCCATTAGCCGGAGAAGCTATAAAAATGGAAGGAGCACTATTTAGAATATCATAGTTTACGCTCGTGTTATACAGCCGCGGAGAAAAGTCACTATCGCTGCTCAAAAAATCAATTTTATATTGAAAGTACTGATTGTCACTAACGCTCAAATTCTGTGGCGGATTATCCCCCAGCGCAACAAAGTTCTCGCCACTGCAAAGCGAGTCATCGCAACTGCGAGCATTAACATTTAATTTCAATGCGCCCCGCTCGTAATGACTACTTATCTCACTGGCAGAAAGAACCCTGTTATAAACAGCAAACTCATCAAAAGAGGATTTAAAATACTGTCCGCTCCCCCCGCCAATCGTTAACGCGCTGGTCCCGCTAAACGGAGTTCCCCACATCGGACCATTTGATTTATCCAGCACGCCATTTATATACAAGCTGATAACGTCGTTCCCGTTCGGAGAATTCAAAATAGTGAATGCAACATGGCTCCAGACTCCTCGTGCCAACTGAGTATTCGAATCCAGATTCCCATACCCGAAAATTTGTACACGAATTTTATCATCTCCGATAAACTGAAGATGAAACTGACCAGACTTATCTACAAAAACGACCCATGGTGTTGCGTCACTTGCGGGCTTAATCCAAAATTCAATAGTGTAGTTATCATTCATCAGCAGGCTGGAAGAATGGGGCACGCTCACATGACCGCTTGACCCGTCAAAGCTCAAGGCATCTGCAAAAACTCCATCAACCCCATAAGCTACACCTCCGCTACTCGCCCCATTATTGCCAAATCCGGAAGTATCAACCAAAGTACCGGACGTTTCATCTAAATGCAGTAAAAGAACATTTCCGGACATATTTGCATTTCCCAGAATCCATTGAGTTTCGCTGATCCCATTATCTGGCAGATCAGCCCCATAAGGCCCGCCCTGAACCCATGAAAAATCCTGCCATGCTACAGACCCGCCGGCGTCAAAAATCCTGCTGGTGAAGTTTCCGAAAGAATATCCTGGAGTTAGTTGAACCCACCCGGAAGAATCGTAAAATGTCCCATAATAAACCCCACTATCAAAATCTCCCTGCAACTTGTCTTCAAAGACAGCAGCATCAACCAAAAACGCACATGTCAAAATAACGCCCACTAATAACAACATTCGCCTCTTTTCCATTGTCCAACAACAGAACACAATTTTATAAACATTATTATCATAATTTAAAGATGGAAAAAATAACTCTAACGTTTTTAGGAACAGGCAACGCAGTCCCGACTCCAAAACGCAATCACACAGCAATTCTCCTGACTTACAAAAACGAAAACATCCTTATCGACTGCGGAGAAGGAACACAACGCCAATTCAAAATCGCTCGTCTTTCAGCCAACAAAATAACAAGATTACTACTTACTCACATGCACGGCGATCATGTCTTAGGAATTCCCGGTCTTTTTCAAACTCTCGCAATGAACGATTATCAAAAAGTCCTAGAAATCTACGGTCCTCGCGGCACAGAGCGTTTCATCTCAGGAATAGAACAACTCTTTAAAATAAAAATCAAAACACAAGTCAAGGAAGTCTTCAGCAAATTCTTCGAAGCAGATGATTTTTATCTCGAAGCCGCGCCGATGAAACACGATGCTCCTTGCAACGCTTACTCTTTTGTAATCAAAGATAAATACCGCCTCGATCCAGCAAAACTCAAAAAATTGAAACTCCCAAACTCTCCAGTCTTGAAACAATTAGCAGCGGGCAAAGACATCACGCACGAAGGCAAAAAAATCAAATCTTCAGAAGTTTCATATTTAGAAAAAGGAAGAAAAATCACACTCGTCCTCGACACCGCATACAATGAAGCTGCCATAGAATTAGCTAAGGATTCAGACATTCTTGTCTGTGAAGCCTCATTTTCAAACGAAGAAAAACAACTAGCAGACGAACGCCTTCATCTAACTGCCGAACAAGCCGCAACAATCGCAAAAAAAGCAAATGTAAAGCAACTCATTCTTACTCATATATCCCAACGCCATGAGCACAATCCAAAAATAATTCTCGAAGAAGCCAGAAAGGTTTTCAAGAACGTTACTTTGGCGAAAGATTTTGATGTTGTGGAATTCTAGATTATTACTGAATCACAAACCCCAACCAGTGTCTATAACCCCTCCGTTATAATACCACCAGTCGTAGAGATTAGAAAGAGAATTGATGGTTCCTTCTGGGTCTTCCGAGGCGATTGCCCCCGCAGTTTCTCCTATTATTTTTCCTAAATCCATTAGAGAGTTAACTTGATATCGTTGATGAATATAATAATGTCTGTTGCTACTCAATTGAATATAATTATTTGATAAGGATTTTAAGTTTTTTACTTGAGATAATATTTGTGATTGAACTTTTTCCCTAGACTGTGAAGTTATTTGTTCCGGATTATCTTGAATGAGTTGAGTAAATGTTTTAGCCCTTATAAGATATTCATTTAAGCAATTTTTTACGTCTCCATCGAATTGGTATAGTGTACCTTGGTCTCTTACTTGATTAACCTTGCTTGTTTTGTCTTTGATAAAATTGATACAATAACTGTACTCTTCTGTAACAAGTTTGCCTTGTACTTCAATTTTATTAAAAATTTCTAGGTTGAATTGGGTACTTTCATTATCTTCCATCGATGTTTTTGGTAAACCTTGGTTTAACTCTTTTACAGAATTTTGAGGATTTTGAATTACATCTCCTTGAATTTTATTTTCTCCACTAGACAAACTTGTAAATCCACCATAAATTTCTCCTGCGATACAAACAGGTCTGCCCAACAGAAGGGTACTTATTGCACCAGTGCTTTTACAATCTGAAAACGAAGAACCAAAATAGGGGACAAAGTTTAATACAATCAAGATTGACAAAGTCCAACCAAAAAAATTTGTTAATTTGCTTGTTTCTTCCATAAAAATCAAATCAGTTTGAGCTATTTAAAATCTTCTGACGGCGATTTCCAAGCCCATTTACCCTCCCTCAAAAACCTATTACCAGAAAATCCTAAATCACTCTATCTCCGAAAAATCACACAAACCCAAAATTAAAGGCTTGCAAAACAATTCTCTTAGCGTGAGCAAATTAAAAACCAAACTTAATTACTTGTTCGAAGCAGGCGAAATATAAATTATCGTGTCGCCTCGCAAAAAGGTCAAGCCAATATTTTTCTTGACTTCGCCGCCTTCAATCTCTTTCGCATTATCCAATGCAACATTTATGTGCATGTCAAACGCCAGCAGCGTGCCAACAAATTGCTTGTCACCTTTCAGCTGAATCAACACGTCTTTTCCTTTCGACTGATTCAACAGATCAAGTGGTCGCTCAATTCCGTTAACCATAACTGCTTTCATTTCCCGCGCTATTTAAATGTTTTGATGTTTCTGTTTGTCAGAAATTCGGGTGTTGGCAAAAATTCGCGAAGAGAAAATTTGAAAAGCTCCACAAACTTGACAAGATCTTATCTCGAAACTTTTATAAACCAACTTTCTCCAAGATAGTCATGAACAAAGGCAGAAAAATTTCCGGCGGAAAATATCACGCAAACCGCAAAAAGAAATTTTACGAAAAGCAAAATCAGGAACGAGTTGTAACACTCAAAGAAATAAAAAAGAAAACTCTGAGAGTAAAAGGCGGCAAGACAAAAACAGTCATGCTCGGCTCAAATACTGTCAACATCCTAGTCAATGGCAAAGCCAAAAAAGCCACAATCAAAAACGTTCTTTCCACCCCCCAAAACACTTTCCTCGCCCGCCAAAACAGACTAATGAAGGGCGCAATAATCATGACATCTGAGGGCAAAGCCAAAATTACAAACCGCCCAAGCCAAGAAGGTCATATTAACGCGATTCTAATCAGAGAATAATATCATAAATTTATTTCAGGATGACAAAAAATCCTTGCGGGAAAAGGCAAACCGAGCTTCAAGAACATTGGCTTGTGTTGTTGAATCCTAAACTGCTCTACAACTTGATGGCAATATTGGGACAGCAGAAACGTGGGGAGTAGGAAAATAGCGTAATTGACAGCGAATTAAAGCTTCCAAAAGATTGTGTGACGACATCGATTATAATGTGAACTTCTCGCATCAGATAGGTAAAAAGAACATATCATATTGTAGAAAAAAAGCAACAATCAAAAAATAAACCCACGATCTCAAAAATTTTCCCCATATCCCCGTGACAAAACCTTTATATATCCAGTTTACCAGAAGTTTTATAAATCTTTCGCCAAAAAAATGTTACTGTCGAATTATAAAAATTCCTGGAGAAGTTGGTTCTATGACATACGTTAAAAGATGCCCTGAATGTGGAAGTGTTGATCTCACTTACGATAGTCAGAACGGCGAGATAATTTGTAATGAATGTGGTCTTATCGTTGAAGAAAAAATTGTAGACACTGGTCAGGAATCTGGAGGCCAATTTGACAAAGCTGACAAAAAAGGCAGAGGGGGCGCTCCAATCTCAATGCAAAAATATGACAAAGGTCTCACAACCAACGTTGGCGAAATCTCGGATATCTATCGTCTTGAAACAGGCCAAACCCGCAAATTCCTTCGCCTGAAAAAGTGGCAGGAAAGAGTTTCAACCTCAATCGAAAGAAACCTCAGACTAGCCATGGCAGAACTCAGAAGAGTAGCCTCCTTTCTGAACCTTCCTTCAGTAATTAGAGATGAAGCCTCAAGAGTTTACAATTACGTTCTTCAAAGAGGCTTAGTCCGCGGCCGTTCAATGGAATCCGTCATCGCAGCTTGCATCTACGCAGCCTGTCGCTCTTATAACATTCCCAGAACATTAGATGAAATCGCCGAAGCCTCCGATGTAGAAAGAAAAGAAATCGGTCGAACTTATAGATTCATCGTAAGAAAGTTAAAAATCAAAGTTACGCCTTCAAGTCCCAAAGATTACATTTTGAGATTCTCTTCCATTCTCCACTTATCTCCAAAAACCCAAAATGAAGCTTTCAAAATTCTCAAGAAAGCAGATATTTCGGAATTAACTTCAGGAAGAGGTCCTGCCGGAATCGCGGCAGCAGCATTGTACGTTGCAGCGCTGCTAAATGACGAAAAGAAAACCCAAAGGGAAGTCGCAGATGTCGCCGGCATAACTGAAGTTACAATCCGAAACCGTTATAAAGAATTGACAGACCGCTTAGGTTTAGAGGACAAACTTTCTTCAAAAGTCAACTCTGCTGAAAAAAATAAAAACCGCAAATTTCCCTTAAGAATTAAATGAAAAAAGATAGAATTCAAATCTGCCCGCAGTGCGGCTCTCCAGATATAGAAACTGATTTTTCAAACGCTGCAGCAATCACGCGAGGATTTCTCAATGTGATGAAATGCAATCACTGCGGCCACGAAGGAACATTTTTTCCAACAATTCACAAAAGCAAACTAAAAAAACCATGCAACATCAAACAGGTCAAAAACGTTCAACATTTCGACAAAACATTTGCGAGAGGCTTTTTCAAAATAACTTTATTCGCCTTTTTTGTATTCTTCGGTATTATCGGGGCATTCATGTTATCCCATCAAGAAACAAGAATTTCATCAGTCTATCCAATAGCAGGCTTTCTAATCTGCTTGATAATTCTAATCCTCACGAAAAACAGCAATAGAAATTAAGCTGTCGATACAACTTCTTCGCTAAGAATTAAATAATTCCAATCCCCCGCTTTCTTTAATCGATCTTCTGACAGCTTCCCTTGCAGAATGTAAAGTAGACTTCACAGTGCCAACCGGTATATGAAGATACTCCGCAATCTCGCGATATTTCATTCCGGCATAACTCAATAAGAGAGCACTTCTCGTCACTGGCTTAAGTGAAGCCATTGCGTCACATACTGCTTGCGTTCTTAGATCCCTAATTTCCAAATCTTCCAAACTTGACCCATTAGGTCTCCTATCTTCTATTCCATCAAAAACACAACAATCCATTCCTTCCAAACAAGAATCGCCCGAGAATTCCCCGCTTCTTCTCTGCCTGCCGCGCAGAACATCCAATGCCCCAAAATAAGCACATTGTGCAACATAAGACTTTAAACTCCGCGATGGATCATAAGTTCTTAAACCATCTCTAGCTAACTTAAAAAACACATCCTGCGCAACATCTTCTGCATCATTCCTATTTCCAAGCACAATCCTTGCAGGAGCTAGCAACCATGAATCACGATTATCCGCGATTTCCTTTATTAACTCACCATAATTATTTTGAGACGTGTCTTCTCTAAAAGTTGTAGGCATCTCATCATAAAAGCATATGAAAAACAACTCATTTAAACATTACTACACAACCGGCTCTGTTGAAAAGGTAGGAAATGCGTAGCCGAATTTGTCGCGCTTTGCGCCCCTGCTTGCGATCCCGCATGTAATTGTATGCAAATTAATCTGGCATTCGATACCCTCCCAACTCGCAGACACGAACGTAATACTTTTCATTTAACTCGGTTCGTGTCGTGCTCGCCCATCCTCAGATTGCCGATTTGCAAGCAAATCGATTATTGATAACACACATCTCGAAAAAATTCGTTAATTCTTAGATACCTCTCGTCAATAACTTAGAGATATCATATCGAAGCATTTGAACATCCTTCCCTTAAAGGGCTCCTAAGAGCATTTCCACTAAGACAAATATTTATAACAAACCAAAAGCAAAGTTTAAACAAAAACTTATAAAAGCTATCTGTTCATTGTTAATAAGCGGGTTGCCGGAAAGCGAATCGCAATGCGATTCTCATTCGAACGCGAACAAGTCGCATTCGAGCGGTTCCTACTCCGAAAATTCGGAAATATGCGGGGTTGCCGGAGCGGTCAAACGGGACGGACTCAAGATCCGTTGGCTTAGTGCCTACACAGGTTCGAATCCTGTACCCCGCACTCACAATCGCAGATGTGCCAGGTACACTTTGTATCTGCGGGAAACAAGATTGCGAAACAATCCCTGAATTTTTGATTGTTTTTAACGATGTTAAATTCATCACTAATAATCTAACAAATTGCCTGTAATTTATTTAAACAAACCCCGCATCTACTAAGGTCTTAAACATCCCTCACTGCCCGGCCCACTGAAGCCGAGTTCTACGCTATAATCTCCCATCGACGGTCTCTTAACAAAACTCTTAAAATTACAAAGAGGAACTCCTGCAAACATCTCATTCGCATAAGCAGGGTTTATCTCAGCGACATCAACTCTTTCCCTAACACCATCAAATCTTCCAGACAGGCTCCCAACCTGAACTGAACCCGAACTGGCACTATACAAACCTTCCCCATCTAAGTCGAGCAAGATTCTGTCTGAACCGATCAAAACAAACAGTTTGCTCGACGCCCATAAAGCATCACTCGACATCTTAGTAAACAAGATATAATTACTGCCTAAAGGCGCCAAAGAAAACCTTTCCTCGGGCGGCAGAGACTGCGACCTAACATCTCCCCTATCCGAATCCCAAATACAGCTGCCGGACTCCCTTGCATTTTTGAACCTGCAGAGTTCCTCTTTCAATTGTCGATAAGTCGGCTGACCTTCAAAAGGTATCTCACTAAGTCTGGAATCCCATACAATCACTGTCTCAAATGTCCTCGTCTGCAAAGAATTATTTAAGTCTAATATAATAAAAGTATTCGGATAACCTGGATATGGAAACTGATATTCGTTATAATCGTTCTTAACAGGGGTTATTCTATTTTCATAAAGAAAACTTCCTGGCTCAATCCCTACGGGAGCTATCCAACCCGGTCCCACGCTACCTGAAGGATTAATTATCTTCACAATACAAGAGCCGTCAGGTTCATAACTACAATCCCTTTCTTCCGAAGGTTCAACCCTGCACATATCTGCCTCGCATGCTATTTGGTTCCCGCGTGGATACTGGC
This sequence comes from Candidatus Pacearchaeota archaeon UBA73, assembly GCA_002496015.1. Taxonomy (GTDB): domain Archaea; phylum Nanobdellota; class Nanobdellia; order Pacearchaeales; family GW2011-AR1; genus UBA73. The sequence continues at coordinate 13,623 of DAIF01000013.1, read as the reverse complement.
TGCAAGACGAGATTCCCAAACACGGCTCACAGTTGTTCCAGAAAAATCCCTCAACAAAATAACACGCACCCAAGCCCGCACATTCCGCCTGGTCACAATAATTGTTCCATCCGCGCCCGCATTCACTACATCGGCTCTCCGTCGGTGCAGGAATCTGCTCTTCCGGCTCACTGGTTCCAGAAGACTTAAACTCCAAAAGTCTCGTTCTGAGATCCACAAGCCATGTCTTTTCTGTGTCGTTCTTGCTTTCAAATCCATAAGCTGGATCAGTAGCAACGTCAATCCATCTGCTCTGAGCAGTCCAATAATATAACAAATTGTTACCTTCATTCAAAGCATAAGAATTTCCCTCAGCAATATCTATTCTGATCCACGTCCCATCCCGATACGGTTCTCCATAATTCCGCGTCTCCTCCAGCTCTCTCTCTTCACCAAATACTTCGTTAAATCTTCTCCCATTCAACGTTTCAACATGGCTGCGCACTCCGGTATCATTAATTCCGGCTGTCGTATCCTGCCTGATAACTCCTGCCTCATCCACAATCGCAACACGTGCGTATATCTCCTCATTAATATCTGTAGACGGAAGTGGCTGAGTGGTGTCATAAAATACCCCTCCTCTGTAGATTATCTTAGCATCAATGCCGTTGAAATAAACTCTCCGCATTCCGAAACTGTCCGGCTCGCTCAGAGCGTAACCACCAACCTGCGGCGGCTGCTCCGTACTCTCAGGCACCACGCGCGTCGCTCTCCACACTTCGTCCTCTCCGGTTCGATAATGCATGGCCAAATATGCCTGCGCATCTCCTCGCAGTATCAGCGCTTCCGCCTTATGCCTGTTCCAATACAGCTCTTCAAGCAAAGCGTTCGCTTCAGTTATCGCCGCTAGCGCTTCATCCACACTCGCCAAATTCCTCACCTTGCTCTTCAAAAGCATCAATTTATTCGCTGCCTCTGAATCACTATAAGTTAGGTTCTGCGCCTCAAGAAGCTCTTTCGACCTCTGCTCCAAAACTTCAAGAGTCTCATTCAGCGTTCCGACATTTCCCTGCGTTATCGCCTGCTCAATGCTCCTCTGGTCTATCCAGCATCTGACCTGCGGCGTATCGCAATATCCCACATCAATAAACCTCGAAGGATCTGTCTGGCTTCCCGGATTATCAGTAGAGCAGATTCTGATTATCCCGCGATTGTACAGTTCCGGACTTATGAACTCCTCAGTTCCCTGTTGCAGATTAGGAGTCAAAAGCGCTGCAATGTTGTTGCTCCCGCTCACGCACTCACTCTGAGAAGTTATCGTCACTCTGGTCGCTTCATCCTTGATATACTGATCCCTCAAATAATTAACTGCAAAACTAGTGCTGACCTGTCTGAACCCGCACTCTTCCTGATTGTTCACCCTGACACACAATTCCTTATAACCTTGTGGCGCCGTAAAGTCTCTGGTCTCAGAGCGATACTCTCCCTTTGGTGCAAAGCCCGAAGCTACCTGCACTACAGGATTCGCTACATAATAACCGGAAGCAGGCGGATCTCTCAAATAAACATTATAATGAACACCTTGGTCATTCCCTGCGAAAATATGGTAAAACACTTTGTACTGTGAAGTCGCGGGCACAGTCGCAGTCGTAAATGTTTGTTCATCAAACCACGCGTGGAACTGCGGCGGCGAATCCGGCTCTAGCAATGTATCAAGATCAGTCGGCGCCTTCACAGAGATGAATGCTTTGCAGACTTCTGTTCCTATCTCCTGAACTCCTCTGGCTCTGAAAGCTTCAAACGAATTCACAGCATAACTCTGCGTGAAATAATTTATCGAATTCTCCATATTCTGCCATGCACCCATCACCGAAAGATACTCTGCCCCTCCCCTGACTCCTTGCCCGTATGCCATCTCGATAAGCTTTGGAATTATCACATTTACAAACGGCGCTATCTGATTCCAGAAGAACTCACACAAATAAATTGAGTATATCTGATCGCATATCCCGACCATCTGCCCGCTGTCAAGACTCTCTTGCAGACAATCGCGGTAATTCTTCATTATCGAAATCCAGCCTTCGATTCCGGCGTGTATTCCAGTCAGGCAGACCGGTATCAATATTCCTTCTCGTATGTTCGGCAAGCAAAGGAATATGCTTCCGATTATCCCTGTTTGCGCAACATTCGCTACATGATAAGTTCCCCCAAGATTGCACCTCGAAGGCGGACACACGACCGGATCACAAACATTAAAGAGTAAATGACAATCTTTTGGTGACATGAAATCCTGACAAGAAGTCGAAGCCGTTCCAACGCTCGGCGCTCCGACTTCAAACCTCTCTCCGCCGATAGTAACATACCTGTTGCCATATTGATTCGCCGCTTCCGTTATCGCCCGTTGTCCTCTTTGTACCAACGCTGAAGCAGCACTGCTGTCAAGCCCTGGAAACGCGTTAAGAGGCTGTCCTGTGTTTAGATTTATCTGCTGGCATAAATCGTCGCCAAAACCCGAATCAAACTCTATCCTCCCATTCTGCCCGACATTGCATATCCAGAAACTTGTCACTCTTCCAGAAGCATCAAATGCCCCTATCCCACCGAACACAGGCAAAGTCTGCTGCGTTGCCGCATACCATCCTGCTCGGGTATCGAACGGCACAATCGCAGGCATCCCCTTGTACGGCTCGGTCTCATAATATCGCACATACCTATCAGACCTCTGTATCTCGTTCTGATAGCTCGTACTGTCCAAAGATTTTATATTTCCAAGATTATATGCTGAAGAGAAAAGTGACGGATCTGGCTGCTGCGTTATGTTTCCCTGCTTGACAACTTTCTTTATAACATATGTTCCGGTCTGCGGATCGCCCTCAAGCCCAAGATTATACACCCCTCCCTCAAAACTCTGCGTCGAGTCTCTCTGTCGGCTCACGCCGGGCGGAACTCTCACCACCGCAAAATGCGTAAGTGACGGATCAGTTAATCCGGTCTCGGTGCGGAGCTGCTCAGAAGCCAATGATTTAACCGAAGCGTATCTCGTTTGCGCGTTCTGCGAAGCCGCCTCAAACGCCGCAGGATACCCTCTCATTTGGTTCTCTTGGTTCTTCAAAAACTCCCAGTTCACAACCATATTCTCGTTCACTCTCTCCGCAGTATCTATCAACCGCCAGTTTACATTCGCAAGATGACCTTCTCCAAGACCTCCCTGTTTCTGCAACTCCGCATTCAGCATCAACGAGCGCATTCCCTCAGTCGAGATAAGATTATTGTTCACATTCTCTTCTATAAGTATATCATTTATCGTGACTGTATTTGTCTCTCTTCCATCAGCAGTTTTCCACGTCTTGTTCCCGAGATTTATCGTCTGTGTTCCGTATTCCTGCCTTATCTCCGCAGCCAGCTTCTTCCTCACTGCATCGGTATCTACACTCTTACCGAAAATATCAGTCGATCTTGTCTCGGTCGCTTGTATCTGCTGTATCCTCTCATTCACCTTATTTATCGCGGCGGTCGTCCTGGCGACTTCGGTGTCTATCTCAGAAGATCTGGCAACGTAACATGCATCGAGGCTGGGGTAAGTCCCGTCAGCCACTAACTTTTTGCATCTCTCCTTCCATCCATTCTCCCCGTTCATGACTTCCTGCCTTGCAATCGCTTCTCCGCTAAGTCCGGTCATGAAATTCTTAAATGTGAGAAGTGTTGCAGTCGCGAAACAAGCTCCCTTCAGCCCGGTGATTAACTTGCCAAGATTTTCTACTATATTCTCCCATTTCTGTATCGTCTTATTCAGGTTTTCTATCTTCTCAGAAACTTTGTCCGGAGTTAGTTGTATAGCCCGCTTCTCGATTCCGACAAAGACGCTGAAATTAGTCTCGGTTCTGCTCCCCTCTGCCTTAGGTGTCAGCCTTAGTTTCACTGCCCGCTCAACATCAATGCTGTCAAGTCTGACATCAACTGACTGACAGATTCTCTTAGTTTCACCCAACCCAAAGAGGTAGCTCTCCTTTATTATAGAAAGTCTCCCATCTCTCTGCATACAATAAGCTCCGACCTCGACCTTATCTGTTTCTACCCTGTCAAGTGTTATCCTACCAACACTCCTGTTTCCGTCACTTAGGTCATTGGTTGAATCCAGCGCAAGTCTCAACCCTCTTCCCCCGACAGAAAAATCTGCCGTGGCTTTTTTAGAAGGCGAACTTAACGACACCAGCCTCAGAACTTTCACGCTATTGTCGAACTGAATTGCCTCTCCACTAAGGGATGTATCAAACTGCCGGATATTCTCCAGCTCGCTTGCATAAGACTCTGCCACAACATCTCCCGGATAAAGTCCGATATACCGATTCATCAGTCTGATTTGAGTTTGCTCATCTCGATAATCCCTTGCAAGATTCACCCCGTGCTGCAAAGCTTCCTTCCCATAAAGGCCGTCGCCTTCGCTGGGATAATCATCGGCAACTCTCTCATAAGACTGAATGGCTTGATCAAAATACTGCGCAGACTGTGGTTTTACTGAACCGCCGGAATCCTCAATCGCGAAATTCCTGACAATCCCATACAGGCTACTGAAAAACGTCCTCTGCCTATCAGACATAGATGAGTTCGTTGTGGAGTTCATAATAAATATCCCACCCTCTTTCATCATATTATCCCCATCAAAATAATAAGTTCCTGTGATAGTTGAATCGCTATGATTGGTCAGGTCTATCCAATACCTCTCCCCAACCCGATCAACAGGATAAGATCTGCCATCAACAAAAATAGAATTGATGCTACTCTCGTTGGTTCGCGTTTTTAATTCCAGCACAAACTGCTTGCCCGAGCAACTCCCGATCACCCTGCCAGTTTCGCCATCTCTGGGGTCTATGTCTATCCTTCTGACTGTGCACCTCCCATCCATAAAGTTGCTTCCTTCATAAACATCAAAAACATCATAAGACCTCCCTGAAGAAACTTCTATTCTCGCCTTCTTCTGCGCCGCGACATAACTATCGTATGAGATAGTCAATCCTGCCCGGCAATACATCCCAGGAACATAGAATTCCCCGGAAGTCTGCCCCTTCTGCACTCTTGTCGTCACCGCTTTTCGATCACCTTCGTAAATCGAGACTTCCGCATAATTGTCGTCCGCATTCTCAAGTCTCAGAAAATATCTCCCGTTCCAAAAGCTTGTCTTCGATTTCTCCCTCTGCCATTCCTCAAAACTAGTTGGCTCCAGAATGAAATCACTTCTCCCAATTCCATAAGCGTTGTCTGCTTCATACGAGATCCTGGCAGAAAGTGTTACGTTTACTGAATCCGGAAGTTTTGACTCATCCGGCTGCCTCTGCAGGAGAACGACTGCATAACCTATGTTGTTCACAAGAGGGCTTCCAATAAGAGTGTTCTGAGAACGTAATGCCGCTCTTGCCGGATGGAATCCCACATCCACGACTCCCTCAGACCCCGATACTATCGTAAAATCAATATTCTTTATCTGTTCAACTTTTATCAGAGGGTTCACATCAATCGCGTTTATCTGGCAGAAGACCGGAACATTTTGCTCCGCCAGAAGATCCGAACGCACAACAGTCGGCTGGCATCCGAAAGGAGCCATCTGCAGCATAAAATCTTCCCTAGAGTCGCACGTTTCAGCATCTCCCAAAATCGGCCAATACGTCGTAGCCTGGCTCCCATACAATGTCTGGAAAGATGGCGCGGGCTGGTAAGTCGTAGAGACTGCACTCTTGCTGCTGAAAGTCTGAGCTAAGGCGTAACTGCTTGAAAAAATCGTTCCCACTAGGAAAAATACTACAGCATACACAAACATTTTATTACGCTTCATCGAACTCAATCCACACAAGTTTAGTTTCAAATATCTCAAAATTTTGCGACAGCTGGTCAAGCGACGTTGGACGCGGCAACCTATCTGTCTCGATTCTCAGGACTCCTTTCCTCAATTCGTTGTCTAACAAATAAGTATTCAAAATACCTCCTCCAACCAGCGAACTCTCTATCGTCGTAGCCGGCAGAGTTATATCAAAACACTCTTCCCTTGTCTGACCCAAAAGCCCAAGCAGACCGCTCCTTGGCACTTCAACACATTCCGTCTTCGTGCTCGCAGGTATTCTGATTGAGGAATTTCCATAAACATAAACCCTTACTTCATAACTCCCCTCGGACAGTGTTATCTCATTCTGCTCAGGCATCGCAATAGTCGTGACCTTGCCGTCGTCTCGCGTGAACGAAACTATCGCTATTTCATCATCAATTTCTTGCCCGCCAACTTGTAATTTAACATCCAGCGTATGCTCCCTTTCAAGAATCACTTCAACAAAACTCTCTCTGTTGCTCGATATAAGAGCTTTCTTCTCCGCAAACCCATTCGCTCTGACATGCAGATAGCCGTTCACGCAAGCCGGAGCCGGGGTCCTTAACACTCCATTCCTGCTCTCGCCAAGTCTGCACTTTTGGTTAAAGCACTCGAAACTAACATTCCCGTCAATACCGTTCAGGTTCTGGTCATAAAGACGAATCTCAATATCCTGCGTCATATACTCGCAAAGCTCAAACTCGTCATCGTCAACATACGCCTCCCCGGACATCGCCTTTCTCGGCACGTTTTTGTCAATAATCACAATAACGGGAAACTGGAACAGCTCTTCAGAATCATAAAGCTGCACCATCACCGGGAAAGAAACATCGTAGATGAACTGATAAGGAACGTAGCAGAATCCCATCACCCCCAAACCTGCCTCATTTCCTATCGGCTCAGCGACCATTATATTATCATCCACTCCATCCCCATATATCTCTATGCGAGACGGCCAATCGTTCAGGTACAGCAGGTTTACAGACTCGTCAACCCCAAAGTTATAAACAAAATATTCTCTTTTCTCATCAATTAAATCATAATATCCTCCACGAAGTCTAATGGTCTGGATGTTCTCCTGCAGGCCAGTCTTCAAAGAGTTAATAACATCACTCGTGAGCCATATCTGAGGTCCGCATTGAATCTCAACTCCTGTGACAGGAGCATAATTGTATAATACATCAACGGCATAGTTCTCCAGAAATGCTTCTTCCATCTCTGCATTATATATTCCAATCGCCGTATTGTAAAACTTTCCAAGTTTGCTGTTAATCTCGGCTCGATGTGAATTCCTCGTAGCAACGACATCTCCTCGTGAAACTGTCAGAGCAGAATCGATTGAGACTTCAACCTTCCTCTCCAGAATTTCGACATCAACTATCGGGTCGCCAAGCTCAATTGAAAAACCTTGTCGATAATAATATTCAAAATTGCATCGAGCCACGCCATCTGCAACGAACCGCGCGATTTCTTCCTCAATCTCACTCAACGAAGGAACGTTTTCTTTTACTATGCCATTGCCCTCCAACGAATACCAATATTCTACTGGGCTTCCCAAAAAATTAAGATGCGATGAAAATGGAGCATATTCGCTCCCCGGGACATAATCCTCAATAAAAATTCTGCCCCCGCCAGCCCCGGCAAGATTCACCGCCAAAGCAAGCTCGCTTTCCACGCACTCAGTATAATAATCAAAAACTGGTTTTAGCTCCTGAGGAATTTGCTCATCACTAACACTCCTCTGCACTGCGAATATAAACACTATCAATATCACAAGAACGATCGCGATTATTATGTAAATAGAAACCTGGCCCCTCTTCATTTCTTCCCTCCTTTCGTTTGGCTTAGCTTCTGCGAAGAAGAACGAGTGGGCGACTCTTGTTGCACACCCTCGACCCTCTGCCTAATCAAATCCATTATCTCTGTGTTTAAATCCTTCTCTATGATCTCCTTAAAACTTTGCCAGATTTCCTCATCCTCAACTAAAAGTAAATATTTCTTCATCCTCTCTGCAATCTGAATAGCTCAGTATTTATAAATCTTATTATTAATTAACTAAATAAATAAGTAACTTATTAACTTACTAAGTAAGGACAAGAAACTAATCCCTTAATTGTATTATACGCTGCACCACTCAGTTCATAGCCAAAAAGGAATCTAGCACCTTTATATGAAAATTCCACTCCGGCAAATGGATGATCTTCCTTCAAGGGCGGTTGCCGTGGAGGAACAAAATAAATGTTACTCGCACCGTCCGGGATTCTGAAGACTGGATTGTGTTCTGGTTTTGTTGGGTCACCAAACAAATGCTCGTTTACAACAACTAACATAACACCCTTTTCTCCAAGCGAAGGTGCTTCCCTTGCATATATTCCAATTTGACCGCAAGATTTTTCTTCTCTAGGAAAGCCCCTCTGAAAATCACTAACGAACGGGAATGTGGTTTTTGGTAAAAGGTTTAGTAAACTACGCACCCTTTTCTGATTATTTCCCCTGACGTCTATAGTTTCAAACGGATTATTTGATGGCATAAGAAAGAATTAATCTGACTATTTATAAGATATATTATAACAGAATGTATTCATTATTCACACCATAAAAAACTAAATCCTTGGCCCCACCCAGAATCGAACTGGGGACTCTCCCACGTCAAGGGAACGTCTTAACCACTAGACTATGAGGCCGAGCGTCTCAACTGAAAACTCAAAAAAGCACAATATTTAATCTTTATCATTCAAAATCTGCTGGCAATAAATTCACCATGGCTTCCTAATTCTAATATTTCTGCGCCACCATAAAGATACATTTTAACAGTTCTTAAGAATCAACTTAATTCTAGATATGGAAATTAAAATAAATTTCAGAGATATTTTGGTTCCATGATACTTGGGCTGATAATTGCTTTTGTTCTTGGGACAGCTGCAGGAATATTCACAGGACTGTTTCCCGGAGTGCATATTAATATAGTCGCGGCGGGGCTGTTAGCTTCAATAGAATATTTTTCCGGAGTTGAGGTTATTGTGTTGGCGGTTTTTGTTGTTGCGATGGCAATTACACATACATTTATTGATTTTATCCCTTCTGTTTTTCTTGGGGCACCGGAAGAGGATTCTTTTCTCGCGGTTTTGCCAGGGCATCAACTGTTGAGAGAGGGAAGGGGATATGAGGCGATCATCGTGACTTTGTATGGCGGGATTATTGCCTTGCCAGTTATTCTGTTGTTTTCGATCGTTTTTGTTTTCTTTTTACCCGGTGTTTATGATTTTGTAAGAGTTTTGATTCCTTACATTCTGATATTCGGTTCAGTGTATTTGATACTGGCTGAGGATGAATGGATAATCTCTGGAATTGTTTTTATTTTTGCGGGGTTTCTTGGGATGTTTGTCTTTTCGCTTCCTGTGAAGGAGCCGCTTCTGCCTCTGCTTTCTGGGCTGTTCGGTGTGTCAGGGTTAGTCGTGAGCTTGAAATCCAGAGTAAAGATACCAAAGCAAAATGTCGGAGGATGGAGAAGTGTGAGGATGGGTAGAAAAGAATTCTGGCGCGCTACTCTTTCCGGGGCGATAGCTGCGCCGCTTTGTAGTTTTCTGCCGGGAATAGGTTCAGGACACGCTGCTGTTATAGGGAGTGAGCTGAACGGGAGCACCCAGAAAGACCAGAAGAGTTTTCTTTTTCTGGTCGGGATGATAGGTACAGTGATTATGGCACTTTCATTCGTCACAGTTTACGCGATTAACAGAACGCGAAGCGGGGCGGCAGTTGCTGTCTCCGAGCTACTCGGCGAGATGAGTTTGAATCATCTGATGCTTATAATATTTGTTGTAATAGTTTCGGGAATTGTTGCTTTCTTTGCAGGAATCCAGCTTGCGAGATTCTTTTCTCATTGGATAGATTTGGTTGATTACAGGAAACTTTCAGTGCTCATCATATTTTTATTGTTCGCGGTGAATCTCGCTTTGTCAAACTGGTTGGGCATTCTGGTACTTGTGACCTCCTCGGCGCTTGGAATCTTCTGTATAGGAAGTGGAGTCAGGAGAATCCAACTAATGGGTGTTTTGCTTGTACCTACTATTTTATATTATTTGGTTTAGTAAATTTTATAAAATACCTAGTTTATTAAATACAATGAAAAGGTTGATTATTTTTGGAGCGTTGTTATTAATATTTGTTTCTTTTGTAGCGGCTGAATGCGGAAATTTGGTGTGTGAAGCCGATGAGACGATAGAGAGTTGTCCGGAAGATTGTGGCAATGATGCGTCCGTGGAGGGGAATGAAGTGTGCGGGGATGGCGTTTGCGGTGTTGAGGAGGGGTCTTTTGGGAGTTGTGAAGCAGACTGCGGAACTCAACTGTATTTTGAGTGCGTGAACTTCTGTGGCGATGGAGGGTGCCAGCAGGATTCTTGTCAGGGTCGGGAGGGATGCCCATGTTTTGAGACATTTGAAAATTGTCCAGAGGATTGCACTGATTTGCCGACGGATTTGGGGAGTCAGCCTAACGGGTCTGAGGACGACAGTACTGCATCCGAAAAAAAATTCACCACGTTCTTCTGGATAGGGTTGGCATTTTTTGGAGCGGTATTGTTTATTTTGGTTGGTCTAAAAATATTGAGATGGCTGTTTTGGCTGATAGCATTGTTAATGATTATTCTGGCGATCGTGTTTTGGTTTGTTCTTTAAACTTTATTCGGATTAAATTCTATTGATTTTACACTCTCCACATTCTTCAACTGTCTTTGAATCCCTACTCGCAGCCACGTTCGGAAACTTACCAGAAATTACTCTCGCATAATATACTCTCAACTCTATGTAAAATCACGAACTCTAGAATCATACACTAAAAAATTTATAAACTCCCGTCGCCTAAAGTAACTATGAAAAAGAGAGCGAAAAAAGAGAAGATTCGCAGGGCTTATCCTTCACCGAAAAAAATCTGGATAGCCCTTTTCGTATTAATCGCAGGCGAGGTGATTTTTGCTTTTGCCGCAAGCCTTCCAACCGCGCTCCCGATGTCCTCACTGTTATTCCATCCTACAGTAATCTCTACGAGCGTTTTCTTAGCAGTCGCATCTTACTTCATAACCGGCCTCATAAAGAATAAAAACTAATAATCAAGTCTTTGTCTTTAATCCTGCACTGGCATGCCAATCTCCTTCTTATTCAACTCTTCCAAATTCCTTTCTTCCTCAACAACTCGAACAGCATAGGTCATGCATTCCCCATTACAGCATCCTAGAAATAACCTTCGGCATGAGCTCACCCAAAATATTTCTCTCTGTAGAACCTAATCAACTGTTCAACTTCCGGAATGCAATTCTTGTCATAAACCCCGACCTTAGTCTTCTTCTGCACTGTTTCAAAATCGTGCGCTCCTTCCAAAACAGCCTCTTCAATATCTTTATCCGTAATTTTCAAAATCTTGTCAATCACTTTAGCTCCCCCGACGATAACTCGTGCATCTTGCCCGGTCTTCCTGAAATAATCATTCACCGCCGCCCTCAACGCCTTATCTCCCAAAACAGAACAATGAAACTTTCTTTGCGGCAATCCGTCAAGTCTCGCGGCAATGTCCTGTGGCTTTATCTGCAGAGCTTCCTCAATCTTCATCCCGCCGTTTTCAGTTAGCATCACGCTCAACATTGAAGTAGAAGCGATCGCGGAAGCGCAGCCGAACGTCTGCCATTTACAATCCGTAATCCTTTCGCTTTCCCTGTCAATCATCAGCCACATCTTCATCATGTCGCCGCACGCCGGACTCCCAACCTGCCCAACTCCATCAGACTTAGCATCTGCCTCCTTCGCCTTCTCCTCGCTCAGAAGAAAATTCTTTGGCTTGAAAAAATGTTCCTTTACTGTCTCAGAATAAAACCACTTCTTGCTTTCAACCTTCGCTTCCACATCCTTATGCAACTGTATTTTTTCTTCCATGTTCATTAATACCTCGCGGGCGGCGAGCAACGCGAGCTAATATTTATCATATCTGGCTCTCCTGCAAATGCACCGGCGATAACATCCTATACTTCTCAACAGTTTCCGGCAAAATCCCCAATAGCTTATCAATTCCTTCCTTAGTTGTATATCTTCCCAGAGAAAATCTCAGACTGCCATGCGCAACTTCATACGGCCTTCCCAACGCCAGAATCACATGACTCGGTTCTAGAGTTTTGGAAGTGCACGCGCTCCCTGTCGAAGCACAAATCCCGTATTGATCCAGCTCCAAAAGCAGCGTCTCGCCCTCAACGTTAAGAAAAGTAACATTCACATTATTCGGCAGCCTCTTTGTCGGATGTCCGTTAAGCAAACTCTTCGGAATCCTCTTCAACAACTCCCTAATCAAATAATCTCTCATCTCAGTAAGCCGGGCGACTTCTCTCTCGCGCTCTCCATCCGCAATCTCAACTGCCTTCGCGAGTCCGACAATCAGCGGAACATTCTCCGTCCCGCTCCTCTTCCCATATTCCTGCCCACCGCCATGAATCAACGGCGACAACGGCCTTCCAGACTTTACATACAAAATCCCAACCCCCTTCGGCCCATACAACTTACTCCCATTCATGCTCAGATAATCAATACCCAAATTCTTGACATCCATATCAAGATAGCCTGCCGCCTGGCACGCGTCCGTGTGAAACAAAACCTTATTCTCCTTACAGACCTCCGCAATCTCCTTGATCGGCTGAACCGTTCCAATCTCATTGTTCGCATACATTATCGAAACAAGAATCGTGTCCAGTCTCATCACTTCTTTCAGTTTCTCCAAGGAAACAAACCCGTAAACATCAACGTCCAGATAAGTCACCTCAAATCCCTGCTTCTCTAAATATTCGCAGGTTTCCAAAACCGCGGGATGTTCTGTCTTCTGCGTGATGATGTGCTTGCCCTTTTTCTGCAACGCTAAAGCCGCCCCTTTTATCGCCATATTGATGCTCTCCGTCCCGCTCCCCGTAAAAATTACCTCTTCATCAGAACAATTAAGAAAACGAGCCAGCATCACTCGCGCTGAATCGAGCGCCTCTTTCGCTTCCAATCCAAGAGTGTGCATGCTCCCAGGGTTTCCATAAGTCATAGAAAAATACGGCTTCATCGCCTCGACAACTCTTTCGTCAACTGCCGTCGTCGCAGCGTTGTCAAAATATAATTCTTTATTCATGTCGATTCTCCCAGATTAACGAGGGTTTATCAAAAATTTTCGGTTTGAGCAGAGCGAAAACCGAATTCAAAGTGGTTCTTTGTAAACCATCTTTAGTACAAAAATTCATCTTACTCCCTCCGCGCAGCTTCGGCAATCTCCCGCACAATTCGTACAGCTCCCAAATACGTGCTCCTGCGCCATCGCCAACATCGGCTTTACTGTCTTCTCATTCAAAGAATAAATCCTCTTCTTCCCTTCCCGTTTGACATCAACAAGACTGCAGTGCGCCATCTGCTTAAGATGATGTGAGACGTTGCTCTGCTCATCCCCAATCTGCTCTGTCAGTTCATTGACCGAAAGCGGCCCATCTGCCAACGCAATAATTATCTTCATCCTCGTATAATTCGAGAAATTCGCAAAAAACTGTTCATATGATGGTTCATTCATATGTTTTACCGTAAGTGAAATTATATAAATGTTTGGCTTAATGTGGCTCTGTCGAAAAAGCCAGAAATTGCAGGTTTCACAATCTTAACGTTTAATGCTTAATGGTTTAGACTCTGTCCGGAGTTGATTTTTCGGTTGGTTTTACGATTCTCAAATCCTGCTCGCAGCCACGCGCTGCTCTGTTGAAAATCTTTGGGTCTGCGCCCACCCTCCCGCC
>DAIF01000009.1 GCA_002496015.1 Candidatus Pacearchaeota archaeon UBA73 | reverse complement strand
GATAGTCTGATTTGCTTCGCAAATCAATAATTGATAGCAGACATTTCGAGTTTTGCGCAGGTTTCAGATTCCCACTTTGGATTTCTCTTGTAGAGAAAAACTCTGCTCGCAGCCACGCTCGAAATTAATCAACCTTTGCACTCGCGTAACGTGCTCGCCCCAAATTTTAGTAAACCTGCAGTCTGCGACTTTTTCAACAGAGTCGTTAAGATGAAAAAACAGATAAAATGAGTCGGGACAAAGAAAGAGCTGTCTCTTAATGTAGTGGTCATTTTGACTAGTAGATTTGTAATAACAAAGATATTGAAAATCGAAATATTCAGATGATAAAATAGTTAGAAAATTATTTCTGTTACACCACTCATTTGGTCATTATCTCCAAACCATCCCGGTGCTGCAAAACATAATCCTTCCCGACAGCCTTCTTGGTCTTGATGTGAATTGCCTTAACAAAATTCTTTCCAATGTCCGAATGCAGCCGATACGCGAAGTCCAACGCAGTCGAACCTTTTTTCATCAAAAAACAATCAGGCAAAACATTTCCCTTTGAATCAACCATTTTTTCTCCTGCAGGGAAGATTGCTATTTGCTGGAGAACATCAAAAACGGTTTTGTTGAGGATTTCCTGAACGCCTGTTGAACCATATTCCTCTAGGAACTTTTGTATTCCTTCGAGGGCAAGTTTTTGCTTTTCATTGAGTTCTTTTAGTATCTTGAAAGTTTTTTCGCCGGGGATATATTCAATTATACCACTCCTGTCCGCTTCCTTTAGCGCCAGCTCGCCTTCTGCAAAGCAAGGTATAATCGGGTAGTCAAATTCTTCTTTTATTTTTTCGAGATTTTCTTTTGAATTGGGGCGGTCCATTTTGTTTGCGGCAATGGTCATTGGTTTTGATTGTTTTCTTAGAGCTTGAGCGAATTCTTTTATTTGTGCGTCGGTCCAGCCCGAAGGTTTTTCAGGGTCGAACGGGATTTTTCTTAATACGGCTTTTACGTCTTCTATATTTACTTTAAGGCCGGAGAACTGGGTTGCGATGGCTTCAGCTACGTTCTTTTTTTGCATTTCAATAGTTCTAGAAAAAGTTTTCCACACTTTTGTAAGGATTCCAAGATACCATTTGTCTAATTCCGATTCGATTATTCGTAAATCTTTTCCGGGATAATAGTCTTTTGCCGGTTTGCCTTCACCGTCGGCTTCGCCCGACATATCAACAACGTGAATGAAAGCGTCAGCTCCTGCAAGATCGTTAAGAAATTCGTTTCCAAGACCTTTTCCTTCGGAAGCGCCCTCGACTAAGCCCGCTACGTCCATTAGGTCGAACGGGACGAACCTCCAGTATCCTTTTTCTCCTTTGACATAACCCTCGCGAGGGTTTGAGATTTTGCCGAATTCTGGGGCGAGGTCTTCTATTTTAACAAAACCCATTCCGTGGTTTGGTTTTATCGTTGCGAAAGGATAAGGCGCTATCAAGACATCCATCAGCGTCGCCGCTTTAAAGAAAGTTGATTTTCCGCTTGAAGGGCGTCCGACAAGACCTACTAACATTTAATTGGTAGATATTAGTAAATTAAAAATGTTACGTAGCAAAATATTTGCCATTTCTTTGTTCTATAAGACCATGCGCTTTTAGAATGTCTGGGCTGTTTTGACAAAAGAACCGTATGCATTTGACTTTGCTTAAATAAAAGGATTTTGAGAAACTTTTTAATTATTTATATTCTGGATAAGGAAACTCACTTTTCTTGCGAGTTCTTCGATAGTCGAGTCGTTGATTATGGTTTTGTAAGCTAGGGAGAAAACGGCGGTATGTTGCTGACCGTAAGAATCTTGGTTTATCCCAAGGTCTCGCTCCTCGACTTTCAAAAACTCTTCGAATGTTTGGGGGTCTTTTTCTCGCCCTCTTTGCGAAAGTCGTTGAAATCTTATTTTTTGTTGTGTGTCTATTTTGATTAGAATGAAATTTTTTCCGAATTTTTTTCTTAGTTCTTCGACTTCGCCGGGGTTTCGGATGTTTCCTACAGCATAATCAGCACTAGGAGCGAGTTCTATTTTTTCGATTATTCTTTTTGAGAGTACGCCTCGGCCTTCGGCTTTTCGGAGTTCGTCTCCTAAGTCCTGGAGGTTTTTTCTTGTTAGTTCGACGTTTCTTTTTTTGGCTTCCTCGCGGAGGATATCGGAATAGGAAAAGAATGTGAAGCCGTGTTGTTTTTTGAGGATTTCAGCTAACGTATCTGTGCCTGCGCATAGCGGTCCTGTGATGCCCAGAATCATCATGTAGATGAAAAACGAAACTTTAAATAAGTTCTCTTGGTAAAATGAATGTTGCGCTGATCCCGTAGCTCAGCCTGGTTAGAGCGCCGGTCTTATATGACGCGGATTCGTTAGAATTCGTACTCTGGTCGAGAAGTCGAAGAGAGCCGGAGGTTCGCGGGTTCAAATCCCGTCGGGATCATTTACCACAATGATCAATATAGAGAAGCCATTGTTGAGAATAAAATAATGCTCCATTTACGGTTTTAATGCATTCGGAGGAACATATACAGATTTAGATGGTTTGCTTATGGGATGTGTCTTTGATGCACAATGGAAATGTGAGAATATTTTGTAGTGGAATGCCATTTAGACAATAGTATGAGCCTCTTATGAAAGAGCCTGTTCAATAAAAAATAAAAACCCGTCAAAAAACTTTCACCTCTTTTTGCCGGGCAGTAAACCTCTATTAGGCGAATATTAAATTTCGAAATTTTCTGGAGTGGTGGATTGAAGTAATTTCACTAGGAAATCTGTTTGGGAGCCTTTTTTCCATTGGTAAAGTTTTGTTTTTCCTATCACGTTAATATCGACGAAATTCTTCTCGATAAGTTTATTGATTATGCGTAAAGACGTTGCCGTCTTTACGCCTGAAAGGTAAGCAACTTGGCTAAGCGAGAAATGCTGCCTTGGACTTGCAGCAAAAATTCTGATTACTTCAATAATATTTTTATCGAATATCTCTTCGAGTACTTCTGCTTTTTGCATTAGTGATATAAAGCTCTATAGTTTAAAAATCTTTCTACTTATAATTTTAAATTTTTAAAAATAAATAATTATTTATAAAATTAAAATATTTTACCACATATGAAAAAATGTGAATCTGATAGATTTCTTGACATCGCCTCTACCGTTCCCGTCGCCTAAAAGGATTATTATTTCTGGAAGCAGAAAGCGACCACAAACAGAAATTATTTTTTACAAAGAACTAATGCCCAAGTATTGTCATCACTAAGATAAAATTTGAATTCCCCAAAATATATCTCTAATACTTTGCGAAGTTCTTCCTCAGAATACCTATATGAAATCGAAACCAGGATTTGGTCTCCTTTATTGAAATAAATCTTTTTATCTTCCAGTTCAATCAATTTATCCTTCTTTATTAGATAATACAATTCCACTCGGGAATTCTCATACCTTACATCAAGCTCAATATCTTTTTTCTCAAAACCTAATTGCAACAAAATAAGACTAAGGAAATTATCGACAAACTCTGTTTTGTAAGATTTAACCAAATCACTTGGAGGAGTGTTACTTAATGCGACACCCATTAAAAGATAATCTTCAGCCCCATTCATTGCTTCTACGATTTCATACATGACTTCATGGATTTCAAAGTTGCTGATTGTGCTGCCTAGGAAGAGCAAGAAGTTTTGGCGATACTCTGGATCCTTCAGAAGAGATGCAACGTTCTCAAGGTTATCGAAATCTGATATGTTCCACTTAAACTCGACAACCTCTCCTTTGTTTATTTTCTTAATCTTTTGAATTGCTTGAGTAACCATATAGCTGCTTATATCTATTGGGCAATATCGCAACTTTGTTTTGTCATGTAAAACCTCTAACGGGACGACTGCTTTCTTTCCGTCTCCGCAGCCTATATCAATAACATTGACTGCGCTCCCATGAACAACACTTGAAGATATTTCAGGCATAAACTTTCTGAGCATATTAATTTCTTTCTCAAACATTTCTTTATTGTAATCCTTAGATTTTTCAAGTTCGAGATACGCCTTCGCCTGCATAGGTGTCAGATACCAAAGTTTAGAGTCGGCGATATTCCAGATACGGGTGTTGCCCCTTAATGAATAACCTCGCTTGAGCAACTCCTTGAAAATTAAATCGTTTATCTTCTCGGTCATAAAAAAACTACCAATAATTTGTTTAAATATTTTTGCAATGACTTTTTAGTGGAGGGATAAACCGCAACATATTTATAAGGAGATAGTTTCTAGAAGATATATATTTAGAATTTACAAGGAGGTGAATATGGCGAAGAAAAAAGTTCGAAGGAGTGTTTCGAGGAAGAATCCGGCGGTTAAATCGCGGAGGTCCCGCGACGTTTCTATGGGGCTTGCGATTATTGCTCTAATCTTGAATGTGATTTTTGTTCCTGGGCTTGGAACTTTGATAGCAGGCAAGTCGAGGACTGGTATTTGGCAGGTTGCTTTGTTGTTGGTCGGCGCGATATTCTTTTCAATAGCATACATATATGAAGCGAGTGTTTTCTATGTCGGTAGCCTGTTAATGATTGCTGCATGGATGTGGGGTCTGATTACCGGAGTTCAACTTATTCAGGAAGCGAAATAGTTTTATTGTAGTTGACGAGCTGGATTTTGCGCAAGACGTTTGTTGATGAGATTCTTGTAGTCTCGCGCAGGGTTTCTCAAATGAACTTTACGTAAGGAGGATTTATTGGCCGGTCGCAAGATTTAAAAGTAAATTTTTTCTTGCTTCCGGGTAGCTTTGTGGTCTGAGTAGCGCTCGCGACTACAAGCAACAAGAAGCCCTTATAGTCTAAAGGAAACCTGCGGATTTCCATAAGCCTATAAGGTTAAGTGACGAAAGAAAAAAAGGAAAAAAGCCCTTATAGTCTAGTGGTTAAGGACGTGGCCCTTTCGCGGCCAAAACCCGGGTTCGAATCCCGGTAGGGGCATTTTCTTGAAATTTAGTGGGATAATCTTTATTAATACAAGACCAGTAAGGGTATAATGAGAAAAAGTGGTGGATTTTTGTTGGTCCTGTTGCTAACGGTTTCTGTTGTTAGCATCATAGTTTATTCATATTTAGTTTTTGTTTCGGTCACAGAGGAGAAGCCGCTTCTTGCACCCGTTGTTATAGATTTTCCTATTGATTGCTCTTCTTCAGAGATTCAGGGGATATGGGAGAATATTTTTAAGGTTAGTTCTGATAATTTGTATATTGTTACAAACGGCAGCGCCAGCGGTTTTTGTCCGTCTTATTATGCATATAAGAACCTGAGTAATAATCAAACCTTTGTCATGGGAGGATATTCTGGATTTAATAATTCTATTTCAGATGGCCCTTATCTTGAAGTCAACACGTCATCTGTTTTCTATTTTTATGGAAATCTGAGTTCTGTTGATACTGCCTTCTTGAATTTTACTTCGGAAACTGTTGGAAGTCCATTTTTTATTCTTATGCTTATTTCTGTTCCAATGTATTTTGAAGAGGTTTCTTATAACTGGAGTCAAACTCCAATCAGGCCTGATCAGGAGGTTTCTTTTATAATGAAATACTTGAATGCTACTTATTATGTTCCGGAAGGCGACTATTTTGTAGCCGGCGAGTTTTCTTCAAGCACGTTTTCCGTTTCCGGCACCAACAAGACCCGCGGAATCAATTCTACGTCTTATGCTTGGGTGAGCAACGTAAGTCAGGTAATTGCTTATATGGGAACGACAACGCATTATATTATGTGCGAGCCTAATTGGACTTGCACGAATTGGAGTGCCTGCAACGGAACTGTACAGAATAGAACCTGCAGCGATCAGAGGAATTGCGGAATTTTGTATGGCAAGCCAGCTATAACGCAGCCCTGTAGTCTTGGATGCACGCCGAATTGGGCGCCGATAAATGCTACGCCGTGCAACGCGACAGAAAGTTTTGTCGTTTGGTATAATGATACAAATAATTGTCCTAACGTTACCAGACCGGCAAACGGGACAGGATATTGTGATTATGATAAGAACAATCTGATTGGGAGACTTAATGACATAGTCGATGTGAACTTGGAAATTAGTAATTTAAAGATAGATGGAATGAATGTCAACTATTCCAGGAATTACACCGGAAACAAGAGAGTGCAATTAATCGAGGAGGAGGATGTTGATATTGTCCGAGTATCTTTCTTGTTTAATTTTAACGAGGGTCCGCTTAATCTAAAGACTATCCGAATAGAGAAGCAGGAAGACGACGATGATTTTGGATATTTAATCGTTAGGGGACTTGAGGTAGATAATAAGGATTTTCGCGTTGATAAAATACTCGGTATGAATTCTGTTTGCGTGAAGGATGATAGTTTTGTGAGCTACCCGAATGATATAAGTGAAGATTGCGATGGTAGCAATGAGTATGATATCCCGTGTCCCGGACGGAGAAGTGGGTTCAACTGCTCAGATGGGGGGGATGGGACATATCTTGTTAAGGGATTGGATCATTCCGGGGTCAGAGAGCTGGACTTTGTTATTCAGACTCCGCCGCCGAGTCCGCCGACTAATACATCGTGTACGCCGAGCTGGAGCTGTGCCGCGACTTGGGGGCCATGCGTAAATAATGTTGAGACGAGAGTATGCACGGATTATAGCACATGTCCTAATGCGACCAAGAGCTATAATGAGACGCGAGCCTGCAGCGCCACCTGCACGCCTAACTGGGAATGCGGGGCATGGGCGCCAGCGGATTGCAGGTCTGGCGAAGAACAGACACAACTTTGTACGGATGCGAATGGGTGTTCGGATAATCAAACCAGAATGAGGGATTGTCCTGCTGAAGGAAGCAGCATAACCTGGGCGCTAATTGGGATTTTCGTTGGGGCGGTGGTTGTGGTGTTGGCTGCAATCATTTTGATACTAATCGTAAAGCGGCGACGAAGCAAGCACGGTGGGGAAAACTCTATCAGTCCGATACAGATGCTGACAAAACCGCCCGCAGGCTCTTTTACGCCCACACATTATGGCGGTTTTGGCGGTTACAGGAGGTAACTAAATACTTGTCTAATTTTTACTTTTTAATGGGTAAATTTATAAATAATAAATCTTTCAACAGGGAATGTTACAAGAAGATTCAAACAAGTTGAGTGATAAGGCACATGATCTGAGAAGAGCAATAGACTCTTTGAAGGAAGAACTGGATGCTATTAATTTTTATGTGCAGAGAGCAGAGTTATGTAGCGATAATGATTTAAAGAAAATCTTATTGCACAATTCAAAAGAAGAAAAAGAACATGCTGCCATGCTGGTAGAATGGATTAGACAGTATGATCCGGAGTTTGCTCATGAGATGGATGATTACTTCAAATCTGAACAGGGGAATATTTCAGGCGGGCATAAAGAACATTAGATGAATGGAGATGGGGATTGTTAAGTCCTTTGTGCCGTGCGAGACTCTGGAAGATGTGCAATTTTGGAGGGGTGAGATTTCAGTTAAAGTTGGGAGATCTTGAGATATTATTTCAGGAACTAGGATTTCATCCATGTTCTTTCCCAGTTTCTTATTTGGTCTTCGTCGAGCGAGACATTGATTTTTCTTTTTCTTACAAGAAGTTTTCTATATAGAATTCCGAAGAGGATTCCGAAAAACATTCCGGAGAGGTGAGCGATGTTGCCGGTGTTGTCTATTGGATTGCCTGTGAAAAATCCGTATGCGCCGAGAAGGTCTGCGGTTGCCCAGATTATTCCCGCAATGAATAATGGCATCGGAATGCCGAATGCGAAGACTACCATAAACGGTCGGAGGATGACAAGCGCGCCGAGTATCCCGAAAATTGCGCCGCTTGCTCCGAGGGACGAGTTGTAGAAGTTAATCGAGATTAGGTTGGCGAGAATACCTGTTATGAAGAAGACGAGGAGAAATCTTTTACCTGAGATGAATTTTTCGAGGATCGTGCCAAAGAGGAGGAGAGCGAAAAGGTTGAAGATGAGATGAATTATATTGCCATGAAGGAAAATCGCGGTGAGGAAGCGCCATGGCTGGAACCAGGATAGCTGATTGAGGACGAAAAGGTTTGTGAAACTTGGAATGAAGGTTTGCGCTATGAATATCACTATCATTGCGAGAGAAAGCTTTACTGCGTAGAAGCGGAATTTCATCATTGACAGTATGGGGTTAGGTTAATAAAATATTTTATCGTTATTATTCTATGAAACTTTTCGGGAGAAGAGGTCTTGATTGGAAGTTCGCTCCGTCTAACAAGAGGGATTGCCCCAGAAATGGGGTGCCTCTTTGGCAGGTCATTAATCCGCTTTTGTGGGGTCAGCCGGATAAGGTGCGGAGGGCGATAGAGGTTGAGCTTTCTGGAACTAGGGAGCTACGGGATTTTCTTTATTTGACGCGAGGCGGGATGAGGTATGTTTCATTCGGGCAGTCGCCACCGACCAGGTCGGAGATAGTTTCTTTGAGGCGGAGGATTTATGGCATCTTGCCTCCGGAGGTCATAAGTTCTCTGCCGTACGAAATAAGAAGAAAATACAGTCCTGCTGGAGAGGGCGGCAGAGGTTAGTGCCCGACTTTTTAGCGGGAGGATTTGTGTGGGAGAGAAGTATATTATGAAAGTTTAGACAAGGCAGTAATATCAGAGTGGGGTTCGTTTAGTTTTTGTTAATTAGTCTTCATTTTGGTCTCTATCCCAGATAATCTTTTTGTTGAAGTTGTAAAGTCCCATTTTTTCCATACCTTCGAACTGCTCTTCTGAAAGGGTTACATATTGGATTTTAAATTTGTATTTTTCTTCTATGTCTTTGATTATTGCAGCTATTTTGTCCGATGGCGCAGGGCTTCCGACAATTATTACTTTGGCTCCCTCGTCGGTTTTTGATTCTAATATTATTCTTTTTATCTTCGGTATCGTACGTATCTTATCTATGAAGTCAGTTATGTGTTCTTCTTTTTTGAGGAGGCGATTTAGAGCAATCGTTTTTTCGCCTTGCTTTAGCTTATAGAACTTTGATTTGCCCATATAAGTTATCTCGATTATTTCTTTCTTGACCAGTCTCTCGAGAATTCTTAATGTTGTCGCTACGTTTACTTTTGTCATTGATGAAGTTTGGGTAAGGGAGAAGTGTTTTTCAGGTTCTTCAAGAAAGATGTTTATTATCTTGATGATTTTCTCGTCAAATAACTCCCGCAGCACGTCTGATTTTTTCATATCCCTTTTTAGGGTTTAGAATATATAAACTTATCATTGTTATTGGCTGTTGAAATGTCTGCTACTTTTACCGACGGTAGAAGCGAGTCGGACTATTTGGGTGGGCGAGCGCAGATATTCCGATTTTGCGCGGGTTTTTCGACTTGAGTTTACGAAAACGAATTTGAAATGGAAATTCAAAACCCTCTCAAAATCACGCCCGTCATTATCTCGAAAGTTACTCTCGTGTCAACTGTAGGTAAAATCAACGAACTCCGAGCCAGTTTGACTTTTGGTATTTTTATTACTTTGTTCTGATGAATTATTTATAGAATAACTTAAATATTAAAAACGTGTAATGTTATTATTGGGGTTGGTTAAAAATCGGGAAATGAAAAAAGAGGTGAAGAGCAGCGCGAGGCATATTTCGATATTTCTTACAGTCGTTATTATAGTGATGTTGGTTTTGGTCGGGCCGGCTTGGGCGTTCTCGCTCAAGGTTGTTCCCTCCCAGGACTTTGTTAATAAGGGTGATGAGATTTCTTTTATCGTCTCATTAGATGTCGGCTCAGAGGAGAGGTTGCCGGTAGAATACCTCGAGCTGGATATTGGCAGCTCCAGGATTTGTCGCTTTAATCCTAACGGAGAGAAAATAGTGGGATGCGATGCAATGACTATTTCAAGATTGTCTAGCACCGACTTTGATGAGGGAAATCTGACCGGCAGTTTTCATGGTTTTGGATACGATTTTGGATACGGTTATGGTTACGGGAGAGGTTATCAATCGTTGTCTTATAATATTACGGTGAACTCCACAGTCCTGGGATTCGGATTGTTCACGACAAAGCTGAAGGTAAAGATGTTGTCTGACCTAAGAGTATTTGAAGAGTTTGGGGGAAATGTTAGTATCATTGAGAGAGTTTCAATATTCAACGAGTCTATCAGCGACGATTGCGTGCTTGAACAGGAGGAATTCCAGGTCGCGGCAGAAATAATCGGCAGCATCGAGGAAGTCTTTGTTCTTTGGAGTAACGGTAATTCTTCCGGAAATGTAAGTCTGGGGAATAAAGGTGCTGGAGAATATAAATACATATTCAATTCTTCGTTAATATATCCGGGAGAATTCAGATGGAGGTTTGTTGCCCGAAATGTCGCCGAAGAGTTAGTTTACGGATTGGATAATGTTTTGGTTGTAAAACATAGGACTTTTCTTGAAGTAGTGCCGGAAAGTCCGACAGGGTTGAACGGATGGTATCTAGCCGAGCCGACGTTTATCCTGACGAATCCCGACGGCAATATAAGTTACAGATGGGACGGCGAGCCGTTTATGGATTATGTCGGTTCTTTCGGGCTTGAGGACGTGCCGAACAACGGGAACGTTACAGGAGGAGTGCATGCCTTGAGGTACAAGAGCGATGTTTGCGGAGAGGGCGAAAGAGAATTTGTCGGGAAGTTTGATTTTACAAACCCCCGAATAACTCATCTGTCGCCAGCGCCAGGAGCGGTCGTTTATGATACCCGTCGCCCGGTGATAAGTGCGTTTCTTGATGAAGTGTATCATTCTAATTCTGGGATTGACAAAGACAGCGTGGTGATGACTGTTGATGGAGCGGTTGTCCAGCCTGAACTAAATAGTTCTGGGGATTTAGATTTAGTTGTTCAGTATATTCCTTTGGCAGACTTGTCGTTTGGGACGCATTCTGTGAGTTTAAGCGCAAGAGATAATGCAGGCAGACATTCCAGCTTCGATTGGGAATTTGAGACTGACTTCTTGGGGGATTTCAATCTGACCATTAATGAGCCGAGAGAGGCCGTTTACAACAATAAGAGAGTTCAGTTCAATCTTACTGTCACCAGAGAGGTCGATAAGATATCATATATAAATTATGATGACGGTAAGCCAAGGACAAATGTTTTGTGTACTAACTGCGCTGAGTACGGAGAGTTTACCCAGAGGCTTTTGACGATGCATGAGGGCTTGAACAGAGTAAAATTCATAGCTGCGGATAAATCTCAGATTGTCGAGGAAGAAGTTTCTTTCTTCGTGGACAGCAAAAAACCTACTATTATCCGCACGAGTCCGCAGACAGGTTTCGCTGATGGCAGGTTTTATGCAGAGTTCAGAGAGGAAAATCCCGAGTATGTTGCTTTCAAATATGGAAATGTTCAGACTGGATTTCGGAATAGAGTCCTGAACATTTCAGAGGATTGCGTTTATGAAAAGAATAATGTCTGTGATGTTTGGGTGGATCTATCAGATTATGATTCTCAACAAATAGTTTATTCTTTCAATGTAACAGATGTAGCGGGCAACTCGGTTGAAAGTCGGGAGAGAAAATTGAATGTTGACATAACTCCTCCTTTGATTAACTCTCTGAATCAGAATTCTGATAGGAGACGAGTGCATTTTGTCTTGAATGTGACGGAGAAAAACCTTAACAAGATAACTTATATAGACTATTCTGAGAGCAGGCTGCGGGAGAGGTCCCTTTGCACTCGGCTGAACGGACAGATGTGCGAGAAGACTGTCTTATTCTCGGATGGTGAACATAATGTTGAAATCCGGGCGGTTGACCGCGCGGGCAATTCTGTAAACAAGAATATCTCATTCTTTATTGATTCTAAGAAACCGAACATAAGGAAGGTTAGTCCAATTAAGGGATTTGCTTCAGGAAAATTTTATGTGGACTTTAGAGAGGACAATCCAGTATCGCTTATCCTGCATTATGGGAATCTTGAGACAGGGATGAATATGCAGTCGGTTGATATTGGGGGATGTATCAACTATGCTGGAGGTTATGAATGTTTAGAGTCAGTTGACTTAGCTGATTATGATGGGCAGGACATAATGTATTGGTTTGAG
Source organism: Candidatus Pacearchaeota archaeon UBA73 (assembly GCA_002496015.1). GTDB lineage: Archaea > Nanobdellota > Nanobdellia > Pacearchaeales > GW2011-AR1 > UBA73. The sequence goes on along the minus strand of DAIF01000009.1, from coordinate 1,430 downwards.
CTTTCTGACGCGAAGAATAGAGTTGAGTCAAGAAGGATTTTTCTTGAAGTAGATACGATTGCGCCAGTACTGACTAATCCAGATTCATTTTGGGAGCAGGGAGAAGGACGATATACGCCATATGTTTATTTCCAATTTGACGTCGTTGAGACTAATTTTGACAGAATCAGTTATGTTGACCGCGGCGATTCTGTGCCGAGGGAAAAAATGCTGTGTTCGAGACTTAAGAACGGAGTCTGTGAGGTCAGGAAACAGTTTGGGAAGGGAAATCATAATCTGACTATCAGCATCAGAGACAAGGCGGGAAATTCTATTGAAGAAGAAATTTATTTTTTTGTTTAGGGATTATTAGGATTTACGATGGAGAATTAATTTATCTTTTTTATAGAAGGCATTCGCTTGAGCTTTCTTGAGGCAAGAGTTCTGTTCTCCTGTATCTTGATAATTATGTTTATCGTCGTGATTATGCAGTTCATCAGGAGCAGGATGATTATGAATCTTAAGCCGTCGGAGAATCCGTTGTCGGTGAAACTGAGCGCGGAGCGGCTGATTGGAGGCAGGTTTTTGCTTGTAGAATCGAGTTTAATTAATTCGTTGCTCTGGAAGTTTTGGTCGTTGTCTGATAGACAAAGTCTTTCGGTTTCAGGTTTTTCTTCAGCGACGCAGTAGTTGATGTTACGGTAACATTCTCTGAATTGGTAGCCGGCCGAGCAGGATGACCAAGCACCGCAGGTCCATTCGGGTTGGCAGATTAGTTCATTGTTGTCGTCTCTAAGCGTGATGGTTTTGCCTGTGAAGGAATACATCTGGTCATTGATTTTGACTTTTAGTGTTGGGGTGTAGGTTCCGGCCTTTAAGCCATTTGTATTTATCTCTATCTTGTATTTCAACATTCCCGGGGCAAAGCCGTAACCGTAGCCAAAGTTGTAGTCGTATCCGTAACTAAATCCAGGGTCCTGGATTTTTGAGACTTTGACGTTCTTGCAGCTGTCTAACGGGAGGCCGTTCTTGTCGAATGTGCAGACGATAGAATCTTTTCCGGAAAGTTCAAGAATTAACTTGTCTATTGGAAGATATTCTTTTTGTTCTATGTTGACGTTGGCTGTGAATGTGATAGTCTCTCCTTGCCTTGGTTTTTCTTTGTTTACTGTCAGACCGAGGGTGAATCCTTCGACTGGTCCGGTAAATACTAGTAGGGCGATTACAAGGGCGGTGAATAGGAATGCGAGAATCTTACGTTTCGCCATATTTTTTATGATTAAGCGAACTTTTTAAATGTTACTATAATGTTGTAATTATGAAATGGTAATTTGCTTATGGCGTTTACTTAATATGTCGTCTTCGGTAACGCACATCGTGCTAATCGATCGCCCTTCGCCCCAGTATTAGGTAAAATGGGCTTTGTTAAAATCTTTTGGGTCTGCGCCCAC
>DAIF01000001.1:128686-133786 GCA_002496015.1 Candidatus Pacearchaeota archaeon UBA73 | reverse complement strand
GATTGTGTTGTCGCTTGGGAGTTAATAGATTATTTTAGAATATTTTTCAAATCATTGTATTCCTTTAAAATTAATTCGATCATCGGCCGAATATTGTGCTCTTTGTCGTATGCGCGCAATGCCCCATAATATTCTTTTCTGTTTTTTAAGCTAATATTTACAGGAGGTAAATTGTGCTTTAATAAAATATAATTTAAAAGTAATCTTCCGACTCTTCCATTTCCGTCTCTGAAAGGATGAATATTTTCAAATTGATTATGGGCTACTGCTGCGAGAATCAATGGAGGGTATTCTTTTTTATTTTTTTTATACCAATTAATTAATTCTTTCAATAAAGAAGTTACCCGTGTTTGGGGTGCTCCCTCGTGCAGAATTTCTCCCTTACCATTTCTAACAACAACCTCTTCCCCAATTTTTCTAAATTCTCCTGCAAATGCTTTCGAATTTTTAAAAACAATTTTGTGAATCTTTTTTATTAACTCAGTTGAAAGTTTTTCGTTTGTTTTCCTTATAAATTCGAGGGCTTCATTTACGCCGTATGCTTCTGCAATGTCTTCTTTTGATTTGTCCGGCCACTTATCATTTTCGATAACTTCTTTTACTTCCTTGCTGTTGAGCTCGCTTCCCTCTATGGCGTTAGTGTTAAACGTGAAAATTTCCGAGAACACTTCCCACTGAGCTCTTGAAAGGTGAGAGATTTTTACTTCGATTTTTGCCTGAAGTTCTTTTACGAAATTAATTTCGTCTGCCGATAACTTTGCCTGCAACGGGTCATTTATTATTTTATATTTTGTAATCTCTTCAAGAATTAGGGATTCCGCCTTTTCTTTTCTTTCTTTAAGGACGTCTTGTTTTAATTCTTCTCCGAGATACTTTCGTATTTTATGGACTTTTCCGCCTTCTCTGAAAGAATGTGATAGGTAATACTTCCACTTTCCCTTTGCTTTTCTTTTTTCTAAGTACATGATAATATACTCTTGTCTACATATTTAAACTTTTCTACATTTTTGTCTACAATGTTAAATCTTTCGATTGTATTGTCGCTTGGGAGTTAATATTCAATTCCCTTTCTTGCGAGAATTCCTTTGTCGTAAGGATGTTTTATTTTTTTTATTTCTGTCACGAGGTCTGCTTCGGCGAAGATTTTCGGGAAGGGCTTGTGGGAGCCGGTGAGAATTAGTTCTTTGTCTTTTGGTTTTGACTTGATGAGTTCGATTATTTGTTCTTCTGAAAGAAGACCGAGCTGGACAGCGTAGAGGATTTCGTCGGCGATTATTATTTGAGAATCGGTGTTGAAGGAGTTGTATATGTGGGCGAGAGCTTCTTCTGCTTTCTTAATGTGTTCTTGTTTGTTTCTTTCATTGATTACCCAGTCGCCTGCGCCGAACCTTTTGTATGAGAAGTTGTCAAATTTTTCTAGTGATTTTATCTCTCCCGGAATTTGTTCGTCCAGCGAGGGAGCGCCGTTTTTCATAAACTGGATCAGGTGGACATTATAGTCGGAGCCGCAAGCGCGAAGGGCTGTCCCGAGCGCGGCAGTGGTTTTGCCCTTGCCGTTTCCCCAGAATATCTGAACCAGTCCGTTTTCCATGAAAAGAGTATTGTATTCAAATATTTAATTGTTAGGATAGTTTTATATATAATCACATATTATTATACATAATTAACTTAATAATAAACCTCCTATGAAAGTTCATAGAGATAAAATAATCGAATTCGTAAAGAAAGAAAGAGTAGTGACTAGTTCGGATGTTGCGAGATTTTTGAAAGTTTCTTGGAATACTGCTGACAGCTATCTGAAAGAATTGTTGATTGAAAATAAGATAGAAAGGATGAAGAAGAAAGGAGTGACGTTATGGATTTTGAAGTGAGAAGAGGGCAGATTGCGATATGGATAATCCTCGCGGTGGTCTTGGTGGCAGCTATTTTACTGTTCCTACTTTTGCAGAGAAATATTGAAACAGACATCACGCCGAGGGGCACCGAAGTGAACTCATTTCTTGCATTGTGTCTGGAGCCATCAGTAAATGAAGCAAAAAGAATTATGCTCCCAAGAGGAGGGCTGCTTGAGAAAAGGAACACGGTAATGTTCAATTTTCAGGAAGTAGAATATCTTTGTGTGAATAATGGATTTTATGATGCGTGCATAAATCAACACCCATTGTTGTTAAGAGAAATGGAAGATGAACTTGAGGAATATCTTAATCCCAGAGTAAATATTTGTTTTAATGAATTAAAGGATTATATAGAGAATGGGGGAGAGAAATTCGAGTTTGAACAGAATTACGATGTTGACGTTTCTATAATTCCGGACGATATTGTGGTAAATGTGAATAGGGGTGCGGAATACCGAAAAAAGAGCGGAGAAGAAAGCAACTATCGCGATTACCGAATGGAATTCGCGAGTGGGGCGCATGGTCTGGCGACTATCGCCTTGGAAATCGCAGCACAGGAAGCAACTTATTGTTATTTTGAATCAATCGGATACTCTCTATATTATCCGAGATACAAAGTGACGCGGTATCAGCTTTCACATCCTACGAAAATCTATTACATAAATGACACGTTGACTAGCGAGTATATGATGATAGGAATAAGGAGCTGTGCGATGCCGCCGGGAGTATAATGAAAAAGAGAGCAATAATCGCGATTTTAGAAGGGATTTTGATAGTGAGTTTGATAGTGATAACTCCATACAACTTGAACAACCTATTCGGAGACAATATCGTTTCAGCAAGCAAATTCGAGAAAGCATTAAATTCTATTCAGAGGTTCATTGAAGACGAGGATAATAAAATAAACACGTGCGTCGAGTCAGTGGACGGAAGTCTCTGCCAGCTGATGCCCAGATACACGTGCGATGAGTCGTGTAGGAGCGGATGCATCGAAAAACCGCGAGAGGAAGTTGCAGAATGCAAACTAGGAACGTGCATTGATGAAAAGGAAGGAATCTGCACGCCGCGAACGCCCATCTTCGCGTGTGAAGAGAAAGGCGGAACTTTCGACGAGCGAGCGCTTGAAAACATTCCGGAATGCCGGAAGGCTTGTTGCTTTATTGGAACTGAGTCGAGATTTGTCACAGAAAAACAGTGCGATGTTCTTGCTAAGAAATACGGCACGAAAGTAGAATTTGTAAAAGATATCACTAACGAGGCTGTTTGTATTTTATCAAAAGTGGGTTATGTGGAAGGAGCGTGTGTTTTGCAGAAGGAAGCGGGGTCAGAAGAACCGAACTGCAAGAGGACGACGCTTGAAACTTGTGAATCTCTCGGAGGGGATTTTCACGAGAGAATGCTTTGCTCTCATCCTGAATTAGACACAGAATGTGAGAAACAAAATAGTGTGAGTTGCTTTGATGGGCTGGAGGAAGTGTATTGGGCAGATTCGTGCGGAAACAGGGAAAATGTATTTGACTTGGACGAGGTGGAGAGCTGGAACAGGGGATTCATACTTGGAAAGAATGAAAGTTGTGCCTTGGGCAGTCCGGGGGATTGGCTTGCCAATCAAAGAAGCTGCGGGAATTGCAACAGACTGCGGGGGAGTTTGTGCGGGAATGTGACTGATGAGAGTAAGTTGATTGGCGCGCCGAAAGGAGACGTAATCTGCAAGGACCTTGGATGTGATGTGAACGGGACGAGGAGGGAGAACGGAGAGACATGGTGCGTTTACCAGAACGCGATAGGAACTTCGTTAGAAGTCCCTCTACTTGGAGCGCTTGGTTATTTCAGCGGATTTCATTTGAACGGCTTGCATAGCATGTCGGCTCCGGGAGGTAGACATTTCAGACAGAGCTGTATTGAAGGAGAAGTTGTAACCGAGGCGTGCGCGGATTATAGAAACGAGGTATGCACAGAAACCAGAACTAATATAACTGAGGACGGAGCAAAATCTCTTTCTATTGCGACGTGCAGGGCGAACAGATGGGTTGAATGCCTGACCTATAATCAAAATGGAGGAAGCCCGCTTAGTGAGCTGCTTTCGCAGATGCAGCCCATAATTGATATATTCCCGCAGGCGGGGAAGGCACTCGGAGGACTTACCCAGAACGAGAAAGTGAACACGGCGAACCTGATGTTTAGATGCGAGTCAAATCCTGATTGTTATATCAACTCGATAAGCGTGGATGGCGACTATAAGTTCCCGCTTTGCCTGCCGAAGTATCCGCCGGGATTTTATATGCATGACGCGCAAGGAGAAGATGAGAACATTTGCGGATTTGGGAACCAGCGATGCATGACGGTTTGGGTATATGAAAGCGTTCCATTTACATTTGGAGCTGCTGCTGAATGGAAGTGCCAGGCGGGATGCGATTGTGTCGAAGGAAATCCGCCAAGCGGTGCGGGTGGTTCTTGGGAGGGAATTTATCCTTCGCAGAAATTTGCCCAGCAATCGCAGGATATTTGCGTTAGTTTAGGAGACTGCGGGAAGAAAGCGAATTACAAAGGAGATGGGGGGATGCTATTTGATAACAGCTACAAGTTCAAGACGAGGGTTTATGACGGGATGCCGAAAGAGGACCCTGATGCAAAGGCAAAAGATAAAATAAGACCTCGACTTTTTGGAGTAGATGATTCTAAGCCTATAAAAGGAAAGTATATTGATGCAGATTATGAAGGATTGTTCGGAAAAGTTGTGGATGGCGACGGGGGCGGTGGGGAGGGTGGAGTGCCGGTCGGGACGAGGGTGCCGAGTTTTCAGCCGGCGGATTCTACTATGGCTTCGCTTGCGCTGGGTGGTGTTACGGGGGCGACTGCGCTGGGGGCTGGGATTGCGGTGAAAGCGGCTACAATTCCTGCGGTGACTATTTCAGAAATTGGGCTTGGGGCTCCAGTTTATACAATTCCAGGAACTGCTCCGGCTGCAGGCCTTGTGGCATTCCAAGCAGGGGCATTAGGCGCGGCGATTGGAGCTGCGGTAGTTTCGCTTCTGGTAGGATTTTCACCGGTTGGAAGAGGAGTGGGAGTTGGGGGTTCGATAGCTTATGGTGTTGCAGGGGCAGCTTCATTTGGGATGATTAGTGTGGCTTACGGGCCGAACATGCCCTTGATAGGGGGGCTTTTTGCTAAAGGGGCAGCGGCAGGAGCGGCTGGTGCTGGAGCG
>DAIF01000001.1:329-128610 GCA_002496015.1 Candidatus Pacearchaeota archaeon UBA73 | reverse complement strand
TGGAGCGGCGGGGGCTGGTGCTGGAGCATCTAGTTTTGCGTGGGTCGGGCCAGCTGGAATAATAATATTCGTGATAGTAATTGTAGACATAATCGCACAATGGATTGCGGGGGTGGGAAGTATTAAGACTGTGGAAGCAGTGTTTGAATGCGGGCTTTGGCAGCCGCAGAAAGGAAGTCAGGCGTCGTGCGAGAGATGCGGAGAGGATGGGTTGCCTTGCAGCAGGTATTCGTGCGAGACTCTTGGCAAGGATTGCGAATGGATAATGGCAAGCGAGGGGATACAAGGAGAAGAAGGAACTAACGCATGCATTTATAGTCCAAAGAATGACGTGAATGGTCCCATAATCGTGGAGTTGAACGAGGAGGCGTTGCCGAAAGGATTTGCATACGACAGTGTAAACGTAGGTGAGCCGAAGTCGAGTTTTGAGATAGAGAAGAGGAGCGATTCGGGCGGCTGCGTGAACCAACTAGAATCATTTAGTTTTGGTTTTGTGTTGGACGAAGTTGCAGAGTGCAGGTATGCGTTTGAAGCGGACAGCGAGTTTGACGAGATGGAGCAATTTGGAAACAGCCTTCTCTCAAAGATACACGCAGATAGTTTCTCGATGACAGAGGTGCCTTTTGAAGGAGAGGAAAAGAAAACTATGTCTATGTACATAAAATGCAGAGATTACGCCTCTGGGGAGCAGGGAGGCAATGTTGGAGAGGACAATGTTGTCAGATTCTGCATAGACCCGATTGACATAACGCCGCCGGTGGTCGTGAGCAACACGGAACGCGAAGTCATATTGCCGGCGAACCAAACGACTCAGATAATAAGAGTTGAGTTTAACGAGGACGTGAGCGAGGCGCGGCTAGGCACCACGAATGGAGCGTATGAAGAACTCGAATACAAGATGAGCTGCACGGGAAGAGTGTGTTCGGTTGAGGTTCCGATAGAAGTCGGAAGAAGCACGTTCTATATCAAGGCAAAGGACATGCAAGGAAACTTAAATGAAGAGGGAACGCCGATAAGGATAATCAGAAGCGAGAGAGGACTTACGATAGAATTGATTTCTCCTGAGGAAGTTATCGAGACCGGACAAATAGTCAACCAGATAGATTTGGAAATAAGGACCGGGGGCGGGTATGATGGCAGGGCGAGCTGCACGTTCGAGATAAATGGAAGGACTGCTCAGGCATTCAAAGAAACCGGGGAGAGAACCCACAGACAAACGCTAGACAGGTTGTCGCCGGACACATACAACTTGGTGTATCGCTGTGTTGATATGGCGGGAAACGAAGCTGTCGAGCGCACCAGCCTGAAACTTGAACTCGACAACATCTATCCAGAGATAACCCGAGTCTATGGCGAGTCGGGAACGCTTGTGATAATCACAAGGGAGAAAGCGACGTGCAGCTACACCAAGACCGGCTGCAATTTCAGAGTTGACGAAGGGAATATCATGGATGGAAGCGACATGATTCATACTACTTCCTTGGATTATAATTCGCAGTATCACGTAAAGTGCAAAGACGAGCATGGGAATGAGCCGGGGGTTTGCAATTTGGTGGTCCGGAGAGGGGAACTTTAGTTTTAACTCTGGAGTAATAGCAAACTTTAAAAACATTTAGAAAGCTTAATTTTATATGGGAAAAAGACTAACAGCATTAAGTCTGACAGCACTTACAGCACTAGCCGGCTGCACAACCTATGCACCAAGATACGACTCTCAAGGCAGATACATCGGTGAGCAGGAAGTGGAAGATCCCGGAAGAACTGTCGCGACAATAGGTGTTTTAAACGGCGGGCTTCTCGGCTTAGCTCTTCAGGCGATGGGCGACCATGCATCAAATGAACAGCAAAGGAGAATAAATGAAGAGAGAATGTATGGCATGCAGAGGCAGATTGACCAAAGGGGAGAATATCAACAGGCAGGTCTGGAAGCATTTAATAATATTCCCTTAAGGCAACAAGATGATATCATAGAGGGAGTGATTAAATTCAGTGTCGATCACCTGACGAGCATAGGCAACTACACTCCGGAAATGATGAACATAGCAATAGCAAATGTCAGGGACAGCCTAAAGACGCACTTAGAATTAGTGCGCAGTAGCTTGAGGATCTCTCCAAGAGATTTATTCGCTCGCAAATTCAATGAGAGATACCTAGCAACCTTCGCCTGCAATTCAATTGAAGACTTGGATAAAAATGGCTCAATTGAAGTATCGAACATTCAGGGAGATTTAGACGGAACGTTCTTTTTAGCAGAGCCAGTTACTTTGGGGTATACTCACTTTGACGAAGCCGGAAAAAAAGTAAAACTACAGTTGAGATTGCCGAGCGGCAGGACAAGCGATCGCGAGTTTACTGCAAGAGCAAACGGTCAATTAGAATATTTCGCACTTCCAGACAATCTTAGAGAACCCGGTCATTATACATTTGTAGCTTACGTAAATGACGACTATGTAGATCACACAGATTTTCTCATATCCAAAACGGAGGCCCTAACTCAAGTGAGGGTTTTTGCAGATGAGTAAAAACAATTCTAAACTTCTTCTAACTTCTCTTGCTGCAGGGGCTCTGGCTCTAACGAGTTGTGTCAAACCTGGAACAGTCATTGGATTACGTTCAGACTCTCCTCACATGACAACACATGCTTACAGATGGGAAAACGAAAGCGGCCTTGCAAGGGCATTAGTCTGTAATGAGGTTGTTGATCTGAACGGCGATGGCGTTTTAGAAAGACACGATTACCTTGGTTTGAGGAGGATGTTGCAGGATTCCACATTCTACCCGAACGAAAAAATTACCGTTCTAGTCTATGCAGTCGCCCCTTGGGTAATGCATGAAAATAATCGGTTGGAATATACTTTAATAAATCCAAATGGTGCACCTGTACACACAGATTCGATAGTGCTGAACAATTTAGAGCATCGGGGATCCTATGTTGTCCCGGATTCACAGAAAATGCTTGGGAAGTATTCTCTAAAGGTAAAGATGCTTGGGAATAGAAAAGCAGAGCACACGATAAGTCCAATGTTTGAAATAACTCCTTAAAGTTCACCGCAAGAAACGGCACTTCCGCAAGAAAATTCAATCACACTTTATCTCCAGTTTTCCAGGTCTGGGAATAACCCTTTCCCAAAAAATTTATAAAGATCTTAGAACCACATAACAAATGGCAAAGCTTCTAAGCTTGCTTTCTTATGTTTAATGACTTTTCTTGCAGCCTCATCTGTCTTAAACAATGGCTACTAGATTAAAGGTATATGATTATGTGAATTTTCTCGGAATATTTATAAACAAATTTCCCATATAAAAAATATGAAAAAAGGGGCACAGGTGACGGTTTACATAATAGTGGCTTTAGTCGTCGTGGTTTTTGGAATTATAATCTACTTTTTATATCCCAGGATAAGCGAAATCATCGGCGGCACTACGGAACCCGGAGATTATATGAGAAGGTGCGTCCAGCCCGAACTTGATCGGGGGCTTGAAATCATTTCAAGGCAAGGAGGTTACCTTGATCCGGAGGGATACATCGAATATCAGAGCGTTCCGATAAAATATTTGTGTTACACATCCAGATATTATGTTCCGTGTTATGTGCAGCAGCCGCTTTTGGTTGCGCATGTTGAGCGCGAGCTTAATGGATTGTTGAAAGAGAAAGCGGAAAGCTGCGCCGGCGAGTTAAGAAGTTATTATGAATCCAGAGGATATCAAGTGGGTGGCGGGAGCAGGGCGGAAGTTGATGTCGCGTTCGCGCCAGGGAGAATTGATGTGATAATAGATTCTCCGATGACATTTACTAAAGATACGACGCAGGAATTTGAGTCGTTCAGGTTTGCGAAGTCGAGCGAGATGTATATGCTTCTGATGACGGCAGTCAGTATAATTGATTTTGAATCAACTTACGGCGATTCGGAGGTTACTATTTATATGCAATACTATCCGGAATTGCAGATAAGAAAGACAAAGTTGATTGAGGGATCTACCATCTACAACATAAAAAACGTTAAAACCTCTGAGGTCTTCAGTTTTGCATCAAGAAGTCTGGCTTGGCCAGGGGGACTGGGTTTGACAGCATGAAGTCGAGATATATTTTAGGGGCGATTGTAATATTTGCTTTATTAGTAGGAGTTTCGGGCGCGGGCGAAAGAGTCGGAACGGCAGAGGTAACTGTCTGCTGTGAGAAAACGAACTCAGGGTTGTTCTGCCAAGATGTGCTTGAAGAAGAATGTTCAGCTTCGGGATTTGCGCTGCCGACAGCGTGCGAGTCCACGGCACCGTGTGATCCGGGATATTGTTATGACGAAGAGGAAGGGACTTGTTTAGACAATGTTCCGCAGATGGTCTGCAACAAGGAAGGCGGATTTTGGTCCCCTGAGAAACCAGTGTCTTGTGATTTAGGATGTTGTATACTAGGAGACCAGGCGTCTTTTGTTACAGGAATACGATGTAAGAGACTTTCTGCATTTTATGGGCTTGAAATGAATTATAATCAAGAAATACAAAACGAGGCGTTGTGCATCCTAGCGGCGAGGTCGGATGAGAGAGGAGCCTGCGTGTATATAGGAGAATTTGGAGAATCGACGTGCAAGATGACAACTAGGTCGCAATGCACTGAGGGTATGGGATCTGGCACTACGTCTCAGTCAACGACGAGTTTTGAAAACTTGCCCGTGGAGGAAACTGGACAGGGTGAAGAAACGCCGCAGCAGAGCCCAACTGATGGATGCACGATAATAAATGATAATGTAAAATTCTGCCCAGGATTTTTGTGCTCGGCGCCTGAGTTAGATACTAATTGCGGAAAGAGCCAAGAGACAACGTGCGTGGAAGGGAAAGAGGAAGTTTATTTTGTTGATAGTTGCGGCAACCCCGCGAACATTTATGACGCGCAGAAAATCAGAGATGATAATTATTGGACCTATTTAATTGACAAATCAGAAGCGTGCCGGCCGAGAGATGGGAATATAAATTCACAGACGTGCGGGAATTGTAATTATCTATTAGGAAGTTATTGCGCGCCGACCGGGGCAGGGACGACAAGACCGACATACGGAACGAACATCTGCATAGATTTGAATTGTAGGGCGTCGGAGATGACTGGGGGAATTGCGAGATTGCACGGAGAAAGCTGGTGCGGATTTGACACGAACAGGGATTTCACGTTTCAAGAGACTAATCAAAATGATCTTAGCGGACTTTTGCAAGGTGCGCTTAGGGATATTCGGGGGAATCTGCCCATAAATAATAATTTCAGAGGGGGAGATGTTCCTGTCGGGAGCAAGTTTTACAGATATTTGTGTTCGCACGGGGAAGTGATTGTTGAGCCGTGTGCGGATTTCAGGCAGGAAGAGTGTATTGAGAACAACGTTGCGGGATACAGTGAGGCGGCGTGCAGAGTGAATAGGTGGCAGGACTGCACTGCAATATTTACAAAACTGGATTGCGAGAATACTGACCAAAGAGATTGTGTGTGGCTTGACGGGATTGAATATGTTTTAATAGGTGGACTTGGAAACGGCTCTGCTATTGACAAATCTTCCTTGCAGGCAGCGAAGGGAGAGCTTGCAAAAATAAGGAGTGGAGAGAGAGAACTTGGGGCGTGTGTTCCGAAGACACCTCCGGGTCTGAAATTCTGGGGAACTGAAGAAGGAGATAACACTGAAGCAGTCGGAATCTGTGCGCAGGCGAACGCTCTTTGCCCCGTTACTTACGAAAAAGGATTGACAGGAGGGGATTGGGAGTGTGTTGAAAATTGCGAGTGTTTGGATGAAACTAATCAGTTGAAAAGGGTGCAGTTGTGTATGGCAATGGGGGATTGCGGACCGAAGGTGAACATCGCGGGGGCGGCGGGACGAACGAGTGGATATAGAATATTTGAAGAGGAGCTTAAGAAGAAATAAACCCATTGCGATAATATCAAATTACTTTTTTGACTAAGAGAAAAATTAAATTGTGATTGTGTGGTGGCAAGTCACCATGTTCTTCTTCGGCGGTGAAGTCTTGATCTTCCTTAACAATTTCCCAGCCAGAATATAACTCTTTAAGTTTTTTGAGAGAAGGATAGAAGTTTTCTGATTTTTCTTTTGAACAGGAGTCTTCATTAGACATACAGATCAAGAAATTTAATCCCCCTTCTAGGGTGTGATCCTTTATTTGTTTTATTATTTTTATTGCCACAGTTTCCCTAAAAAAATGCAAGATTAAAGAAGCAATTATCAGATCGTATTGTTTTTCAAATTTATATTCTTTTATGTCTGATTGAATAAATTTAAAATGTTCTTGAGAAATTCTAAATTTATTTTTGTCAATGCCTGTGACATTTGTGCCTCCCTTCAAGAACCTGAGAGATTTTTTACCTAAGCCGCAGCCTAAATCCAAGACTTCTTTGGGTTTAAGGTCATTCAAATATTCGCCGGTCAATTTTTTTACTTCGATCATCTTCTAATAATGCGGGGTTCTATATCCTCTGGACGAACAAACTGTTTAAAACACATTGGATCTGGAGCCATGTAATCGCCAGTAACCGCATAGGCTACCGCCCTGCATCCTCTGCAATAATTTACTGCATCACAACAACCATTTTGTTTAATTCTTTCTAAGTTTCTTAGATTTTTCAAAACATCGTTTTCGGTCATTAATTTTTTTATGCCTTCACTGATGTGACCAATCGAAATCGGCAGTCTTCTGCAAGGATAGACTGTCCCATCTGACAAAACAGATAATCCAGAAAATCCTGCGCCACAACCGCTAAGAAATTTTCCACTTTCCCGAGCAGATTGCTTTGTTTGAGTATCCCATTGCATCAATTGCCAAAGAACTTCTGTTTGCAAAATTGTTATTTGTCCTTTGTATTTATTACTTAATCTTCTAGCCACTTGAAACAACTCATAAGTTTCTTTTGGGCCCATAAACTCAGGGTCTTGTAGCCCAAATTGGCTATTAGGAACATATGACTGAAAACCAACATACTTAGCTCCAGAACTTATCGAAGCATTTACTACATCTTCAAATTCTAGCTTGTTAGATTGCATGGCAGTCATAGAAACGGTAACATTTATTCCAGCCCGTGCACAATTTCTAATTCCTTCGAGAGCAAGACTGTATGCAAACCCCCCTCCACGAATTTTATTATGCCTTTCTTGTGAACCATCGAGCGAGATTTGTAGTCTTTTTATTCCTTTTTCATGTAATTCTCTTGCCTTTGCTTCTGAAATTAAAGTTCCATTAGTTAGAAGCCTTGTCTCCATGTTAAGAGATTGCGTATAACTGAGTATTTCTATTAGGTCATGCCGCTTCATTGGCTCTCCGCCAGAGATTTGAAATCTGGGAGTGAATTCCCAATGTTTTGCTGTTTGATCCAGATCATCAATCATTGCAGCAACTTCATTAAAAGTCATTAATTCGTCAGTCTGATGATGCTCTGCATGATCTGGACCTTCTCGGTTATGGTAACAATGAGAACATCTTAGATTACAATTATTTGTCGAATCCCACTGGATAAAAAACTTTCTTTGTGACATTGTGATAATTCTAAAAATTATCTCCTCTAATCGCCGCTTTCCTCGCAACAGGAATTACAGTCCCCGGACCCACAGTTATTACAGGTCATACAATCGCCTGAATAATTTGTATCTGCAAAGGAGCCCAGATAACTTCTTTCTGCAGCAGTATATTTTAATTCTGAAGGAACACTTCTTAGAGAAGCAGTTGTGGGATATTAGTCGTTCGTTCCTCTAATGTTTGGATCATAAATTGTTTTAGGCAAGACCCTATAAAAAGTTATGGCATTACTTAATTGTAGTAATTTAGGAAGAAATATTTAAATAATACTCGGTGCTTGGTTTTTGATGGGAAAGAAATTAATAACTACGGCGATGGCGGGGCTGATGGGGCTTGCTAGCGGATGCGGTTTTCCGGGAAGTCCTGATGCGATAAGATATTGGGAGGCGCATCCTGAGGAAAGAGAAGCGATGATGAGGAAGGCGCAGGCTAGCACGCAGGCTAGCAACCCTGCTGCGGATATTGCTAACTTTTTTAGTGTGGGTTTATTGGGGGTGGTGGGGGGAGCACACTATGCTGGAGCGATTAGAAATTATGATGCGGCCAGAAAAGCTGTTTTAATGGGGAGGGGAATGCAGATGATAGGGAACAGTAATGTGGAACATTATGTACATCATGGCGACAGATGGCCAGCAAGTCAACCTGTTCAACAGTATCAACAAGGTGCTTGGGTTACAGATTTGAAAGTTGATTTTTATTCGTTTTTATGGAATGACCACAACAACAATGGGAACATTGACTGGGCATTTGTGGAAGAAGTGGGAGAGAGAAAAAAAGAGGTGGGAGAGAGAAAAAATAATTTTAGCGTTTCAAGAGAGAGAACAGGTCTTTGCTTGGATATTAAATGTGCAAAACCTGGACAATCCTTTTCGGTTAAACTTTATGAGGGTGACCGATTTATTAATGAGTCAAACTTGGAAGCCAATAGTATTGGAGGTTTCATATCTATGTTTCCAGTGAATTTTAATAAACCTGGCTATTATACGATTAATGTAACAACTGGCGGCAAAAAAGTTAAAGAGGTTGGGATTAATGTTGTTCCTTAGACATTTGTTACGAGATCTCACAATCTTTATAAACAACTTTATTCTTAGAAAAGAATGTTAAGAAAGAGGAATTATTTTATTTACAATACTGCAATTTTCCAGATTGTATTATTGATTTTGTCGAGCTTTGCAATCGCGTTTATTTTTAGTGAGAGTTTTGGTGCGAGGGCGAGTGCGATTACTACTGAGTTGCCTGCAGCAACTATGGCTAAACCTGTTGGTGTAAGTCCGGTCCATCCAAATATCCCGGGTCCTTGGGCAGATGGTTATATCTTTCCAGAGGATTATTTCCTTCCAGGGGATTTTGTTGGTCCTATATATAACCCTGTTCCTGTAGCACCAGTAGGGGGGGCAGCTAGCGGTATTCCTACTGCATTAATGACAACCACGACTGCACGATTCTTACCTGGGGCACAACTTGTTGGCGGAGGTTCTGCGACTATTCTCGCTGCGCCTGATGCCACAGTAGGTGTTGCGATTCAAAATGGACAAGCTTTTACAGCGACTTGGTCTCAATCAGCTAGCGCTTGGCAGGCTAGTGGAACAGCTTTAACGCAACAACAGTTAGCACAGATTCCTATGGCAAATACATTTCATCCTGGGATGACTGTTGTTGATGCGCAGGCACTTGGGGCGGGACCGGTTCAGACAATCGGAATGGCAAATGGGCAGACTGCCCAAGCAGTCGTATTTGCAAATGGGCAGACAGCAGGTTTAGTAAATGCAGAGGGAACGGCACTTACCAGCCCGACTACATGGAACCCGGCGGCCAACGCTTGGAATAACGCTGGACCGCAGGTAGCACCGCAGGCAGGAATTCTTCAGAGCGTCTTTGGCGGGCAGGCGTTTGGTATAGGGTCTGCCGGGGCAATTTGGGCTGGAGCTTTGTTTTCCGGTCTTGTGTGGGGGGGGATTGTCGGCGGGGCAGCTTATTTTCTTGCAGGGGCGTTTGGACTGAATGACAAACAAGCAGCTTCGGTGGGGTTGGGTTTAGGAGCCGGAACGTTTGTCGGAGCATCGCTTTTTCTTGTCGGCAAAAATGCGGCTGCAGCCGCTGCTGCGGGAACTCCCGGTGTTGCGGTAACACCTGGAAGTTTTGGCGCGTTTGCAACTTCGGGGTTTGGTGCAGTCCTGATCGGGGCGGGTGTCGCTGCGGCAGTAATAATTCTGACGTATAAAAAAGAAAAGAAAGAGCTCATAAGATTTGAGTGCCAGGCGTGGGAGCCGCCGACAGGGGGAGCTAGATGCGAGGAATGCAATAACGATCCTTTGATGCCGTGCTCTGAATACAGATGCAGAAGCTTGGGACAGGCGTGCGAAATAGTTAATGCAGGGACGACTGAAGAGATGTGTTTTTGGAAAAGTAAAGGGGACACGTCCGCGCCGCACATGGAGCCGTGGCAGGAAGCGCTTACTGACGGATATCGGTACGCGCCGGACAGAGGAATAAGCCCGCCGAACAGAGGATTTTTGATACAGGACAATGCCGGAAAGGACACTTGCCTGCCGGCGTTTAGCGTGCTTGAGTTTGGAGTAAAAACTGATGAACCGGCACAGTGCCGAGTTGATTATAATGCGAAGACGACATACAGCGAAATGGAGTTCCTATTTGGAGAATCAGCATTGTTTCTTGAGGAGCACACTCAGAGATTGAAAGTGCCGAACACTCAAGAGGAAGGAGACGTTGTGCCTGAAATCGGGGTTGACGGAACATTCACGCTTTGGGTGAGGTGCATGGACAAGAATGGAAATGGGGAAGACAGCGCGGCAGTCGCGTTCAGTTTCTGTGTTGATGACGGGCCGGACACGACACAGCCGACGATTGAAGGAAGCTCGATAGAATCAGGGAGACCGGTGCAGTATAATGTTGATTCGGTTCCGATAGAAATTTATGTGAACGAGCCAAGCGAGTGCAAGTGGAGCAGAATAGACAAGGCATATAGCGATATGGAGAATGTCATGGATTGTGGGAAGGAGAGTTACCAGATAAATGCAGACCTGAATTATGTATGCTCTGCACAATTGACTGGGATTGTAAATAGAGTAGATAACGGATTCTATTTCAGATGCGAAGACAGGGCTGGAAACATAATGGCGACCAGCTATCCGCTACTGCTCAAGGGAACTGAAGAACTTGTTATCGCAAGGACCGGACCTAGGGGAGATTTTACAGGAAGCACGACGACGATACCAGTAATGCTTGAAGTAGAGACTGCGCACGGTGCGGACAATGGAAAAGCAACTTGCTCGTTCTCTAACACTGAGACCGGAAGATTTGTCATAATGGATAACACACGAAATGTTTACCTGCACAACCAGACGCTTGATTTAGCTGCTGGATATTACATTTATCACTTTAGATGTATTGATGCTGGCGGAAATCTTGCTACGAACAGCACGATGTTTAGAGTTGTTACTGATACGACAGACCCCTTGGTGACCCGCGTGTTTAAAGACGGAAATGCTTTGAAGGTGATAACCAGCGAGGAAGCAAAATGCTATTACTCAAACACAAATTGCAACTATAACGTTGAAGATGGAATTGTGATGCTTTATGAAGATGCGACGAAGCGGGATGTTCACACAGCTGAATGGAAGAAAGATGTGACTTATTACATAAAGTGCGAAGATTTCCAAGGCAACCAGCCACGGCCGGATGCATGTCAGATTGTGGCGAAGGCGAGCGAGTTGTAATTGATAATTAACTTTTTACTAAAATGGGTGTGGTGTTTATTACCTTGCCGTTTGCATACCAAACCCCGATGTAAGAACCGGCTGTTTGCGGCGGAGCAATAGGGGTAGAATAATAATTCCCAGAAAAACTTAATTTTTTAGTCTTAGAACTTGCGTCTACTAATATACCATTGCCGTCGTAAAGTTCGAAGATAATTGCCTGACCTTGAAGTCTTGGAGCAATTGAAACAAAATGAATACTTTCCCCAATATTGAACTGGTCTTTTTTACCTACGATTTCCTGAGGGGAAAGATAGCCGTCTTCGTCAAAGTCCATAAAATTATTGCATGCGAAAAAAAGATTTTGTTGCGGTGGAATGTAAACTTGTTGGCGGAATTGATTATTTCCAGAAAATTGATTTATTTGTCTTTGCATGCCATACATTCTAGCTTCGTTTATCTGTCTTTGCTGTTCCTTTGATGTATGGTCGCCCATCGCCTGAAGAGCTAAGCCGAGAAGCCCGCCGTTTAAAACACCTATTGTCGCGACAGTTCTTCCGGGATCTTCCACTTCCTGCTCACCAATGTATCTGCCTTGAGAGTCGTATCTTGGTGCATAGGTTGTGCACCCGCTTAAGGCGATTGTTGAAGCAAGTATAGCCGAAAGCATTGATTTCTTCATTGAAAAAAGAAAGTTGAAATTTATTTAAATTTTACGCCTTCAAGCAGATATTACAAAAGGTTTTTAAAAAGATTATGGATTTTAATTCCATGAGAAAAACAACAAGGGACCTTATGAGCGCAGTGGTGACCGGCTCGTTGGTTCTTAATACGGGTTGTTCTATTGTGCATAAAAAGCCAGATATTGATTACGAGAAGTGCACTGTGAGAGTACAGAACGAGAGTTATAGAATCGGCGTTGAGCCCTTAGATACCCAGCCAGAGGCGGTAAACTACATCGGTTTTAATTTTGAGGCGTTTAAGGATAGGAGAATATTAATTAATTATTTTGGTTTTGAAAATCGAGGACAGTCCGACATTGAGGTTTATCTCGGAGGGAGTGGTTTGACTAATGGGCAGAATTCTTGGCACTATTTGCCACATAAAGATTTAAGGTATATGCTTGAGGGCCCTGAGCCGACGGCTGATGAGAAAGCGGTGATGATAACGCTCTCTGTTTTGAATCCTGTGTCAATTGTCTTCTGGTTAATAATGGCCGATTCGGAAGGAATATATAAAAATCTTAAAAGAGAGTTGCTTCCAGAGACATTTAATGTGAGATCGGGAGAATCTAAAAAGGGTCTTGTGGCTCTCTTTAATAATCAAGGAGAGAGGTATAATCCTGCAGAAGCGACCAATTTTGTTGTTCCTATTCGAGATGGTGAGGCAAAAAAAATTGTAATTTTGGAGATGGGAACGCTTCGTGGCCTTCCCGTAGACCAATGATTTTATGAAATCGATTAGAAAAAGCGTAAAGGTCAGTCGAAGTCCTATCCTTGATGGAAGTTACTTTGTAAACGCAAATTATCTTTTAGAGAGTAATGGAGAATATGTAATCTAACGAAGGTTCAAATGTTGGGATTTTCTGTTTAAATCTTTGAGTGGGGCTTAGTAATCAGGCAAAGAGCTTTAAAGCATTAAAATTTTAGACAGCGATGAGAGAGTTCATCTATTATTCGCGGACGGCGCCGACGGCGGGAAGTTACATCAAAGATAATTTGCAGGAATCAGGGAGAATTGATATTGCAATTCATACTGTTATTGCGACGTTCTTTTTGAGTCATGCAATCAGGACTGACGCGAAGCTGCATTTGTGTTTTGCGGGTCCGCCGACGCCGCCGAGGCACATTGAGATGAAGCCGGTGACGGAAGGGCGGACAGGAGTTGATAAGATTTATCTGGCGAAGACGAACGTTTCAGCAGTTATCAAGAAAATGTTGTATAAATATCGAGAGGGAGAGAAGCATGAAGTGTTTCCAGGGTTTTGGATAGAGAAGAAAGGGTTTCTTGAACTGGCGAACGAGCTTGCGGATGAAGGGAGAAATATTTATGCGCTTGATCCGAAGGGAGAAGATATAAGAACTGTTGAGATTGGAGCAAATCCTATTTTTATTTTGGGAGACCACAAGGGGCTGCCTGCAAAAGAATTGAAGAGGCTAAAGAAACTTTATGTTCCAGTTTCTATCGGGCCGAAGACGTATTTTGCGTCGCAGACTATCGCAATTGTGAACAACGAACTGGACAGAAGGGAAGCAGAGGGCAGATTGTAATTTAAGAAGCTTTAAAAATATTAAAGCCCTATTTAAAGAATGGGAAAAAATTGGTGGTATCTGGTTTTTGTATTTCTAATGTTGGCTGTTGTGATATTTGGGGCGGCTTCGTTTTTGGACAAAAGGCCAGTTCAAAAATTGCAGGGTGGGATTATAATAATGCCCGGAGATTTCAGAGGAGCACCTGAGGACTACCCGACAACCGGAACCGGCGAAGTTTGGGAAGACCCAGTTGTAGTGGAAAGAGAAGTCGGTCCGATCATGCCATCCGGACCGACTTGCTGGGAGTGTCCGTTTGGAGGAGTAATTGTCAATGTCACCTGGGAATACCTGACTGATCAAATTGTCCAAGACCTAACAAATTGTACAAATGTTAGCCAGCTCGTCTGGATTGAGTGTTTTTTCGGAGAATTTAATCAGACTAATGTTACTTGTGGAGATGGAATCTGCAGTGAAAATGAAACTGCAGAAAGCTGCCCACAGGATTGTCTGGCGCTCTCTCCGGAGGAAGAGGAGAGAGAGAATGACGAGGAGGATTTAGACCAAGGGCGGGATGAGGAGATCGAAAACATTCTCGAAGAACCAGAAGTAGAGTTCTATTATGATCTGACTTTCGACAAAAGATGCGTTAGGTTGAGAAAGGTGACTGGGAATGAGTGGGATAGATGCGATCCTACGAATCCGACTATTGAGTTATCTGAAGGGGAGCTTTCATTAAGCCCTATGACAAGGTCTTTCTTTGGATGCTTGTTTGGGAAGATGTTCGGGTTTCCTTGGTGCTAATTAAATGAACCTTTTGAGCATAATAATAATTAAAAACTCTCTAAACCGGGAATTTTGATGGTTTCGGAAGTAAAGGGAGCGTCAATCAAGTTCAAATCTTATGAGGAAAGCGTGTTTAGACTGCTTGATATTCTGAAGATTCATAGAGAGTTGAAAAAATATGACAAAATTGTCCTAAAGCCGAATTTGACTACCCGTATTGAAGAGTCAACGTCCAGAGAGTTTACGGAGAGTGTTCTGAAGTTTGTGCTGATGCACAAGAATCCTGTTGCAGAGATTTTCATAGCTGAAGGCGCTGATGGCATCCCGACAGAGGATTTGTTTGAGATGCTGGGATACGATAAGCTGGCAGAGAGATATGATGTGAGCCTTGTGGATTTGAACAGGGCAGAGACACAAGTTATGGAGAATTACGAATTCCTGAAATTCCAAGATGTTCAGTACCCGAAGCTGCTGCTTGAAAGTTTTGTTATTGTTCTGCCGAAACTGGGGTTCAACGAAGAGACTATTGTAAACAGTTCATTATCAACGATGCTTGGAGCTTTTCCCGCAGAGCATTACAAAGGATTTTTCTCAAAGACGAAAAATAAATTAAGGAAGTGGCCGATAAAATATGCTATACATGACATTGTGAAATGCAAAGTTCCGGACTTTTCTATTGTCGATGGATCAGAGCAAGGAGTAATCTTGGCCGGACTTCCGTTGGAGATTGATAAGCAAAGTGCCAGAATACTTGGCAAAGATTGGAAGGAAGTTCCTTACATCAAGTTGATAGAAGATAATCAAAATAAGAAAGAAGAAGATACGGACTACGCATAGCAAGCACAAACTATATTAATCAGGGAGTTTTATCAAAAGGATGAAAAAGTCATTACGATTGTTTTTGACGGGAAGTGTGCAGGGCATGTTTTTTGAACAGTTTGTATCTGAGAGTGCGAAAAGACTGGATGTTCGCGGATATATAAGGAAGCTAGAAGATGGCAGAGCAGAAATTTTTCTCGAAGGAGATAAGAATAAAGTTGATGAAATGACTGCGTTGTGCAAGAGAGGAACACAGCATACTCAGATAAGGAACGTTGAGGAAAAACCAGAGAGATTTCAAGATTTCAAGGAATTTCGGGTATTAAAAATATAAAGGAAAATTAAAAGAAAAGATTATTTATTCGTTCTCTTCTGATTCTGCGACTTCTTCAGAGTCTTCGGACTCGTCAGAGCTTTCGTCAGAGTCGTCTTCTGATTCTTCGGATTCCTCTTCAGAGTCTTCAGACTCCTCTTTGGATTCCTCAGAAGTAGTTTCTTCTTTTTCTTCCATTTCGACCTCCTTTTTTAGCAAGAGAACACATTATTTAAAAGTTAGGTTTTGGCTTAAAATAGTGAGAGAAAGCTTATAAACGCATTATTTCTTAATTGGCGATGGGAAGAGAAGAGCAAATTGTTTCTGAGCGGTTGAGGAAGATCAAAGAGCTTAGGAAGCAGGGAATTAATCCTTATCCTTACAAGTTCGAGGTGAAAAATCAAGCGGGTGAGCTGCAAAAAAAGTTTGAGGGGCTGAAACCGGAGGAGAAAAAAAGAGATGTTGCAAGAGTTGCGGGGAGATTGATGTCTTCGCGGGAGCTGGGGAAAATCGCTTTCGGTGTTGTGCGGGACTCCACCGGAACGATTCAGATTTTGCTTCAGGAAGGAGAGACGGATGAGAATGTTAGAGAGTTTTACAAAAAGTATGTTGATATTGGGGACTTTGTTGGAGTGGAAGGAACGATTTTCAGGACAAAGAGGGGAGAACTTTCAGTCGTTGTTGAGAAACTTGAATTGCTCTCAAAGTCGATTTTGCCTTTGCCGGATAAATGGCACGGTCTGCAGGATAAAGAAGAGAGATACAGGAAGAGATATCTTGATTTGGTGATGAATCCCGATGTTAGAGCAGTTTTTGAAAAGCGTGAGAAAATAATTGATATTGTTAGAAGTTTGCTTAAAGAAAAGGGATTTCTTGAAGTTGAAACCCCTGCTCTGCAAACACTTTATGGAGGAGCTTCTGCTGCGCCGTTTAAGACGCATTTGAATGCACTTGATATTGATTTGTTCTTGGCAATTTCTCCAGAGTTGTATTTGAAAAGGTTGATTGTTGGGGGCTATGAAAGAGTTTTTACTATTTGCAAGAATTTTAGGAATGAAGACATAGACAGAGAGCATAATCCAGAATTCACGATGATGGAGTATTATGCGGCTTACAAGGATTATGAGTTTCATATCGAGTTTACAGAAGAGTTGTTTAATCTTTTTAGGAAAGAAATTGGATTGCCTGAAAAGATAAGTTATCAGGGCAAGGAAATAAACTTGAAGACACCATTTAAGAGGGTGAAGTTTAGAGATTTAATATTGAAAGAGACAGGAATCGATATAGATAAAGTTAAAGATTTTAATTCCCTAAAAAAAGAGATTGAGAAAAGAGAAATTAAGGGAGTGGATATTAGAGAGTGCAAGCATTACGGGGCCTTGCTGGATGAATTATATAAGAGAGTTGCAAGGCCGAGCATAATTCAGCCGACGTTTCTTACCCATTACCCTGTTGAGATGATTGCTTTAGCAAAGCGGAATGAAGAAGATCCAAGTAAAATAAACTCTGTTCAGTTGCTGGTGAATGGGGCAGAGATGATGAAAGCTTATGACGAGTTGAATGATCCGCTTGACCAAGAACAGAGGCTGAGAGAACAGGCAGAATTGTTGAGAAAAGGAGATGAAGCAGCAATGCCCTTAGATGAAGATTTTATTTCCGCATTGAAATATGGAATGCCTCCGACCGCGGGATACGGGCTTGGAATTGACAGATTAACAATGCTCTTGACGGGACAAGAGTCTATTCGGGATGTAATTTTATTTCCGTTTATGAAGCCGTTGGATATTAAGAACAAAAAGGAGGTTGAAAATGACAGAATTAATCGTAAAGAGCAAGATAAGAGAAGTCGCTAAGGATTTCAATGTCGCGGGGGATTTTGCTGATGCACTTGACAAACTAGCACTTGAAGAAATTAAGAATGCTGTGAGAAGAGCTGATGCGAATGGGCGCAGGACAGTCCAGGCAAAGGACATCTATCTCGGAAAAAGCATGGCTAAGGAAATGCTAATCGTAAAGTCGAAAGTCAAGGACATTGCTAAGAACCACAACGTCGCGGGCGATTTTGCTAACGCGTTGAATGAAGTTGCTGTCTGGTATGTTATGCAGGCTTGCGAAAGAGCTAAAGCAAACGGGCGACGAACGATACAGGCCAGAGATTTGTAAGGAAAGATTTGTTTTTTATTTTTGTATTGTATTTTGGGGCAGGCGAGAGTCTGGTTATAATAAGTTGGACATTTGTGGTGTTATGCGAAATTAAGCGAGTGCAAAATCTCTTAAATTAAATATCTGGGAGAAGCTACAAAGCCGAATGTTCGATGCTTTATAAGACACTAAAATGAAGTGTAACAGTTTTATTGCTCGTCTTTATGATAGAAATCAAGAAATTCCAACGTATCTTGTTCTTTATAGTAATTATATGAAATCCTAAAAGATCCTCCTCCAAAGTAAACTTCTCTTGTTCCTTTTCTTACGTTGCGCATTGGTTTGCCGATTTCAGGATTTTCTATAATTTTCTTAATCTTATTCTTAATACTTTTTTGCATTTCCTGATCCTTTATTTTAGAGATAGTTCTCTGAAAATTATCATCAAACTTAACATTCACCATTTCTCAAGTTCTTCAAGAAACTTATCAACAGAGAGTGTCTTGAAATCGCCTCTTTCATGTCTTTTGTAAGCCTCTTCAGTTCTGCGAGCAAATTCCAAGTCCTCCTTAAATTTTTCGTCTAGTTCATCTGCTCTTTTAAGCAGGAAGCTAGAATTATCTTTAATAATTAGAAACTTATCTCCTTCTTTGATTCCTTTCCTCATATTTGACGGAATCACAATCTGTCCCTTAGAGCTTATAGTCGTGGTGTCTATTTCTATCATAGTAAGTTGTATCTTACATGATATATAAATCTTCCTATATCGGGACTCTGTCCGGAGTTTGTTGGTTTTACGTAAATTTGGGGTGGTTGGGGTGGATAGGGCGGGATTCGACGACAGTCGAAGTATGTGGAAATCGTAAAATCAACCGAAAAATCTATTCCGGACAGAGTCTACATCAGAATTTAACAGGTTTAAGATAGTGGACCTTCTGGTAGCTAGGTTATAATTTCAGCCCGGAAAAGTGAGCATAATTTTTTAGATGAGTTCTAAATTTGAGATTATATTGAAAAATTATTAACTTATAATCTTTGCATAACTTCTTGTTTTTCAGTAGGACTAATAATTTCAATTCCAGTAATGGCTTCTAGAGGCAAACCATTTTTAGTTCTGATGTATGCCTCTCTTCCAGGAGTTCTATCTCCATTTTGGTAATCAAATTTAAATAGAGTAGGCAAACCTAAAGCTAAAATTGCTCCTCTTCTATTTTTAGCCGCTTCAAATGTATCGGCAACCTTCTGTTCATCATATCCAATCCTAACTGCTCTTTCTTGCATTTCTGTTATTGTCCTTGCAGCCATTTCAGAATCTGGCATTAGCAATGTAGCAACATAATTTATAGAATCAATTACTCCAGGCATTTCTTTTTGAAAATAACTATAGAACGCTGCCATTGAAGCATAAGACCTTGCAGTATTAACTACCTTTTTTGCCGGAACCGGAGTTAATTGATCTCCGAGGGGATGGCATTGAAATGCTTCTGCAAATGGAACTACATAAATTCTATCGTCATAATCTTCCTCGTGGATTTCGGTTTTTTCTGTTCTAGGAAGCATTTTTCCACTTTCAATGATTTGAACAAGATTTTCTATACTTGTTCCATGCAATCCTATAATACCCGAATAGCTTACTGATTCAGGAGCCCATATTACTGAAATTCCTCTTCTAATTAATTCTCTCCCCCCACTTCTTCTTAGACTTCCTTCTAAATCTAACTCGCTTCGATTTATTTGTGGAAATGTTTGACGTAAATCAACGGTATTCCAATTCTTCTGTTCTTCTGATACCATCATAAAAACAAGTCAGATAGAAAATTTATAAACCTTTCTATAATTAACTACTTGTAAGTTACAAATATAAATAGCTATCCTTTAAGTTCTTTTATATGTAATAACGGAGGTAACAAGAAATGTATCATAAGATTTGTTACATCAAGTTTATAAATTAATGGCTCTTTAACCTTTGATGATGAGGAAAAGATTCCCGATGCTTGCAATTATCCTTTTGATATTTGCGGTGTCTTGGCTGATGTCTGAATTGGGTTATTTGAAGATTAACATTCCGTGGATTCCGGTGATTTTGATTGTGGTGGCGGTTGGGTGGATTATTAATCGATATTCTGGTCAGGGATAGATATAAAAGTTAGAGTTAGTTTTTTTTGTATATGGAACCGAAAATTTCTAAATCTTCGATGGGGAAAAAGAATCGGGCAGCTGGGGCGCGGTTTGAGCTGGTTGTGCGGAAGCATCTTGAAGCGAACGGGTGGATTACGGACAAATGGACGAAGAATGTTGATCTTGAGAAAATGGAGATAATAGCGACGAGGCGGAAGTTTGTTCCGGGGAGAGGGTTTATGGGGATTGGCACGGGGTTTCCGGATTTCATTGCGTTCAAGCCGATTGTTGGAGAGAAGAAGGATGATTTTCAGGTTTACAAGGTGATTGGAGTTGAGTCTAAGATGAACGGGATTTTGGACAAGACGGAGAAAGAGAAATGTTTCTTTTTACTTGAGCGAGGAGTTTTCAAAGATATTCTTGTCGCGAGAAAGGGTGAGAAAAATGGAAGTATTGAGTACGTTGACTTTATCACGAAAGAATTGAGAGAAATTTTTTAATTGGACATTTCAAGAAGTTCTACTAATGCTGAAGCAAGTTCAGTGACGCCGTCTTGCTCGGTAAAGTGTCCTTTGTTGGGTTCTACAATTATCTTGGCTCCTAGTTTTTTTCTGAAGATTTCTTTTTCTGAGAGAGGGACGAACGGATCGTTATTTGAGAATATTGCTACGAATTTTGAAGTCTGATCAGCAACTCTTTCCCAAGGAATCGGAATTTCAAGCCAGGGTTTTACAATTGATACATCTTCTGGCATTTCGAGATTTTGTAATTTGGTCCAGGGAGCAATTAATACAACCCCTCCAACTTTTTCTTCAGGAGCAAGGAGAGAAAAGAATCTCAAGAGTGCCTGACAGCCGATGGAGTGCGCGACGATAAAAGTGTCTTCATCAGGTTTGGAAATTTTTTTCTGGAGAAATGAAACCCACTCGTCGATTTTTGGCTCAGAAGGATTTGGCATTTTTAAGGCGGTAACTGAAAAATTCTTCTTTTCCAGTTCTTTTTTTAGCCAATTTAACATTGGCTCGTTGGGAGAGCCGTCCCAGTCGTGAACGATGAAAACTTTTTTCATTTTTTTAATTGGGGAGGAGAGTTTTTATAGGTTTGGTTGTAAATTTTGTTGAGAGTATTTTTTGAAAAATACTATCTTTTCGAGATTAATATTCACAAGATATTTAATGGTATTTTTAATGCAATAAATTTTATAAACGAGGTTTATATGAAGATTTATGGATTACTGAGGATTTCGTTACGAAGAAATTAATGGTGCTCCGGAATTTCTGAGAGATTTAAGTCTTAAGGCAGTATTTGTTCCGAGGTAGGATGGCTATCATGAACACTACGCACTTTTGAGTACCGAAGATGATTCTGAAATGTATGCTTGTAGCGATATAGAATAACTAGTTAAGGAAGTTGAAAGAAGAAATCCAGTAAAGAAACAAGATAAAAAACCTTCTCGTGTGCTTAACTCATAGAAGAAAATTGGGGGAGTACATTGAAATAATTCCCATTAAAATTCAGTATCGCAGACAACTTTCAAATCATTAAAAGATATAGTGGATACTTCTGCGTGAGAGATTTATAATAATGTTCTTTTTGAAGATTTTATTAAGAATTAGAAGTTTTGAGATAGTTTGGAACTGGATTTTACATAACAATCTAATTGTAAACAAACTCGGCTTTTGCAATTATGTCTTTTTCTTCGACCTTGTGGTAAACGCCGATGAATTTTTCTTTGTCGAAAAGCGCGAAGGTTTCTTCTTCTGGAATCTTGGAGAGGTCGGTTTTGAACAACGGCTTTCCGGTAAGGATTTGTTTTAGATTTGCACCTTGCGAAAGTTGAGCAGTTGGGAGAACTTTTTTTATTGCTTCTTCGGCGGGAATTAAAATTTTTCTTAGCTCGTCTTCGTTTTGGATTATTTTTTCAAAGTCGTAAAGGTTTATTGAATCGTTTTCTGAGAAGATTCCGGCTTGTGTTCTCCTTAATTCGAGCATGTGCGCGCCGCCAATTTTTTCTCCCAAGTCGTGGATTAATTTTCTGATGTAAGTTCCTGCCTGAACTTCTGTTTTGAAAAGAATGTCTTTTTCTGCGATTTCAAGAATTTCGAAAGATTTTATTTCTCTTTCTCTTAGTTGTCTCTTTACTCTTGAACGGACAGGAGGGAGTTGGGCGATTTTTCCGATGAAATTTGAAATTTCTTTTTTTAGTTTTTCTTCGGGGACGATTTCATGTAAGCGCATGATTCCGATGTATGTTTTGTCTTTGTGCATGAAATAGTTTGATAGTTTGCAAGCTCTTCCAAGTGTGATCGGTAAAACTCCTGTTACTTGCGGGTCGAGAGTTCCCATGTGGGAGGTTTTTGAAAGTTTCAGGGAATTTTTTACGAATTGGGAGACTTGGAAGGAAGTTGGGCCGGTTGGTTTGTCTATATTTATTAGGGAGAAATTCAGAAGTTCTTGAATTGTTTTTTCAGGAGGCATATTTTTTAGGAGATGGAGGGTTTTAAATTGTTTTTGATTTTTTAGATTTGGTTTTAAAAATTGTTTATTTGCTCTTTGAACTATAACATTAAACAGTTCCGTAGAATTTTAATTTTGGAACGACACTCCAAACAGAAAGTTGCCCGTGTTTGATTAAATTCGCATGATATACTTTTACAGTTAAGTCTTTTAGTTGTCTGAATCTACAATCTCTTTCTTAATTCAATAATGGGTGCCAGAACATCAGGGCGAACAATTGACTCTAGTCTTTTCACAGCATGGTCAAATGCCTGCAATTGAACAAGTGTATGGGGCTTAATTGTCTGAGATGTAGGAGCTTCAGAATCAACATTGCCTGGCGCGCTCGGCGCCTCCGGCGCTTTACCGACGAACCGACCATTGCCACTATTAAGGATGTACCCGCCAGTGGCATTAGACCTGCTGTCGAGCCTGCCGAATCCGATGGATTCGTGGTCAAGAAATTTATAACCTTGCAAGTAACCAATTGCTTCGCAATATTCCCTTAATCCTTCATAAAGCTCCCGAAATATCGATTTTAGAGAAACAGGGGGTTAGTTGCATGGACTTGGCGGTTTCAATCGCGTGTTCAGATGATTTGAACAAACTTGCTGCCCTTATCCGGTTGGACTGGACTTTTTTCACCTTCCCTTCTCTTAAGCTATTTTCAAAATTCATATTACTTCGAGTTCTCCTGATAAAACAATTCCGTTACAAATACTATTTATTAAAGAAGGATTTAACTTTTTTGTTTTATTCCAGGAATTTTTTGTAAAATTATGTAAACTTATCTTTCTCTTCAAAATTTTTTCATATTTTTTAGTTGAAAACTCTTTTTCAATATTCGATATAAGGCAAATGTCTACATCGCTGTTTGCATCGTCATAGGCCTGAGCATAGCTTCCGAATAAAATAATCGCGGGAAAATCGAATTTTTTTTCTAAATCATCGATAAGATTAGAAGTCCTTATTTTTTCAAGATTGAAATATAACTTAAGATTAATCGTCTTCTTAGACAATGTTAACTGATAAAATGTGTATACTCCTTCTATTTTTGAAGATAAGAAGCCCCCCTTAGCCAGCTTATTTAGATGCTGCCTGATTGTAGTATGATTTATTTTTAGTGCTCTGGAAAGTTCTCTGATGCTGTATTTTTTATTAGGGTTTTCGAAAAAAGGTGTTAGGATGGTTAGTTTTCTTTCCATGTGGAAATATATCTTTCCAGATGTTTTTAAATGTTACCATGAAGTGGTTCGGTTATTGAAAAGTAGGGTGTTGAATTGTTCCCTTGAGATATTTTTGTCTGACGTCTTCGGGGAATTTTTCAATCGCGTAGCGGAGCATTGTGCGGGGCATTTTTTTGTAGTTTTGCAGGAGAAAAGTTTCGAGAACGTTTTGGTTTTTCTTGCCGATTTCCCTTAACGCCCAGCCGACGGCTTTGTGAATGAGGTCGTGTTCATCATTAAGCAGGATTTCTGCGATAGCGAGGGTTTCTCCGAATTTTCTTTCGCTTATGAATGCCATCGTTGAGATGATTGAGATTCTGCGTTCCCAGAGGTTTTCGGATTTTGCCAAATGACGAAGGATTGTCTGGTCCTGGTTTCTTAGCAGATATTCTCCCAGTATTTTATGAGCAGACAAGTCAACTAAATCCCAGTTATTAATATTTCTTGTGTTTTTTAGATAGAAATTGTAGATAAAATATTGGAGCCTTGAATCTTTTTTTGCTTTTTGGAATTTTCTTACCAGGATGAGGAGTGCAAGCAGTCTTTCCTCGTGAATTTTTGAGTTTAGAAGTTCTTGAAGGTCAGGAAAATCAACAGAGGAATATTTTTTTGTCAGGACGTGAATTTGGGGATTTGTGAGTCCGAGGAAAATGTCGCCTTCGGCGTATTCGCCTTTGTCGGTTTTGAAGAAGCGTTGTGAGTGTCTTGCTCGCTCTGGGTTTGCCAAAGCGGTTAGTTCGGATTTGAGTTGTTGGAATTGTGACATAGACAGAAAAGAAAGTAAAAGGATTTAAGGTTAACGCCTCCATGATTACTTAATCCTAAGGATTAACTCTCCATCATTTTCGTCTGTGATATAAAAATTATCTTTCATAGATATTTTTTCTATGTCCAACTTTTAAAATTTGTAAAGTGTTTTGTTCAATAGAAAAAATAACCCTATAATCACCTACTCTCAATCTGAAATCGTTACTACCCTTTAATCTTTTAATATCTTTAGAAAAAGGATTATCTGATAATTCTTCAACTTTCTTGAAAACTCTCCTACTTATCGATGGTTCAAGTTTTTGTAAAGAATTGTATGCTTTTTCGTCCCAGATAATTTTAAAGGACATATAATCCAAGCCTTTTCCTAGCTTCCTCTTGAGTTATGAACTTTCCAGCTTTTACTCTCTTTCGAGCTTCTTCTACTTCTTGCTTCGTTTTCTCATTTAATTCTAAATCATCTTCGATCATTCTTTCTATAACTTCATTATAGGTTTCTCTTTCCATCATTTTCATTTTGTCTAAAACTGATTTTACATTATCTGAAACTTGTATTGTTGTGGGCATCTTATCTTATAACTCCTTATAACTCGTTATAAATGGTTATATTTAAGCTTTTCGGTTGGGTGAGTGTTATAAACCGAAATTTAGCCAACTGCCTCGTTGGAGAGTGTGATTATTGAATTACAAATCATAAAAACAAACTAACTATAAATGCAATAAGCAATCCGATAAATATTTTTAGCACTTTTCGCCATATAGCCCTGTTATGCTCTAACATATCTAACCCAAGACCCATATTTTTTAAATTGTAAGGACTTTCTTTAACAGTCATCCCAGTAGTCCAATAATTTAAAATAACAGGATCAATTTGAGGATTTCTTAGTTTGAACATTATTTTTGTTAAAAATGTTGAAACATAACTCCACGGAGCCACAGCACTAATGTAAACTAATGTAAAAAGTAAAGCTTGTATCCCATTAACCAATGTATTTTCATTCCAGTTTTCCAAAAGCCTAGTTTCTCTGGCTATGATGAATGCTAAGATTATTGAACCTATCCACAATATCATTAACAATATCATTTCTAAAGCCATGTATTTTTCAATTGTTTGTCTTTGTTTTTCATTAGTCATTGCCTTTATTATTTTTTTCTTAATATTTTCGTTAAGTTTTCTTTTGTTAGAAGAGTTATAAAAAAACTTATAGAAAAGTTTTGTAAGAATTGGAGTCAATACTACTGCGGCAAATATTGGTAGAGAAATTATCAAGACGTTATTTATCAATGATCCGGTCATATTAATCTATAAATTCTAAACTTAAATAATTATTCTAATGGTTACTGCCCTCGTTCGTATCTTAAACCTCTAATGTTAACGCTCCGAAAAAGCGTTGAGCCACAATCCTCGCTTATTTATTCAGTTTATGTAGGAGATTTAATCTTAAGGATTTACACCTCCACGAAAAAATTAAATCCTGAAAATAGTTATTTCTTCAGAGCCATTCTTCGAATCTTTGGCTCTTTTGTCTGGGCGCCTGCAGACTTCTGGAACTTAGCGTCCTGCTTCGCTTCCTTAGCGCGGACATCGGCAGTTGATTGGGCTTTTTCTTTTTCGTCTTTCTTTTCTTCTTCTGTTTTTTCTTCTTTCTTCTCTTCTACCGCGGGAGCTTCTTTCTTCTCTTCGGCTTTCGGTTTCTCGGCAGGCTTGTGCAATCTTTCGCGCTTTGCTTTCTCGAATCTGACGAATTCCGGAAGTTCCGCCAATTCTACCCTAACGATGTCGCCTTCTTTCACTGCACGAACTTTTATCTTCGCAGGAGGTTTTTTTCTTCCCCTGAACCAGATTTCCTGATTGAGCCATTGGTCGAGTTTGACCTTGTTTGTATCTCTTTCAGGAACTTTCATATGTCTAGCAATAAATTTCTTTATCTCTTTTATCGCGCGACCGGTTCTGCGATAATTTGCGACTTTTCTCCATTCATTTCTTAATGGGATTACGTATTCTCTTTCAAGCGTTTTTGTTTCAGTCGTTTTTTCTGCCATTTTGTTTTACCTCGATTAGTTTCAGTGAACAAAGATGTTCTCTTAAATCTACGAGCGCAGCACTAACCCTTTCTTCTTGACCCACGATTTTTATTGGTGAATATTGGTCTGGATTGTATGAAACTACAGCTCCGCTTCTGTGCTGATACATGCCCACCACTATTTTTCCTTGCTGAGAAAATACAGGATCAAATCCTGGAGGCATTTTCATATAGTCTTCCATGTATGGGTCTAATATATCATTTTTAGGTCTTTGTAGTATTATCGCGGGGAGATTTGAAGAAACATTGGGCATGGTGGCATCTATCTCTTCTCTTGTCCTCACCGTAAAATTTCTTTCTGTTTTGTTAGTGCCTTGTTCTGCCATTTCCTATATGCTCCTCCCCGGACCTGTTTCTATTGCGAGACGTTGTTTTAACTGGAGTATTGCGTAATCGCGGTGCATTACAGTATCTGCGAAGATTGTTATTTGGGCGCGATCGAGGGCTGACGGCGCAGTTCCTTGATACTCAATATAGGCGGTTGCTCCATCAATAGCTACAATCTGCCCATAGGCCGGATAAGTAATTGATCTGACTAATTGGACTTCCTGCCCGGGCCGTGGTCTGCCAAGATGTTGGATGGCTGAGTAAAGATTTCTTACCCTCTCTCCATTAGTTATTTCGACAGTTGTTGGTTCTATCATCCTAAATGCTCCTTCTTTGCCTTTCTCGGCGATATTTTTAGTTTAGTTCGTCTCCAATGCCTTCGCTGTTTGGTGATTGTGCTTGGATGGGTTCGGTGACCGACGCCAAATTTTCTGACAACTGCCCAAAACGGAGCCCATTTAGTTCTCCTAGTTGCTACGGCGAGCTTAATTTTTTTTTGAGCTATTTCGGGCATTATTTCGCTCCTACTGATTCGAGGAAAGCTATTCCCTTTTCAGTCAGTTGTCTTCCAGATTTTCTTGGGGTTTTTACTTTTTCAAGAAAGCCTGCTTTTTCGGCCTGTTGGAGGATCAATCGGATTATCTTGCCTGCGCCTTTTCGGAATTCTGGAGGCTGGGCGCCCCTGTCTTTTCTGCCGCCGTATCTTGTTCTAAGGCGCTCGACACCGACAACCTTGTTTATGTAAATTTGCCTAAGAATACTTGCGGAACGTTTATACCAGAAATCTTCTTCCACTGTAGGCCTTTGTTTGTGAGCAGAAGTTTTCACGAAGTCAACCCAATCTGGCTTTTGGAATTCTTTAACCGACTTTAATGCTTCGGCTAGTGCTTTGTTGTATTTCTCTGGGGAGATTGTTCTTATGTCCATGGGTTGTATGTGAAAAAGAGGGCTTTTAAAGTTTATTATTTAATTAAGATTATTGTGTAGCCGATGATTCGGTGGTTTTTCACAGGAAGTTTTTCTCTTAAGAGCTGGCCCATTTTGTTTAGTTCTTCGCGGTCGCGACAGGCAGATTTGAGAATGGAGATTCTGACTTGTTTGTGATGTTTTAGCGCGAGCTGTAATGACTCCAGAACTCCGTCTGTGAGGCCGTTTTTTCCGATTTGAAATGTTGCTAAGGCTGAATGTGGCATTTTGATTATTATTGAAAAGGGTTTAAAGAGTTATTTATTTTTCGAGGAGACGATTGTGATGCCGCCTGCGGGGAGAGCGGAGAGCAGTTCTTCTTGGGAGAAGTGTTTATCTAAAATAACGTGAAATTTTGGGAGCATCTCGGTTTTGTCAATTTTACCGGGGCGAATCTTTAGGAGGATGTCTTTCTTTTTTGCGGTCAGTTCCGGGACTGCTCGGAGAGTTTCATCTTGGATTATAAGGACGAGTTCCAAGTTTACTGAGAGGTGTTTTATTTTTCCTTTGACGCCCCATGTGCCGGATTTCATTGAGCCAGACTTGTATAACGAGGAAAGGTTAAAGATATCGACCTCTGCAGTTTTAGACTGTTCGCGCCATTTACGGCTGAAGCATCCTGTAAAAATTGCGACTTCTTGAATTTCTTTTTTAGTTATTTTTGGAACTTCTTCCAGAATTATTGAAAATGGGCTGCCGGGAGAGGAAGTATGCATCACCAGATAGTCGTTTCCAGTTTTTTTTAGTTTTACCAGTAGTTCATCGTTTTGCTTCGAGGATTTTCCACCTAGGACAAGTTTTCCCGAAGAGGTGTAAAACCAACGGTATTTTTTGTAGTCTTCCATAGAAACAGAAAAGGCAGGTGGTTTTTAAGGTTATTGCTTAGCCAAAGAAACCGCCACTAACAATCTGGATGTTGAAGGATTTACTTGATTGTTCTGGAGCGGTCCTACCGCCTGAGCTATCATATACCACTACTGTAATTTTTTGCGTACAAGTCTCAGCATCTTCAGGGATGTTTAAATTTATCAGAACATCTCCCCGAGGGTTATCAAAGTCATCAAATTCTCTGTTGCTTGCGGCAAGCGTATTACTTCCAGCAGCCCACCTAGGGTTTCTGAAGTAGGTCCTAAACTGAACGATATTGCAATCTGTATCTGACGATAATTCGAGGTTATATTTTAAATCATTACGTGTTGTTGACGCCCCCGTGTTAGGATTTGTAGTTCTGTCTGCAAGCGCGCTTATAACGAATCCGAAGCTTTCAGTTCCGCGTTTTATTTTAATTGTGCGATCCGCCCCTGCACCATAGATTACAATTTTTTCTCCTTCTTCTGTAAATAGACTTGCGATCTCACTTTTTACTTTGTCATTTAAAGAAGTAACGCTAGCGGTGGCTCCACCGAAGATGTTTCTTACAAGAACAATGCCCATGATCAACATAGTCATTGCTATTACTATAATTACGATTGTGCCAACTGAAAGTTCAATCGCTGCTTTCTTGCTTTTTATTGGAGAGAGTTTATTGTGCATAGAGGTTACCATACTGCGCTAACATCTCTGGATTTTGTGAGATCAAGTAGAGAAATATCCATGCAAGGATGTTTAAGATTATCCCCAGGATTCCAGTTATATTGCCTGCCTTGCTCCAGCCGTTTTTTTGGATTTTTGCCTGCTTGTTTGCAAAGACAATTGCGATTATCCCGGAGATTATGCCATATATGGGGGTGGTAGAGAGAAGACTGAATATTCCTAGAGTTACTGCAGCAACGCCAAAACTATTTGGCTTAGAATGAACTTCTTTATTCGCCTCTTTTTTCATGAGTGTTAGAATACTTGTTCTTTTATAAAGTTTTTTATTTTATGTAAAGTGTGTATTGTCCTGAATTAATGTTCTCTCGGTAATTTACTCTCATATTAAATAATCACCTCTTTTTATCTTTTCCATTTTGTCGAGAAAAGCTTGATAGGGCGTTCTCAGTCTGCCTTCGTTTGTTATCAAAGCCCAATGCGATTTCTTGAAGTTGTAATGTTTAACTGCCTCTTTGAAACTCAACCCTTTTTCATCAGCCGTTTTATCGTCCCGTTGAGCTTTTCGTTCTTGCCGTTGCTTCGCGGTTTTCTTCTAATTAATTCTTAAAAGATTTAGGTATTTTAAATGTTATATGATAATATGAAAGAAAACTCTGTTGAAGTGGCTGAACTTTTGAACATCAAAAAAAGAAGATATTTTAAGGATGGAGATAGAGAAGATAGAAGGAAATGGAAGCAAATGAGAGTTTGAGTAAAGAAGACAAGAGAAGAGAAATTTCTTTTCCAGATAGAAACGAAGATCTAGCTGAATTTTTTGGAATTTTAAGTGGGGATGGTTATATGAACGAATATCCAAAAAGGCAAGAATATGTGATTGAAATTTCAGGTAATAAACTAAAGGATTTTGAATATTTGAATAATTTCGTAAGTCCTTTAATAAAAACTTTATTTAATATCGAGCCGAAATTCTACAAAACAATAAATCAAAATACAATATTTTTGAGAATATCTTCTAAAGGAATTTTCCACTTTCTTAGGATAGCTGAATTTTTACCAGGTAGAAAAAAGGAAATCGCACCCCCGCATTGGATAACCGAAAACAAGTTATTTTTTAAGAGATTTGTGCGAGGATTTTTTGATACTGATGGTTATTTGTGTTTGAAAAACAAAGAAGGAAAGAAGTACCCTGTTGCAGGATTGACTTCTAAAAGCAGAACACTTATTCAGGAAATAAAAAGTTTGCTAGAAAAATTTGAAATATCTTCTTGTATTGTTCCACAAAAAAATTTTGGTGACAGATATGAAAAAGAATCTATTGTTTATAAGTTACAAATAAGCGGAAAAAAGAATATAATAAATTTATATCGTGAGATTGGTTCAAACAATAATCGCAATATAATAAAATTCCAAGAATTCTTTAATGGGGAGAGAGGGAATCGAACCCCCGACACTGCGAGCTTCAGTCGCATGCTCTCCCACTGAGCTACCTCCCCGATCATTTTCCAAATAAATTAAGGGTTTTAAATGTTTTTAAGAACAACTAATTATTTATAGTTGAGACTACTGGCGTGATTATGCCGATAAAAGATTATCAAAAAGAGGTGGATGCTTGGGTGAAGATATCATGCGAAGGCGTCCTGCGTTTTCATCAACTTGGTTCCTTGTCTTGTCCATGAAAAAATTTGATTGACCTTCTTTTTAGATTTTTGTGCAATCAAACATATGTTTTTCACGTGAAGAATATGTGTGAGTCAGAAATAGGCCAGGTTCTGTCGAACTTCGTTTCGCTTTCGCGACGAACAGTGCGCGCTGGCATCTGTCTAAGCCCGCGGTTAGAGCGGTTGCATCAGCGAAGGTGGCCGTTTCATCCTATCTCGCGCTTCGTTGCTTATCGCATGATTCATTGCTCCGCGCGAGCGGTGGCGTTTCTGTTCCAGAGCTGTGCCTCACGACACTCGGCCTTTCGACCGATTGCTTTTTATGATGCCCGGACCTTCCTCAGAACGAAAACTTATGAGAGTTTTTGTCGATTTAACGACACGTTCCGAAGCCAGCTATCTGACTCACGTTTTTAGAGGATGTCGAGAGTTTTTAAAATTAACTACCGAACAGAAACTATAAAAAGGGGAACTTCATTTATATAACGAAAGATGGTGAATCAAGATATAGTTAAGTACCTTGAAGAGGGTAAGAAGAGAGGATTTTCTATTCAACTCCTAAAGAAAAAACTTTTGGAAGCAAGTTTTCAGGAGAAGGATGTTGATGACGCGATTGCTGCAATG
Organism: Candidatus Pacearchaeota archaeon UBA73; assembly: GCA_002496015.1. Classification (GTDB taxonomy): domain Archaea; phylum Nanobdellota; class Nanobdellia; order Pacearchaeales; family GW2011-AR1; genus UBA73. The sequence goes on along the minus strand of DAIF01000001.1, from coordinate 97,228 downwards.
TCGGTTCCGCAGACGATCGAGCCTCCGAAGAAGATAGACCTTTTTGACAAATCTCAGGATAGCCAGTATTGGTTTAATCAACCTACGGATCAAAAGATGCCTTTGGGAGAAGCGCAACAAATGAGGCGGCTGCCCGGACAGCAGACTACATTCGACCAACCGCAAACTTCGATGTGGCAGCCGGGGCAAGCCAAACCTGCTGTGCAACCGTTGCAAGGCATTCAACAAAAAGAAGAAGTGATATTAGAAAAGAAGTCTGAAGAGAAAAAGGATTTTATCAAGAACGGGTCCGAAGGAAAATGGATGAAAGTCGGAGGAATAATGGGAATTGCGATTTTAGTCGTGCTCATTATAGGAATAACTATGAATTTTTTCGCGAACGACTTTTTGATGGGTCTGATGCAAAACAGTCTTACCCTGTTGATAATTTCAATTGTTATGGTGCTAATGTTCTCGCTTTATAATTATGCATTCGTGAGGATAGGAAAGAAAATTAATCAAAGATTGCTGGTGCTTGGATCGTGGTTTTCGATAGTGTCGTGGATATTGTATCTTGTGCTTGCAGTCGTTGCAAGCTTATTTGTCTATGAACAAGCAATGAATTTCTTTAGCGGAAGTGATACTGGAGGGTCTTATCAGATAACGTTTCTCATCCTTTCAATACTTTGGGTTGTTGCATTATTGATGCACATGATAGGAGTAATTCTTAGTGCGGTTGGAATGATGAAAGTAGGTGATTATATAAAAATGAGCAAGATGGCTGGAATCATGAACATCTTGGTTTTCGTCTGCGCTCTCGGGTTCCTGGCCGGAATAATAATATTTATCTATTCTATCCTAAATGCGTTTTCATCGCCAGGGGCTGGATTTGATGGACTAGATTCCCTGATGGCAACTGCGACGATTGCGACTTACTCGCTTATAGGGCTCGTCGCATTGAAGACAGTCACTTTTATATTTGAGATAATTGCACTGTTCGACGCGAGTAAGAGATATGAACAATGAAGTGGTTGAGAGTAATTGGTTTGGGTGCATTGCTTTGGCTGATAATTTTTGTAGAGATAAGCATAACAATGATTGGATTGGGATTTTCTGAATCGACTGTTTATGCAATCCATTACGCTATTATGATTCCACTTGGAATTTTAGTTGCGTGGCTTTATTATAAATCAAAAGATAAGGTGAACGGATTTTTAATTGGGCTTGCGATGATTTTAGTCGGAGTTGTTCTTGATTTGGCAATTACTGTTCCGTTTTTTGTTATACCTGCCGGCGGGAATTATGTGACATATTTTTCCAGCTTATACTTATGGATAGGATTATTAGAAGGGATTGTTGTTATTGGGATTTACGATTTGATGAGGAAGAAGAAATAGTTTTTATCTCAATTTAAAATCATTGGCTAATAAGAACCGACCAGCAACAATTTCTCCGGGATAAGATGTATCATTTGGTTGATTTTCTAATGGGACCACTTTTTTTGTTATCCGAAAATTTCTTCCGTCAGCTGAAGTTGGTTCAAATTCATAACCTCCTCTTCTCGCTACGTCCATAAATTCGACTAAATAATGAAATAGATTATATGCATTTATTTAAATTAATTTATCGTCTGAGAAGGATATTTTATAGAAATAGAAAAAATCAAAAAGAAGCAAGTAGGAAAGTAATAATTTCCGAGGAATCTGATCTTATAAGTGTGGCTTTTAGTAGTTGAGTGCTTAAATTCTCGTTGCCTTGAATCTTATACACCAACTCTATCAACGTCATCTTCTATGACGGCCTTAGTTGTCTCGTCTTGCGGATGGCTTCGTTCTTAGATGCTTTCAGAACTTATCCACACACTGCGTAGCTACCCGGCCTGCTCGTAACAACCGGTACACCAGAGGCAGCCAACCCCCGTTCCTCTCGTACTAAAGGGTCGTTCCACTCAGACAACAGCACTCCTAGTAGATATCATACAAACTGTCTCACGTACTTAATCATTGATTATTTATTTTCAATGGGTGGACTATACCTTCATCCTTCTTTCGAAGGAGATCAGCGTGTTAACGTTATTTCTAACGTTCTCGAATTTTTCACATAACTGCTTAGGTTGATTTGTTATGCGCTAACTTGCGTTAGAACCGAAGTCTCTACGGGGATGATTAAAAATCTTTTCATAATCATCTTCCCTCGGGGTTGCCATCTTTCAACAGTTTAAAGAAAAGAAGGTTTCACCGATATGAGCTGATTTTATTTTTGCTCGCATTGCTGTGAGCCAACGCCGTGTTTTTTGGTTTTTCGTCTAATGCGCCATAAGAGTCGTTAATGTTGACGTTCTTAACCCAGCTAACGATCCCTTTTAATGCGTGAACTCCGACACCCTTGGTACCTTGTGCAGTACCAGGATAGGAAGAGCCGACAGCGACGCACCAAACCGCGCCGTCAATATGGACTATCGGGCGCGACCAGCCAATTATCCTTGGGGTACCTTTTCTGTCACACACGGATCCTATTAAAAGATCACGTGGGGTCGCTGAACCAGACTTTCATCTCTGCATCCGTTGCTGTGCGAGATACAGTCAGTTAAGCTTTTGCTTCTGCACTCAACGTCAGATTTCCAACCTGACTGAGCTTAACTTTGGGCCCTCCAGATATCTTTTCTGGAGGGTGCCGCCCCAGCCAAACTGCCCGCCTGCTGATGTCCTCCCAAAGAGAGTTAGCAATGTTCAGCGGAATGAGTGGTATTACAAGGTCGCTCCGGTTTCGCCTAAGCTAACCATCGACGCTCCCACTTATGCTATGCATTTCGCTGGACACCGCAACAACAAGTTGCAGTAAAGGTCCACAAGGTCTCAGCTTCCCACTAGGAGTCACCGGCTTGTTCACCGGTAAAGTGAGTTCAGAAGGTGTTGGTTAGGGACAGCGACTACCTCGTTAAACCATTCATGCACGTCGCCATTCAGACGACAAGGCATTACGCTACCTTAAGCACAAATAACATTATTTGTTGGACTATATCATCATCAAATCATTGCTTCGCATCAGACTTAGTCACGATGCTTCGCTTTACGAAAAATTATTTGATGTTTGGCGTGTAGTCTCTGGGGATTCTTCTCAAAGAGAAGCCTTTCCTGCTGATTGCGACTCTATTGTGAATTTTCAGTGATCATTAACTCCTTGCGGAATTAACTTCCTATCACAACTTCTACATCGTGTTCCAGCATATAGCCAAATTTATTGAGGCCCTTATTGATTAAAGCTTAGTGGAATTTCACCACAAGCTCAAGCCTCATAGTTAGGCCCGCCGTTTTACGGGGCTTAGGTCCATTGAACTGAACTTTGACACACCGCAACTGGGCAGGTCTCACTGAGTATACTAGTCCTTTAGGATTTGCACTCAGCTACGTTTTTGATAAACAGTCGGGCAGTCCTTGTTACTGCGATCTACGAACGCACCTAATAAATCAAGCACATTTATAGACACCCCTTGTACCGAAGATACAGGGCCAAATTGCCGAGTTCCCTTAACCAAATTATCCTTTCACGCCTTAGCCTTCTCAGCTAGAGCACTAGTGTCGGTTCTTGGTACGGCTATTGCAACGCGTTAGACACGTATTTTTCATGGGCTCCTGGAGTCTGCGGATTCACCAAGCATTCAAACGCGTCTATGCATTACGCTCGACGTTTTTCTCCTTGATTGGACCTCTCGGCCCTCCGCGTATCCGAAAGCAGTACGTGCGGAACATTGCAACAGTTCCGGAATATTAACCGGATGTCCATTCGCCACAGCCAGTTAAGGTGTGACTTAGGTGCCGACTAACCCTTGGTTAAACGATAGTGCCAAGGAAACCTTGCTCTTTCGGCGTTGCCCGTTCTCAGGGCAATTCGATCTTACTTACACCACGATCCTCGTTCCCTCCCGCTCCACGCACTCTTTCGAGAACGCTTCTGCGCAGAAGGGACGCCTGCCTACCAGAACACTCTTTCGAGTGCCTCTGAAGTATCGGTAATATGCTTAGCCCCGTCCATTTTCCCCGCCTCAAACCTCAATAGGTGAGCTGTTACGCTTTCTTTGAATGATGGCTGCTTCTGGGCCTACATCCCTAGTGTCTCAGGTTTAAGACTTAGTTTGTTACACTTAGCATATATTTTGGGACCTTAACTTCAGTCTCGCTTGTTCGCGTTTCGGAACAGAACCTTACGCCCTGCCCCCCATTCCAATTGTATACAGCCAACAGGTTCTGAGTTGGAAGGGGTCCCGTAACCTTGCGGTCCTGCGGACCTTATCCGTATCTTTACCCCGCTAGCAAGCACAATTAGACTATACTACGGCATATTTCGACAGGAACCAGCCATTGCCGAATTAGATTGGCTTTTCACCCCTATTCCCAAGTCATCCAAGCACATGCACATAGCACTGGTTCGGTCCTCCATTCTCCTTTCGAAAAACTTCGACCTGCTCAGGAATAGATCATCCGGCTTCGGGTCGTATCTGGGTGACTAGCGCCCTTTCAGACTCGCTTTCGCTGTGGCTTCAATTTAACCTCGCCACACAGATACACTCCGTGGCTCATTTTTCAAAACGTACGTTACAACACCGTAATGCCGTAACCAGCTGTCACTGTTAGATTTCAAGTCTTTTAACCCCCTATTAAGGGTACTTTTCAGCTTTCCCTCGCGGTACTAAGTTCGCTATCGGACTTGGATTTATATTTAGGGTTGGCGGTTAATCCCGCCGTGTTCAGACCACCTTTCTAGGTAGCCCTACTCTTTCGGAGCATGCCATAGAATCTTCGGCTACGGGGCTATCACCCTGTAACGCACGACGTTCCAGTCAACTTCGCCTCGATTCCTTAGGCTCAACTCCACCACATCTCCTACGCCTTTTCAGACAAGGATTCGGTTTGCCCTATTCCCTTTTCGCTCGCTGCTAATGGGGGAATCTCGATTGATTTCTTTTCCTGCCGGTACTAAGATGTTTCAATTCCCGGCGTGTGCTTCCCTCTCGGGATTTTCATAAGAACACGTTTTCGCATTCGGAGATCCTTGGTTCAAAGCCCGCATGCGGCTCCCCAAGGCTTATCGCAGCTTGCCACGTCCTTCATCACAATCCAAACCAAGCTATCCGTCTAACAGCTTAAATGAATAAGATCTATAAAACAAATTTGTTGAAATTTGCTACTTCTGATTCCTCATATATCAAACGCAAAACTTTGAATGTTTAGCGTTTGATTATTCGTGAAAATTAAAATTGTTATTTAATTTTCACATCATAGTGGAAACTATTGCCTTCCTACTTGCTTCATTGAATATAAACTCTGCTTGATATTTTACCGATGGTAAAACACCATTATCACTACATAAGTGAATATGATATGTGATCTTTTGATTTACGATTTTGATTTCCTCCGAAGAGTAAATTGTTAGGTTATCGTGTGTTTTTAAAGGTTACTGTTGATTGGCGATGCTGAACGACGGCAGTGCCCGACCGTCTGATTGGACGACTGCGGGTTTTTTATCCTGAATCAATATACCGATTGTCAGAAGAACTGCTCCAAGCGCGAAAATAATTCCTAAGAAGATAATCGTGGAGACACAGAAATCAGAAATGATTTTAGCTATTCCGTTTATCAGCGTCGAACTAACTAACGCATCCAGCATTTCCGACGGGATAGATTTTTGGATTTCTGCCCGAACTGTCGATTCGATAAAAGATTTGAAGAGCAGCAAGACCAACGCGGGCGAACCTGAGATTAATCCGATGGCACCGAATGTCTTAAATGGAAATCCTCCGACAACTACAATCGTGACTATAACGAGTATTAGAGAAGGTAGACGAAACCCAGAGAGCGACTGAAACGTGCTTGAGATTGTCTTTTGAATTTTCTAACGCGGTAGTAACCTCACCCAAAGTGTAATCTCTGATTGCGGATTTTAGATTTTAAAGAAAATGTCAGGAGTCGTATCATGCACCTTATTGCAATCTAAACTGATTACATCTTCACCCTGATGAGCGACTTCATAACTCTCTTCGGTCTGACAGACATAAATAGCGGCTTGATGCTGCGATTCAATCTCCTGCTCAGTCCACTCCATGTACATCGATTCCAGCTGCTCGTCAATGAATGGCTCTATGTTATTTTGATAAGGGACTGAAGAGAGTTCTCATTTATTGTGAGAGAAAACGCAAGAGTCGAGATTGCAGTAGAGATAGAGATTATCAAGAAGAAACTTAGAAAGCCGAGAACAATATTTTTTGCATCACTAATAATAGAAAATGAGTTGATTGTTTAAAAAATGTTTGCGGAGATATGGATTTATTGGGAAAATCGGAACACGTGCCGAGTATCTTGCCATTATCTGTGCGTGTGACCGCTAGAAAGGTTTCACAATAATCTGGCTAAGAGATGGGAACAGAGTGCGTTAAAAAAATCACAACGAGCGTGGCTGCGAGCAGAGTTTTGGCTGAAAGTCAAATTCAAAGGGAGAATCCAGAACTTGCGCAGAAAAGGTTTTCAACAAAGCCCTAGACGATAAACCTTAAGGGATAAGGTCCTGTGGAACGATGAGCTGATTTCCTGAGACAGCGTTCACCTATAGTAATCTGTAGCTGCTGCTGAGAATAATCTGACAAAGGATTGCGAGGAGCTAAGGATTTTTCGATTGCGCGATTCAAAGCTCGAACCTCTCCTTGACATAACTTCGGTTCGCGTTGTAAATAGACCCTGTTTCCCTCTACTCGAGCGTGATAGATTGTTCTTTGTGGAGCAGCGTTGCCGCCGACAAAAATTTCTAAGCTATGACTATAATTCGTGGGCATTAACAAAGCAATTGTGGGCTGGAGAGCATCCCAGATTGCATTGTTAAGCTGACGAGCTTTTTGTTCAGGTAATTGCGTTCCTTCACTATGAAAAACACCTGCGGAGTCAATTACTGCCCGATAGATAATTCTTCTTTCATTAGTTTCTGTTGTCATGAATAAAGATGAAAAAATTTGTTTAAGAGATTTACCTGAAACTTTTTGGAACTAAACTGCCGTCGATTAAACCCTAATGTGGACCCGCCAAGTCTGAACTTCGTTCAGCCATTCGAACGCTTCGCATTCGAGAGTGAACTCGGCTGTTTAGTTGGAGTGGACCCGCCGAGAACCAGAAGTACGACTTTCTTAGAAAGAAAGTTGTACGCATCAAAGAACTATTTTAGTCTGGCTTCGCCGATTGTTTGCCGCAGGCACAAGCCAGCGGCGCAGGACTGTGCAGTCCTGGACCCGCCGAGAATCGAACTCGGGCCTCTTCCTTGCGAAGGAAGAATTCTGCCACTATAATACGGGCCCCTGAGAAATTGGGAGAGGAGTGTTTAAAAATCTGATGAATCAAATGGACACTGAATCTCTTCAGTGTAAAGGAGGATCATATCATTGAACGTTTCTTGAAAGAAATTGGATAGCACGCAATTGTGAACTAACAGATTCTTTGGCATTCTTTCAGCGCTTCAAAAGGAACGCCAATAAATTTTTTGTATTCGGATTGGTCAAAGTAGTATTGTGGAATGTATGCCTTACGAATGCCCCCTTCTCAGAAAAATTCAGGGTGTTGGTAAAAATCACCGAGGAGAAAACTTGAACTTGTAAACTTGATGAGATAAATAAAGCAAAGACATTTAAATTGTGAGTTATTGAATTAAGTATGAAAAGAGGGAACAGAAATAAGAGAGTAGTTTACATAATTCTGGCGATAGTTGCGGCTTTAATTGTCTTGGGATTTTTATTGGGTGCGGTGGTTGAATCTTCTACGATGTTCTGTACGTTAATGGCATGTTATCCTCATCCTGAATCAACTGGGATAACGGAAGTCCCATGCAATGGATGCGGAGTTAAGGATTATGTATTTGTTACAGGATTTTTTAATGTTTACAAGCAATGCTCTGCAAAGGAGATTTTAGTTTTCAACGGGCAGGAATATATTAAAACAAAATATGAAATTTCCGAGTGTTCTCAGGTAAACATAGAAGCGTTTAAGTTCCGATTGTAAGTTCCAAAAGCAAAATTTGTTTCTTAAGTTGTTACTTAATCCTTTGTTCCGGGTATGAAATTGTTTGAGACAATTTTAAAATTCGCGTGAAATAAACTGTCTTAACCTGTCATCTCGCATAAGACTTCTGAAAGATTAAAACTACGTTCTTTCATGATCTTTTTTATGAAGGTGAATTATTTACTACTTTGTTCCAGATAAAAGATAGATTTATATACTTCCACTTCCTAAAATTAAGATGGCTAAAAAGAGAGCGAAAAAAACTATGAAGAAAGTTAAGAAAAAAGCTAAGGGTGTTGTTAAGAAGGCAAAGAAGGATAATATTGTCAAGGAATATGCTGTCGGGCAAAAAAAACTTTTTAAAAAAGCCGCAAAGCGGGTTATAAGAAAAGCCAGTGATAAAATTAATTCTATGGAATAGTTAAAAACTAGTGGTAAGAGAGTTTATTTTTAAATTGAAATCTAAATAAAGCAAAAAAATGGTTTTGGATAGTTTGCAGGAGAGCTAAGACTATCTCTCTAAAATGATTTGATTTGTAAACAAAAAAAATAAAAGAATATATTATATTTCTTAGCTTCCAAAGATTGCAACACCGACACCTGTCCAGACTAATGCGAACAAAAGTCCGAATATTGAACCTAATATTCCGGCAATCAATCCTGTCGTTGCCATTGCTCTTCCATCCTTATATTTAGACAAAGATGCTGCTGCCAGAATTATTGCTAAAATTCCGACAATCAAAGCAACATATCCTGTCCACATTATGGCTAGGGAAATTATTCCCAGAATCAAAGCGCTAATTGCTAATGCCCTTCCCATTTTCACCTCCTTTCACCATTCCTTTATTAAATAGAGGGAAACACGTTTATAAACTTTTTTAGTTACAGCTTTTTGAAAAGGTCGGAAATTGTAAGATAGCTGACGCTGAACTTCGTTCAGTTATTCGAATGCGTGCGTATTCAAGAGTGAACTAGCGAGGGTTGTTAAGTGGACCCGACGAGAATCGAACTCGTGTCTTCTCAGTGCAAATGAGATATCCTACCACTGAACGACGGGCCCAGTAAGATTGGTTGAGAAGATAAGAATGGTTTTTAAGGTTTTAGTTTACTGAGATTGTCAAGTTTGCGGGAGGTGATTTAGCTGTCAAGTGACGGGAGGTAAGTTTTTAAGTTAGGATTTCTTTTGTTTTTTATGGCTAACCCAGTTATCAGAGTAAGTAAACCTCACGGAATGACCTCTGATAAGGCATGGAGAGTAAAAACAAGAGGGAATAGGAAAGAAGATATTTTTGCGGATTTGATTGGTGGTTTGGTTCTGAAAGGAACAAAAAAGCCAGACATAGTAAATGCTTATCTGCAATTTTTCTCTGTAAAAGGTAGTAGCGAGAAACAGGGAAAGGAGGGCAGAGACGGAAGAATACAAGTTTTTATGTATAGACCGAGCCGATTTGAAAAAGAAGAGAATTTCCCAGCAAAAGATATAATTTTAGATATATTTCATTGTTACCCTCCAACCTATCAGGAATATCAAGACAACAAGACACAAATTAAAAGTAAAATTGCTGTTCACATGGAACGATTAAAGGATTTCTTACTTGATGATGAAAATAGAGCCAAATTTTTAGACAGGGCATTTTTTGATAGGAAGATGGACTTTCTTGTTATCTATGATGATGATATATTTCATATTTTTGATAAAGATGAAGTATGGAATGTTTTTTTGAAATATCTTGAAGTAGACAATAATAGCTCAAAACAAAAAGTAGTTTTCAAGAATAAATGTTTATTCATTGAAGTTGAAATGCGAACAACAGAGGATAAATACCCAACAATTTTTATGCCTATGAATAAAAGGGTTACCTTTGACTTGCTTACAGAAAAAATCAAAGGGCAAAAAAAGTTATCTCCTTATCTTTGGTTATATGGAAACGCAATAAAGAAATATAAACATAACAAGAAGAAATTTTAATTTAACTCATAAATTTTCTTCATAATCTTACTTACCAAATTAACATCCCATCCATTACCTGCACAATTACATAATTGACTATAAGAAAATCCGTTTAAATCAATCTCATCATCTTCAAACCCCATAAATCTATAATGCTCTTTTGGCGTCATCTTTCTTACTTTATCGTGTCCATTTGTTTTAATTTCAACAACTCTCATAATATTATGATATGAAGGAGAGATTGTCATGCAAATTCCGTCTTTCCTTATCTGTTTATTATATCTATCAAAACAAGAGGGTTCCTTTACCTTAAAGTCTACTCCTGTAACCTCTCTTAATCTCTTTGTCTGATATTGTTTTAAGTAATATGATTTATCGGGATTTTCCTCAAGCAAATCTTTAAAGAACTTCTTTAAGGGTTCTTTTTTAGGTTCAAAATGCCAACCTAAAGGAATTTCTTTTGTTGTAGCAAAAATCCAAACTCTTTCTCTATTTTGGGGAATACCATAATCTTTTGAGTTTAATATTTTCCATTGGACATTATAACCAATTCTTTTTAGTTCCTTTATTATTTTTTCAAATGTAGGTCTATGAGAATTTGTCGTTAATCCTTTGACATTCTCCAATAAAATAAATTTTGGTTTCTTAACTTCGCAAATTCTGATAATATCATAAAACAAAGTTCCTCTTGGGTCTAATTCTCCTTTTCCATGTCCAATAGAACTAAAAGTTTGGCAGGGAAATCCACCTGTAAAAAAATCAAAGTCAGGTAAATTTTCAGGTTTTATTTTTGTAATATCTCCAAAATTCTTAATTCCTTTATGATTTAATTCATATAAACCAATAGCAAATTTATCTATTTCAGAATAACCAACTACTTCGTGAGGAATACCTGCTTTTTTTAATCCCCAACTTGCACCACCATAACCAGCAAAGGCGTCAAACAATTTCAGTTTATTTTTTGCCATTTTTTTTAACTCCATTTTTTAGAAATCTTACTTTTTTCTTACTCCAATAAGGAGAACGACATTTAGGGCAAGTTTCTGGCACATCCTCAAAATCACGAGGAACCCACTCATAACCACAACGAGAACAGCGATTACCCTTTATTAAGACACCAGCACCAAACTCCTCTTTTTTCATATTATTATTTTGTTTTTCCATGTTTTTATATGTTTATATTGTTTCTTTTATATATAAATATTTGTATATCTAAAGGTAACAGTCTAATATAGAAATGTTTAAATAGTATATATACATATTATGTATATAAGATAAAATGAAACAAACAGCAGAATATATCAAAAACTTCTCCTCTTGGAGAAACGAAAGAGCAAAAGCAATTTTAGAGAAAGGCAACCCTGAAAGCGTAGATGAATTTACTTATTTAGTTCCCTCTCAAAATTCAGACAAGAAATACAGGGTTACTCACATAGATACTTATTCCTGCGAGTGTGAGGACTTTAAGAGAAGATGTCAAGGTAAAAACCTTTACTGCAAACACATCAAGGCTATTTTATTATTTGAGAAGATTAAGGCAAAATATGAAATTAAACCAGAAGTAGAGCAAGAGATAAAGCTAATCATTGAACAGCGACAAAAAGACTTATGTCCTTGCTGTCAATCTGAAAATCTGATTAAATCAGGAAAGAGAAAAACGCAGTTTGGAGTTAAACAAAGATATGAATGTAGAGATTGTAAAAAGAGATTTGTTCTTTCTCCAATCCCAAAGATAAAGGGAAATGAGAGATTAGTTTGTTTAGCTATGGATTGTTATTTTAAGGGTTTGAGTTATAGGGATATTTCAGACCAGTTTAAGCAGTTTTATAGTTTATCACTCTCTCACGAAACTATAAGGACTTGGGTTTTGAAATTCAGCCAGATTATAGAAAAGCACTCAAAGACAATTCAGCCGAAAGCTAAAGGAGTTTGGAACGCAGACGAAACCTTGATTTTAACCAAAGAAGGAAAGAACAAAGAAAACACAAATTATCATTATGTTTGGAATGTCATAGATAATAAGACAAAATTCCTTTTGGCTTCTGAATGTTCAGGAAGAACGAGAAGCAAGAAAGACGCACAGAAAGTCTTTGAGAAAGCATACGAACAGAATGGAAAAATGCCCTATCAGATAATCACAGACAAATACGCAGGTTATCAGGATGGAGTTAGAAAGGCATTTAGAAATTGGGGAAATGAAAGAAAGGTTAAGCATACTTCAATAGTAGGAAGAAGAAAAGAAGTTAATAATAACGCAGTAGAAAGCCACCACACACACCAAAAAGAATTTCATAAGGTAAGGCGAGGAGTTAAGGAAGTTCAGAAATACCAAGATGGCTTTAAGGTTTATCACAACTTCATAAGAAAGAATGTTAAGGATAAAACAACACCTGCCGAGAAGTGCGGTATTGGAGTTCAGGGCAACAGATGGAATACTCTTTTACTAAACTCAATTAAACAACAAAACTCCCTTAATTTGACAGGGAAGGAGAATTTAATGGAAACTCCCTAAGACTTGACAATCTCTAGTTTACTAAAATTCAAGGTCTGAGTCGGCGATTACCCTTCCCTGCTTGTCGATCTGATAAGAAAATGTTTCAAATCCCCTTGAGCTAGAGAATCCGTAGATAGTCGTCCTATTTTCAGTTTGGATTGCGACGCCTAACGTATAATCTCTGCCAGAATGGTCGAACTCAAATTTTATTGAAGTCCTAGGTTCGTCACGAGTTGAGTAAAAATGCCGGTTTGTTTCTGTGGGCGTTGCCAGAAGAATTGGCAGGAGACAAAAGAGAATTGATTTTTTTAGTCGCCCCATTGTTAGCAGAGTAAAATGGAGAATTTAAGGTTTGCGATTTAAAAATTAACTTTCATTTCAAAGCAAAAACTTTTAGAAAAAGTTTTCCGCTGGCTTTCAAAACTATTTTAGATTTGTTTTGCAAATTTCGTTTTGAAAATGAGAAATGGGTATGCAAACATTTCATGAATAATTTTGTCTGTAACTAATTAAAATTTAGGAGGTGATCCATCTGCAGGTTCCCCTACAGATACCTTGTGACGACTTAACCTACCTTGTCTAACAAAGGTTCGTCCCTGACGGGCCTCGCCAAGGCTAAACTCGGTTGGTTTGACGGGCGGTGAGAGCACGGGACATTGACTTATTCACTGGTCTCTGATAAAAACCAATTACTACCAATTCCAGCGTCACGTGGCTGAGTTGCAAGCCACGATCTGAACTAAGCTGCAGTTTATGAGATTAGCTTCACCTTTCGGTGTTGCAGCCCTTTGAATGCAGCATTGCCGCGCGCGTGTAGCCCAGGGTATTTGGGATGTACTCACCTAACGTGGCCCGCGCCTTCCTCCCGGTTGCCCGGGCAGTCTGTATATTGTTCTTGCAAATATACACACGGGTCTCGCCTGTTACCTGATTTAACAGATCATCTCACGACACAGGCTGACGTTGGCCATGCATCTCCTCTCAGCGTGTCAGGTAAGCCCTTCAGACTGACCTTCATTCTGCTGTCGATCCTGGTGAGGTTCACGGTGTAGAATCTAATTGAACCGCACGCGTCACTGGTTGTAGTATCCCGCCGCCTATTCCTTTAAGTTTCGGTCTTGCGACTATACTTCCCAGGTAGCACACTCTCCGGCTTCCCTACAGCACCGATACCTCTCGAGGAGGTACCGATGTTTAGTGTGCAGTGTTTACTGCTAGGACTACACGGGTATCTAATCCGTTTTGCGACCCTAGCCTTCATCCCTCACTGTCAGATCCGTTCTCGTGAAGTGCCTTCGCTATCGTTAGTCCAGTAAGGATCAACGCATTTTACCGCTACCCAAACTGTACTCTTCACGTCTCCCGGTCTCTAGCAACGCAGTATTTCATGCCCGCCTGACCCTTGAGAGGCCAGATTTCACATGAAACTTACGAAACAAGCTACGGATGTTTTAGACCCAATAAACGCGGCTGCTACTTGGACCGCTGGGATTACCGCGGCGGCTGGCACCAGTCTTGCCCAGTCCTTATTCATGCGACTTTTTACATCGCATAAAAGCGTCTCAATTATAGAAACGCACTCTGGCTTGCTCTGTCACACTTTCGTGTATTGCAGAAGTTTCCCGACTGCTGCACCCCGTAGGGCTGGGAATAGTGTCTCAGATTCCCTCTCAGGGCTTCTCCGCTAAGAGCCCTTACTGATCGAAGCCTTGGTGGGCTATTACCCCGCCAACAAGCTAATCAGCCGCAGCCCCATCCTAACTTGAGAGATAGGACATTCCAGTCACCATCTCCTATCGAATATTAGAGTCAGTTTCCCGACGGTATCTCCGACGTTAGGGCAGGTTAGCTACGTGTTACTGAGCAGTTCGCCCTTCATTTCTTACGAAACAAAAAAGACTTGCATGTCTAATTGCAAACCAGATAGCAGCAGCCCCCAGCAGGATCAACTGGATTTCTCCTGATTTTTTCTTGGCAAGAAGAAATGAATCTTGATCCTAACGTTTGCTCTGCTCCTCCGTTTATTAGTATTGAAAATTCACTTCGCTCATTCTCAGACTGTTGGCAGTCATAGGCGAGAAGTTGAATTTTCATAAACAAAATTAAAGTTATAGACTTTAGAATTATTGCTCGACGTTTGCATACCTCATACCTTAATATGCAATATGTCGATTCTTAAGAATATGATTCTTATCGACGTTAAACATTAAGGCACTCATTAAAGTTAACATTTGTAGTTTTTTATTTACGAGGAGGTTTATAAATGTTACGGGGAATTTTGGTTTTTGCGGACAAAACAGTTAAATAGCCTCCCGGTGAAAAAGAAATAGATAGACTTGATAGGGAACGTGTCGGGTATTTGTTAAACAAGTTTATCAAGCAGTTGGGGGCGAAGAATTAACTATTGAATCTGCTCGACCCGTTTTAGAAGAGGTAGTCTAGTTGCCGCTATGAGAGAAAGGACGGCAGCACTAAGAGGGGCAGAACAATATCTCGCAAGATTTACTTAGAAACGACGATAAAAAAGTGTTCTGAGATTATTTGTCAGAATAGTTGCTCAAATCTCAAACTGGGCGATTTACTTCGGAGGTACGAGAGTGTCCCAGTTTTCAACCCATTCGGAAATTGGCGGGACTTTGACGTCCAGCTTTCTTTTTTTGACATAGATTGTGGCAAGCAGATAAAAGATAAAGCCGAGAGATTTTGCGGACTTGTTGTTTCCGGGAATGATTTTGTCAATGTTCATTGTATAGTTGTTCGTGTCGCAGATTGCCATAACCGGCATTTTGATTCGTTTTGCGTCGGCGAGCGCGGCCTTGTCTGTCCAAGGGTCGCAGATAAACAAGAGCTCTTTCTCCATGAAAGTATCTAAATTAGGATTGGTTAAAATTCCAGCAGGATAAGTTTTGACGAAAGCCTTTATTCCTGTGACTTCCGAGAACATCTCGACTGCTTTTGCGCCAGCTTCCCTTTTGCAGACGAGCACTATATCTTCGGGCGCGTACTCTGCGAGGAATTCCCCTGCCTCTTTGAGTTTGTCGTCCAGGAGTTCGGTGTTGAAAACTGCGAGCGAGTCGGCGCGTCGTTTGTAGACGAACGGACGCATGTCTGGTGTGATTGCCCTTGTTCCGAGGTGGATGGATGACTTGAGGTAGTCTTCAATCGGGGCTAACGCGCCGGGTTTTTGTTCTTTTTTTATTTCTTTAGAAACGTCAATATCTTTTGTTTCGATTCCGGCTGCAAGAGCTTCGGCTTTTGCCTTTAGCTTTGCGAGTTTGTCTTCTTTTTCTCCTGAATTAGAATCTTTCTTCCTGACCGCTTTCTTTTTTGGTTTGTCTATCCCCAAATCTTCTGCTGCTTCTTTAATACCTTCAACAACCTTCTTCCCGATTTCTTTTACTTCGTCAGTTAATTCTTCAGCAATTTCTTCTGCTTTCTCTAATAGAGTTTCTTTCTTCTTTGGCATGAATGGTTGAGAAACTGGGGGTTTTTAAGACTTTTTATTTGACGTTGGCTCGCGAGTTATCATACCCACTTGCCAAACCGAGGGTGCTTCTGAGAAGAAAGTTTAAATAGTGAAAGGGAGGAGGAATTTTATGAGCGAAGAATCGATATCCTTCGATGATGAAGATGATGCTGATGCAGAATTAGGAAGATGGACGAAATCCTTCTTAGATAGAACTTTCACGCCCGAACAGGTTGATCAGGTAGATTTAGATGGGATTGCATTAGGCATTAGAACAATCATTACAATGGAAGAAAAAATGCCTTTATACGGGGATAAGGGTGTGGATGAATTGGCAGGATACACTTTGGAAGAAGCAAGACAACGGTATCAAAAAGCAGTTCGACATTATAGGGTTGATGAATCTTATCCTATATTTTAATTAATAATCTTCTCAATTTCAATTAATCTTTTTAGTTTGGCTTCTCGCCATTTTGTTGAGATTCCGGCTTTCATGAAATCTGCTTGGAAGCCGACAGCGAAATCTGCTAAGGCGTTGTCGAGGGTTTCGCCTGAGCGGTGAGATATGATTGTTTTGATGTTGTGCTGTTTGCAGAGTTTGAAAATTTCTGCGAGTTCGATGAGAGAACCGTTTTGGTTAGGTTTGATTATCATTGCGTTTATTGACTTGAATTTTATTGCTTTTTTAACGCGGGAGATTTGAGTGGCAGTGAGGTCGTCGCCCACGATCAAATGATTTTGATCTCGATAAATCCTAGCGAAACCTTTGAAGTCTTCTTCCTGGAGAGGGTCTTCGCAGTAAAATAAATTGAAGTCTTTTATGAGGGAATTGATGTAATGAATTTGAGTTGTTCTGTCGAGAGTCTTGTTTTTGTAACAGTATTCTGAGTTTTTGTAAAATGCAGATGCTGCAGCATCGATACCGATTCTGACTTCCCCGAATTTCGAGAGAAGCGAAAGGATCTGTTCGTCATTCAGCGAGGTCTGCCAGGCGCCTTCGTCATTTTTTTTCGAGGCGAGAAGTTTTATTTTTAGTTGTGCATGAATATTTTGCATAATTGAAACGTTTTGTTTTGCTGTTTTTCCCTGCGGGATCAGAAGAAATTCCTGAAAAGTCGGCGCGCCTTTATTGTGGCTGTGCAGGCCGCCGCCGATTGCATTTCCGACGGGAACTGGGAGTTTTTTTGGATTCTTGTTTAAGAGTTGGAAGAGTTCGAGATTTTTTTCTTTTGCGAGAGCCTTGAGGATTACGCATTCTAGAGCGAAAAGAGCGTTTGCACCGAATTGTTTTACATCTTTTAGTTTTGCTTTCTTTTTAATGGAAGACTCTACTTTTCTTAGGTCCTGAAATTCTTTGATGTGGATATTGAAGTCTATTTTGTTAAGGAAGTTAAGATTCCATTCTAAAGATTTATGATAACAAGGAGTTTCATATTTGCCTGTTGACTTGCCGCTTGGTGACGATGCTGTGACTCCGTTGAGAAAGATTTCAATTGTCGGTTCTTTGCGGGAATCGAGAATTTTTTTTGCAACAACCCTTTTCAAAAACATTACAAATTGAGGTTAGAAGAGTTTTTAATGATTTTTATTTCTCTTCAGGGAAATCTTCTTCTGTCTCCGCAGTTTCTTCGTCCGCATCGGCTTCATTTACAAATCCTATTTTGTCTGCGTCTTCGACAATTTCTTTCTCGACTTCAGCAGCTTTTGCGATTAGTTCTTCGTCTGAAAGCTGTTCTTCCTTAATCGTCCCAAGTTTATCCTTGCTTCGTCTTGGAGAAGGTCGGTGAATCGTGATTGGCAAAACACCCTCGTTCAATTCATATTCTGCAATCCTTAGAGCATCAAATTTTAACTCCTTTAGTTTTTCCCTGCTTACCTTTACAAGGAGCGGAGCGTCCATGGCAATCTGCAATGCTCTTGCCCCGATTATACGGGCGACCTCGTATTTTGTAAATTGCTTTTCCATAGTATAGAAAGTTTATAGGAACTTTTTAAGCTTTTTGTTTATTTCTTCAAATTTGACAGGGATTATCTGCATGATTTTCTCTATCTCTGCTTGCGTCAAGGGAAGGTCGCCTTTCTTCTGACAGGAATTGAGCATGAGTTGTCCGTTCCATTTTGAGGCGCCGAAGGTAATTCTGGTGTCACAGGCTTCTTCCTCTTCCCTTGTTGGATCGAGAATTATTGAGTCTCCGAGCTTGAAGAAACTGAAAGAAAGAGGCAGGGTCTCCTGAGAGAGAGGCAGTTTGTTCTTTGTTTTCTTCTCGTAGTTAATCTTGCCGGATTCGTCGAGCTCCGGCATCAGTGTACTCTGAAGCGCGGCGATTGCACCGATGGTTGATGCATCAATCATGTTTCCATCGTCGTTAATCGGATAAACGTCAATTATAACTGTCCAGACGAGTTCCCCTTCTTTTATGCAGAGCTTCTCGAAATCAATCATGCCGGATTCGCGAACAGCCCTGTCAACTAATCTTGGCAACTCTATGGCGTTGAAACCCGGCGGGCCAGACTCATATCTTGGAGAAGCCAAGGGCAACAGATCTCCAGAAACCATGAGATTTCCCTTGTTCAGAGAATCAGGGTATGGTTCGCCAGTCTGGAGTTTTACTCCAACTACAACATCAGAGTTTCCGAATCTAACCCGAGCTGAACCTTCTGCTTTTTTTGAGACGCCATATTCTATTGAAAGATTTCGATAGTCTGTAAGGCCGCGCCCATCAAATCTTTTTCCTTCTGCGAACATTCTCTTTAGGGTTTCTTTTGTAAGATTAGACGTATCCATGCTGCTCATTTTTCATCTCCTGTCTCAACGACTGATTTAAGAGCTTTTGTTTGAACCGTGCAGATTTCAGCGCAGACTTTGTTTGCCAGTTCCAGGAGTTCTTTAACTCTTTCCGGTTGAATCTTTCCGTCCATCTGCATCAAAGTCCATTCATCGTGATTCGCCAATTTAGCAATTGCAAAATCTGTTGCACCTTCGCCTTCATGATAATCCTCTTCCTCTTTTGTCAGGTCGACAATTAGTTGCTGATCGTTCTTTCCTAATGCGACTGAACAGACTAGGTCTTTCATTGGAATGCCTGCATGTGCGAGCGCCATCGAAGCTGCGTTTATTCCTGCTGTGCGAGTACCTGCATCGGCTTGGAGGATGTAAATTTGAACGTCGACCACAGTGTTTGGAAAGGCAGAAAGATCGACGGCAGGCAAAAGCGCCCATTCGGTCACCTTTGAGATTTCCTGAGAGCGACGGCTCGGACCGGGTTTCTTTCGGTCATAAACTGAGAAGCTTAGCAAATCGTAGTTGCACCTTAGAATTCCTGTTGAAGGGTCCTGCATGTGCTGAGGATGAAGCTGTCGCGGTCCGTAAACCGCAGCTATTGCGACAGTGTCGCCGAATGCAAACATCGCAGAACCGTCCGCATTTGGGACGACTCCAACTTTTGCAATCATCTTTCTTAACTCATCAAATTTTCTTCCGTCGGGACGTTTGTGTTCTTTTGCCATTATTCGTTCTCCTCAAACCATGCTTCGACTTTATCTGTCAAGCCGTTTATGTGAACTTTATCTGCGACAAATTCGACTGCTCTTCGCGCCTTAATTTCTGCGTCAGTAGATGGACCTTTAATCCAAATCCAGCCGTTTTGGCCCACAGTAATTTGACATCCTGTTTTTTCTTTTATCATGTTAACCATTGAACCCTCTCTGCCGATGACTCTCGGAACCCTGCTTGGAATTATTCTGAATATGAAGCCGTCTTCAAGTTTGCCTAATCCCTTTCCCTTTAGCGTTAAATCAATACCCTTTCCTTTTACGGTCCAAATTTTTGCTGAAATTACGTCGCCAATCGCGAGATATTGGTCCATTTCATTGCGGTTGATGAACCTCGGAGATTCTTCGATAGGAAGAAAAGCTGAAGCCGCCGAGTCAATATCTACGAGCCAGCCAGAGTAAGTCAGGTCAGTTACTCTTCCGATAATAACGTTGTTTCTTCTCGGAACGAATGCGCCGAAAATGGGGATTAGCTTGATAACACGACCCGCCTCTTCTGCGAGCCCGAATTTGCTTGCGACGATTTTAGAGCCTTCCCTGCGGGTGCCTTCACCCGGAAGATAATCTTCGCCTTCGACAATCACTTCGCCCGGCACCACAATCTTACGTTTGGTGTCGGAACTATCGCCAGAATCTTCAACGGCTTCGTGTGCCTCGTTAATCTCGTTTCTCATTGTAATTGTAATAAACAACAGAATAATAGTAATTTATTCCGCTTGCTTTTCGAAATTTTTTAGATTGCAGGGTTTTTAAAGTTTTCTAGACGGGGTTTTGGACAAGACGGAGAAAGAGAAATGTTTCTTTTTACTTGAGCGAGGAGTTTTCAAAGATATTCTAGGTTGAAATCTCTTCGCTTTGGATTGAACCGTGGGTGATTGAGTTGAGTTTGTCATAAAACTCCATTAGAAGTCCTGCGGGGAGGTTAAGGATAACGACGAGGTTTCCGTTTGAGAGCCATTCCTCGCTTTCCTTGTATTCCTGAATTATGCCGTAAGTGTGTCCAGTGTACTGGGCAGGAATTGTGAGTTTTACTCTCTTTGTTTCTACCTTTATTGGGATGATTTCTTTTAATTTAGAAATGACGTCGGGCATTTGTCTTTCGGCCGGGCGATTGTCGAAGTTAAAATGGATTTCGTGAATTGCGGTTTTGATTCTGTCTTCAGTATATGGTCGGCCGTGCTGATCGGTTGCGTTCTTAAGAATTAACTGTACGATTTGCTTAACCTTTTTTTCTTTTTCTTCATCGCGATATTCCTGAGTTTTTTGGACTTCCCCTTTTTGAATTATTTGCTTCGCGATTTCATAAACGTCAGTTGTTCCGAATGCTTCTTGCAGATCCTCTTTAGCAACCCTTGTTCCTTTCTTTATATCATGATAGATTTCTTGTGTTTGAAGAGCTGAAGAGATATTCCCCTGGCCGTTTCTTACTTTGAGAGCTTCATCTAAATCAACTGAAATTTCATAAGACTTGCCTTTTACTTTCATTCGTGCTTCTACGCTCGACATTACTATGCTTAGAATTAAGGAGTTATAAAGATTATTGTTAACAATAGAACAATTTTTATATCACAAACATGTTGAACTATTGTTTTGATGTAGCCAGAGGGTGGGATGATGACTGGAATTTAAAAGGTCTAGTCCTCATAACTGAAGAAGTCGGAGAGTTTTGGAATTTGATTAAATGGATCGATGACGAAAAGCAAAAAGAGATTATCAAAAATAGAAAAGATAAGGCTTTAGATTTTATTGGAGATACATTATTTTTGCTTTTGAAACTATCTAATCAAATGGATATTAACGCTTCTTTATCGTTAAAGAATACCTTGGAAGAGTATGAAAAAAGAATGCCTCCGGATGTAATGAAAAAAGTTGGACATGCCAACCGATTTGCCGGCGGATACGATAATAAAGAAGTCGAATAATAAATATTGTTATTCAGTAAAGCTTAAAAACGGTTGAGTTGTTGTAGGGATGGAGTTTTAATAAAATGGAAATGCCTTCAGAAATGCAGCATCAAGTAATGGGTTATGATAGAGCCGCGACAATGTTTTCGCCGGATGGACATCTGCTGCAGGTCGAGTATGCGGAAAAGACTGTAAGGCTGGGGAGTGCGAGTATAGGCATTGTGTGTAAGGATGGGGTGGTTATAATCGCAGACAAGAGGATAAGAGACAAGTTGATTTCGCAGGAGTCTGCACATAAGATTTTCGAGATAGATTATCATGTGATGGCTTCTTTTGCAGGAATGCTTGCTGATGCGAGGATGCTTATGGACAGCGCCCAAATTATCGCTCAACAGAATAGAGTAACTTATGGGAGTCCTGCTGAACCTGTGACTTTAATCAGAATGATCGCAGACAAACAGCAGGCGTTTACTCAGTATGGGGGAGCAAGGCCGTTTGGAATTTCTGTAATGCTAGCAGGAGTGAACAAAAGAAAGGCTCACTTATATACGTCAGATGTAACGGGAAATTATTTCGCTTACAAGGCGAATGCGATAGGCGAGAATGACGAAAGAATAAAAGAAGTGCTGAGGAAGGATTTAAAAGAAGATATGACTGTAGAGGAAGGGATAAAATTTGGTCTCAAAATATTTAAAGATATCTTTGACAAAAACTTTGATATTAATAGATTCGAAGTCGGTTACATCAAGATTGCTAACGAAAAACTTGAGAGACTGCAAGGTGAACAGTTAAAGAAATATGTAAAATGAAAAAGCAAGATAGGATAAAGTTTGCTGCTTGGAGCGGAGTTGCCATGTTCGTGATAAGTTTGTTTAGTTCTACTTTTGGTCTCTTAATCCTCGGATTGGGAGCCTGGAGCTATGTTTTCATTGTTCCTTTCAGTGTTCTGTCCTCTGCTGCGGCGATGGGTTTTTTTTACGGATTTGTTATTCTTGGAGAGAAATATAAAAATAAATTGGTCAAGGGTTTGGCGACTTATTTCATTGTTTTAACTGCAATAGGCCTGATTCTGTCCATTATTACGATACCTTATCTTCAAGGGCTAGTTACTTACACCGAGGACTTTAAAGAGCTCGGAGAAGAAATGGAGGCATTGCGTGACCAATATGGTGGGAGGGAAAACATCCCTCAAGAGGAGCTTGAAGAAATAACTTCGCAACTCACCGACCTTGGTTTGACGGTGTTAAAATGGTTCTTGATTTTTTGGGTTTTGTTTTTTGTTCTTTGGGGGATTCCCTATATTTTCTTAGGGATAGGACTGTTAAAACTCGGTAAGAATGTCGAGCTTTCGAAAGCGGCCGGGATCATGAACATTATAGGCGGAGCTTTGATGATTATTTTCATTGGATCGTTTTTGATAGCCGTTGCATTCATTTTAGAAATAATTATTTTGTTTAAAGAGAGCAAGAAAATTAAGCGACCTTG
Organism: Candidatus Pacearchaeota archaeon UBA73; assembly: GCA_002496015.1. Lineage (GTDB taxonomy): Archaea > Nanobdellota > Nanobdellia > Pacearchaeales > GW2011-AR1 > UBA73. Next base: position 74,364 of record DAIF01000001.1, on the reverse strand, counting down.
AAAACTTTTCTGAATATTGATGTAAATGTTATACTGAGAATAAGATATGCCCAAATCCAACTTAAGAAGCCGAAGATTTTTACAGGGTTGGTTGTGAAATAATCATTGAACCAACGGAAGAATAGAATCAACGGAACAGAGGTGTACATAATCGGTCGGAGAGTTATATCCATAGTTTTGGGAAGAAGTTCGAGTTGTTTGCGGTTTAGTTCCATAAACTTTTCCTGATTGTTCTTGTGTTTTTTCACTTCTTCTTGCAGCATCTTTTGCTCTTTCTTTAACTGCCTCAATGTCTCTTGGTCAGTTGTGTATTTTTGAAGGAGAATTGTAATGAGACCAAGAATTCCTGCAATAATAATCATGCCTGCATGAGGGTTCCAGTTCAGGAGTGCTCCGATGGACGGATCGAACGCGGCGTGGATAAGATTTTTAATGAAAGTTAAAGAGTTCCAATACATCGCTATCGCTAAGCTAAACAGCATAACTATCAGCAGTTTATTAATAGATTTCATTTTATCTCTTTTATTTTTGGGAAAATGGTTATTTAAAGTTTGGGAATGAGAAAAGAGGTTTTAGTTTTTACCTTCGGCGCTCACATCACGCACCCCGAATGAATACCTGTAGTTTTTCAGTAATTACTGCACTTCTTAGGTTGCTGAAATTCATTGAACCAGATCTTGAAGCATTGAAAACCAAAGGACGTCCATCTGCATCTTCAATAGTCATAGTCGTTACTGCGACCTTCTCTTCGAATTTTGGTTTGTTTGTCATAATTTTTTTAGAAATTAAGAATATATAACCTTTTAATTAAAACAAATTATCCCATGAACTTTCTTAGCGCGGGATGCATATCAACCGCGTGCTGCTGCGCAATGTTCGTGTAGAGCTGGTATATAATCATGACTGCCAGCAAGATTGAGGTTCCGCCAGTCATTGCGCCGATAACATTGGCAATAGAACCTAAGAAACCTATCGCCAGACCGCCCATTATTGTCAAGGGCATAATGTATCTCTTAAGAATCGACTCTAAAACTCTTGGGTCCTTTCTGAATCCGGGAATTTGTAAACCCGAAGAGAGAATATTTTTTGCCTGACTGGATTCGTCCATGCCTGAAGTTTTTACCCAAAATACCGCAAAGATCGCAGCGAATACCATATAAAATATTATGTGGATTATTGTCTGCCAGATGAAAGAGGTCTGGAAACTTCCACGGATTATGGCTTCGACAATGTTTGTACTGCCAATCCAGAATGCGAGTCCAGAGATTGGATGCCCGTTAGAAAATTCTCCTAGAAAAGTCGGATGCCCAAGCCAATTCTGCAGAAGGTTACCGAACAGCTGGATGTTGGCTGCAAGGGCTGCGACCAGAATTACGGGGATGACGCTTGAGTAGAAGAAAGCGAGAGGCCATTTGATACCGTAACCGCGGATCCTCTCGTAGGAAAGAGGGATTTCTACTTTCAATGCCTGCGCCCAGACGACTCCCAAGAAGATTAACACTGTCGCGGCGATTGCGGCGATTGCGGACAGCGCTTCTCTAGGCGCACCATTTATGACTGCTTGAAGGATCACAAGGATATTTCCGACGCAAGGCGTTCCGGAAAAGTCGACAAGACAGTTCGCACCTGAAGCGTCTATGAACTGGAACAGCCCATTGAATAAGCTCCAAGCGACTCCGGCTACGATAAATAGAGAAACGCCAGAACCAAAGCCCCACTTTTGAACCACTTCGTCCATGAACATTATGGCGAGTCCGCCGAGGATTAGCTGAAAGATGAGTATCTGCGAGCCCCATGCAAGGTTTGGATCTGCCTGTAATCCGCCCATCGCTACGTAAACTATCGCTTCAAACACTATAAAGAAAAGAACTCCAACTTTTTGAAGACCCTGAAAATATTTCTTGCCTTCTTCGGTTTTCGTATTGATTTTAAGTATACCTGAGCCGACGAGAAGCTGTAGGATGATAGATGACATGACTATTGGTCCGATACCCAAGCTGATTATCGTACCAAACTGAGAAGCAAGAATTGTCTGAAGAAATTCCAAGTTGCCTAAGGCGTTGGCGGACAGGCCATATAAGTCAACGTTAGCCAGGATAAAAAATGCAACTAGGATGATGATAGTCCATTTCAACTTGACGTTGAAACTAACTTTCTTTTCTGTCGGCCGTTTAACCTCAGGGAGATTATAGAGGATGTTTTTTAGGGCTGATGCCATTTTATATTATTCTGAAATTAGACTTTTTAAAGATATTGGGAAAATTAGCGAGAATGCTGTAAGGATGTTTTTCTCTTCTCGACTAGAGATTGTTTTACTTTCTGAATTTCTTTTAACAAATTTCTTCTTAAGTTAAGAGAGCTCGACCATTTTACATACGCCTGCCAACCTTGATAACTTTCCATTAATTCTTGGTATGAAATTTCTTCTTCGAGAAATGCTTGAATTCTTCTCTGCATTTTTCTTATATTTCTTTTTCTCGGAAGTTTATAGTGATAAAAATTTCGAAATCCTACAAAGTCTATCCCTTTTGAAAGCGGAATGATCCTTGATTTTTGAGAGTGTAGTTCAATCTTTAAATTTTCTTTCAGAAAGTTATTAATCTGCTCTTTCCACAAGACCAACTGTTCTTTAGAGCGATGTAAGATAACAAAATCATCTACGTAGCGAATATTGTGATCAACTTCTTGAAAATAGTGTTTGATGTCTGCTTTTAGACAGTATCCGACTACAAAATTATTGTCCTGAAATTTATTTTTTGCAATTAATCCGTTTTTTGATATCTTTCTGATAAATTTTTGTAAACGCATGAGGGCAAATAAATTTCCCTTGTTCTTTCTGTTTGAACACGAATCATGGATGAAAGTTTTGTCAAATATTGGCTCAATGATATTGCAAATAGCGTGATGAACAATTCTATCTCTAAAGTCGGATTTTGAAATTACCCGAGTTTTTGGGTCGCGCAAGATGAAAGTTACGAGCGGACGTGGCGAATAAGCATGGAATTTTAATTCATAATGAAGGGCCATTAGATTACAGAATAATTCATCTTCAAACTTTATAACATAATCTTTTTTAGTTTTACCTTTTCTAGCTTTTTTCCAAGCTAGGATAAGATTTTCAAAAGAGATTATTTTTTTGTGCGAGTTACTATAAGTTTTCATTTTTTCCTAGCAAGCCAGGCCATTCGACAGTTCTCGTTGAAGTTGTCCAAGTTGTCGTTCCAATTGGCATTCCAGTTGCCGTCGTTGTTGCAGTACACCCTGAGAACTGTGTAGCTGATTAATCAAAGTTTCACCATCATTGTAAATTTCAACTCATCCATCGATTCACTGTTTACTAGATGCAATGATTGTATTTTATGACTCAATTACGAGCGCTATTAACCAGCGTGTGGCCCAGCCATTTGGCTAGGAGTAAAATTAAGAAAATATTCTTTAAATGTTTTATTGTGCCAGAGCAAGAACCGAATCTAGGCTTTTTCTGATTGGAGCAAACGCGCCTAAAGCCTCTTCCTCCAATTTTTGCGCGCTGCCTTTGGCAGAAAAACGACCCACCCGACAGTCCTCGTAGAAGTAGCCCAAGTCGTCGTTCCAATCGGCACACCAGAAGTCGCCGTTGCTGTGGCACACCCCGCGAACTCCTGTACCTTCTCCTTGATAAAAAGAATTGGCCTGCATTAATTTTGTTGCATCTTTTCCAGAGGTTAAGCCATCCGCCGAAACTAATCGAGGAGTGACGCCGTATCTTTTTCCTCCGAGGGATAAATCAAGAGATTTGAATGAAGCTAAAACGGGCAAAACATATCTCCCTTCATTAGCTAAAGATTTGGCAATTTCTTTATTGGGGGCTTGTTCATTGTATAAAGCAATACCTATATCAATCAAAATTCCTGAAGGAAACATTCCCGCTCTTTGTAAGGTGATTCCTTCTTGAATTGTCGGCAACCATTGTTGGGCATTTGTAGATTGCATAAGAACCCTATTTGCGACGATTCCTTTAAGCGTACTCATATTAACTAATTTGCCATTTTTAGCTGCAAGACCTTTTCTTAGACCCTTAACACCTTTATATTGAGAATTAATTGTTGCATTGGTTTGTTCAGCTAAGTCTTTTGCTTCTTTTGTCGTGAAAGGACGCGAATATGTGAACTTTCTAGTTTGGGGGTCATAACTAAATACAAAAATTCCAGTTTCTGCTATTCTTTGATTGATTTGTTTCATAATTTTTTGAGAAAGTAAGACTATAAAAATTTTTTGGTTTCGTTACTTCTTGTTAGTTAAAACAATATCTCCGCCGGCTTTTTTAATTTTACCTATTGCGGATTCTGATGCAGCGTCTGCGTAAATTGTCATTTTCTCCTTTATGTCCCCGTTGCTTAGAATTTTATAACCCTGAAGTTTTACTTCTTTTTGCCCCGCGAACTTTTCCGATATCTGCGAGAGATTTATGGTATTTAGCTTTATCTTGGGCTTTCTTCTTAGGGCTTTGTCTTTTCCAAATGGAAAATTAATCAGATCTTTTTTCTGATCGGCTTTTTTGCCGCTGCCCGCCCTTCCGACTCCGCCACGATGACCAGAACCACGAGCTTTCTTCTTGAATCCTCTACCGTGAGTGTGGGTTCCCCTAAACCGCGACCTTTTCGTTCTTTTCTTAATCATCTTCTTCCTCCAAAGGTCTTTTTGCCAAGACGTTTTCCTCTTCCCTCTCAGCAATTTCGTCTTCCGGAACTTTTATGAAGCTGTCAACTGCGGCGCATTGCGAGCATTCTTCCGGAGGATATGATCCGTATTCGATGTTTCCACATTCACATTCCCAAGCAAATCCTTTTGAAACCATTATAACATCCTCTCGATTAGAGCATTTATATTTTTATTCTCTCCGAGCACGCCCTTGCCTTTTCCTCCAGCGTGTTTCTTTGAGTCAATCCCTCCCCTTGGGGGGTGAAGTCTGAAGAACGGCTTTAGCCCGAGTTCCTGAAGAGATTTTTTCTCAATCTCAGTCATAATCTTTTTTGGATCAATCTTCGCGCCGGCCTTTAGCGGCTGAGCTCGAGCAGCTAGTAAGTTTGCAAGAGTGGCGGTATCTATCTGACCGTATGAAATAAAGTTTCGAATACGCAAAAGCAACTTTGCGGTTTCTTTAGTTTCTGGCAGCAGCGTCGCAGAATATTTTCTTCTCAGTCTAATCCTGTTGAACGTCTCCTCCATCTCTTCTGTCAAGTGGACTTGACCTGCAATTCTAATGACAACTATCATTGTTCCAACCTCATTTTTGCGGTTTTTTCGAGAGCATCTATGCATGCTCTTGCTACGTTGAATGTAGTTTTTGTGTGACCCGACGCGCGGGTGTATGCGTCTTTAACGCCAGCCAGTCGAAGAATCTTCTTGACTTCTGCACCTGCGACCAACCCAGTCCCCCTTGGAGCAGGCCAGAGCGTGATGCGCACGCTACCACATTTTCCTTCAGATTTGAATGGCACGGTGTGTGGATTCGTCTTGTCTTTTTCTTCTTCCGGAGATTCAAATCCGAGCGTTACTTTCATCACGTTCAATTTCGCATTTCGGAGAGCCTTTTCTCTCGCGGGCAGAGTCTCTGAAGCCTTTCCGAAGCCGACGCCGACATGGCCCCTCTTGTCGCCGATAACTGCCATCGCAGAAAACGAGAGATCGTTTCCTTCCATGGTTTTCTTTTGAGTTTGTCTCCAAGCTCTTCTTTTTCCTCCGCCAAACTTTCCCTTCGCCTGTCCAATGAGAATCAAATCGGATTCTAAAGGCAGAAGAGAATCGACAATCTCTGCTTCGAGTATCTTCTTTCCAGATTTCAAAATCTTGTCAATATCTTTTTCTTTTCCTTCTTTCACCAACTTACCGAGTCGAGTCTTTGGAGCCCAAGAAGAGACAACTTCCTGCGACTTCTCTTTCTTGTCTATTTCTTCCAGCTTTTCTTCGACTACTTCTATTTCCAGCTTTTCCAGTTCTTCCGGAACGGCTTCAATCATGTCCTTTGGTTCATTGCGTGTTTCTTTTTCGGCCATCTTATAAAGCTCCTTTTACTTTTTCGAATATTGTTTTAAGCTTTTCGTTAGATTGAATTCGTTTCATGTCCGGAAGAGATTCCGGATTGTGTGGGGATTTGAGCCCAGCATCAATCGCTCCCATGAACGCTGCATAAATTCTCGACCCGTGCACATTGCGCTGCAAACCCATGTCAAGAACGACCTCGCCCACCTTAGCCTTGAGATTTTTTACGAGAAGGTATCCGGTGAGATATGCTGCAGGAAGGGATTTTAGTGAACCAGATTTTTCTTTGGGCCAGCCCTTAGCAAGCAAATCTTTTGAAGTAACTTCTGCAATGACTCTGTCCTGAGCGATTGTCGATTCCACTATCTGCACGATTATGTAACGATTTGTCTTTCTGATTACCAATCGAGGTTTCTCTGATTTCAGCAGATTAAACCTTGACTTGTAATCAGTTTTTCTTTCTTTTCTTCTTCGCCTTTGTGTTTTTGGCATTCTTTACCCCCTTGCTCTTGAACTTTTCTGCCTGAGAAATCCTCTCTTTCATGTGAGCCAGACTTCTGAACGCACTGGCTCGAATCTCCTTGCGGAGAGTCAGATAATCTTCCCGAGGAATCTGATTTGTTTTTTTCAGGTGAGCCAGATAAGACCTGAGCTTTCTTGTAAGAATGATGTAGTCTGTCTTTCCGCCTTTAATAACCTTCTTTATGCTCCCGTATCTTCTTCGAGTCTTTCGTTTCTTCTTTGTTTTTCTGCCTGACTCTGCCTTGATGTGAATAGCGCCAGACTTCTGAAGGTCTCGAATGTCCTGTTTAGTAATTGCCTCCTTTAGTTCCGAAAGTCTTTGCGTGTTAAACACAATGCGATTCTTCCCCACGTTCAACGTTCTAGCTACAAGAGCTTTTTTATTTTCCAGCTTCATTTTTTCCTCCGCGCACGTTGATAATCGCAATCTTTTTTTCCTCTGCGAATTTAATCATCTCAAGTTTCTTTTTTGCGCCGACTTTCGCCAACAAAGCGACGTTTTCTTTGCCCAGCTTTTCCAGGTCTTTTATATTGTAAACTAAGACGGGCGTTTTTCCGTTGATCTTTCCGTATTCCTTTCTTGAGGTGCTGTATCCAATAGATACAGTAGCAGGATAGCTCTTTCTCTTCAGACGCATCTTGCTGTCCCTTCCTTTTGGCCTTCTCCATTTCTGAAGTTTTTTTCTATTCTTGCCGATTTTGGAATACCTGTTGGCATCTTGACGAACAAATTTTTTCTTTGGCATTAGATGTCCCTCCCGGGTTTCTCAACGATGTAAATCCCATCCTGAAATATTCTTCTATCCCGCCCCCTTAGTTTTGTCGCCCGCTCAAGATTCGCCGCGGTCTGACCTGCTGCCTCGCGATCATGCGAAGTGACTGTTATTTTAGGACCTTCAATTTTGACTTCGACGCCGGGAAGAATCTTCGCTTCCCGAGGAACTTTTTCTCCCAGAAAATTGTTTATCACAACTCGATTCGGCTCGACTTTTATCGTCATCGGGAAATGAACGTTGCAAGATTCCAGCTTATAGACGTAAGTTTCTTCAAGACCGTTGAAAAGATTTTTTAGGTGCGCAATCGTTGACATTATTCCCTTGTAATTATTCTTGTTTCCTTTCTTACATTCAAGAACCACTTCGCTATCTTTGATATTGACTTCGGTTGAGGGAACCGAGATTTTTCTTTGGAGGGTTTTGGAATCCTTTGTACAGCGTATAACTCCGTCAGAAATTTCGCATGAGATGCCTGCTGGAATAGCGACTGTTTCCAAAATGCGTCTTTTCATTAGTAGAAATAAGCTATCAAGCTCCCTCCCAAATTTTTTTCAAGTGAAGTTTGATGCGTCATTAGACCTTGCGGCGTTGAAATGATAATAATTCCAATATTCTTTGCCGGGAGATATCTCTTGACATAACGCTCAATCTCGTTCGCTTTTAAGACGAGGCGAGGTTTAATTGAGTTGCAGCCGTTCAATCTCCCGATCTTGATTTTAAGAGTCTTAGCTGCGGGATCTGCCTGATAAGATTCCACGTAACCCTTCAGTTTAGCGAGAGCCAGAACGCTAAGGAGAAACTTTGAGTATTTTTTTACTTCTACTTCTGACTTTCCCGCTCTAAGTGCATTCATTAGCTGATTCAATGTATCTGAAACTGTATCTTGTGACATGTTAGCTGTATTTTTTGAAACCAATCTCTTCGGCAATTTCCCTGAAGCAATGCCTACAAAGATGTAGTTTATATTGGTTTAGGTGAGCGCCAAATCTGCCGCAGCGTTCGCATTTTTGAGAGGCGATCCCCTGCTTTCGGTCTTTTGGCTTACAATGTCTTAGGAATTTTTGCATTACTACGGGTTTGCTTCTTAATTGTTTTGTTATTTTTTTCCAATCACTTGCTGTCATCTTGCGCTTACCTCTGTCTTGAAATGTTCTTTTAGATAGTCTATAATCTCCTGCGGAGTCACATATTGTCTTTGAGGAATTCTGCCAGCTTTCATCTTTTTCCTCTTGACACGCGTGCCTGCACGGATGAATGTCGCAGTCACGTTTAATCCGCGAATCCCTATTTCCCGCTTGTATTCCACTCCGGGAATCTCTATATACTCGTGGATTCCGAAAGAAAATCCGTTTCGAGAAATTTGCTTTTTGCGGAGCCTGTTGTCGATTGCGCCCAGCAATTTTCTAAGCATTTCTGCAGCATCTTTTCTGCGGAGAGTGACTGAAGTGCCGAGAGGCATATCCGGCTTGACGTTAAAATTAGGAATTCTTGTCCTTGGACCGGAATGATTAATCTGGGCTTTCCGAGCTGTCAGCATTTCTAAAAGTTTTTGTGACTTTTCTAAATCCGAGCCCGTGGCGCCGCAGCTAAGAGTTACTTTCTCCAACCTGATATTTCGCATGAGATTTTGGGGTTTCATATTGCAATAACTCCTTCCTTATTCAGACTAGTCTCTAGGTCAAGTTCTTTGATTTTGACATGAACCTTGTTGCCTTCTACCTTATCTATTTTGCCTTTGTGCCCGAGAAGTTTTCCTTTTATTATCAAACATTCTTTTCCATGACCTAATTCGATATGTCCCTTGATTTTATTTTCAATATCAAGATAAACTGTGTCCTGAGTTTTTATTTTCTGGTCAGTTGTCAAGACGTTTGTTCCATCGTGGAGATTGAGCTGGAGCTTCTTGCCTGCGAGGATTCTCTTTCCTATCACTTTGCAAGGCCTTTCCGTTTGCTTTGTTTCTTCAAGCATGAATCTGCCTTGGAGATTCAAGTTCAATATGTAGCTCTTATCTGCTTCGAACAAATTGAAAAGCCGGATAGAATCCCGATAATCCTTAACTTCTTTCCCGTTGATTTTCAAGGACTTTTGGATAATCATTTTCCTTACTTCTTTGGCTGTGCGGGCGAGTTTCAGCATATCTCTAACAGCGATTACGACCGGGATGGAATTCTCCAAATCCATCAGCGGCCTTGCTACATATTTTGAACCCTTTCTTGCTAGAGGGATTTTCTTACTTACCTGCGCTCTTGTCTGATGCATTTTTTTCTCCTTGCTTTATTTTTCTTTCGAGGACGGCAATGCGTTTTTTGTCGTCTAAATTCAGGGTTTGAATTTGCAATGAACTTGGATGGAACCAAACATTAACTTTAGTGCCATCTTTCTTTGTTCTTTGAATGTTTTCTAATGCGACGCGAGTTCTTTTTAAGTCTGTTAAAGAGATTTTGACTTTCTTTTTCCTGAACGAGCCGCGCATGACAAGCACTTCGTCGCCTTTTCTTACAGGCAGACTTCTCTTGCCATATTTCTTTCTTAGTTCTTTGGAAAGAGTTGCACTTAAAAATTTATGCTTAATATGAAACGGAGCGTTTGCTGTAAACTTTCTTTGTTTGCGCGGTTTTTTCGAAGATAGCCATGATGTGGAGAATGTGGATTTCATAATACAAACTGAGCGATTTTGGCGACTGACGGCCAACGCTCGTGAACCTCCCTTGCAACAGGGCCTTTAATTTGAGTACCCTTTGGATTTCCCTTGTCGTCTTTCATCAACGCGACAGCATTGTCTTCAAAGCAGACGCGTTCGCCGGTTAATCTGCGATAGGGCTTTTTCTGGCGGATTACCACTGCGTCGAAAACCTTGCCTTTCATATCCGGCTTGCCTTTCCTCACAGAGACTTTTACCCAATCGCCGAGTTTAGCATACTGCTGTCTTCGTTTTCTTACTTTTCCGCGTATTACTCCTGTAATTCTGACTATCTGAGCACCAGAGTTGTCGCTGGCAAGAACGATACTCCCTATGTTTAATGCCCTTGTTGCCCTTGCGCTTATTGCTTTTCCTGAGACGATTGATGATTTTTGTGCCATTATTCGCCCTCCAGACTTTTGAGATTATTTTCGGCTGAACGAATTTTTTCTACGACAACAAAATGAATTGTTTTTGAAATAGGGCGTGTTTCCTGAACTCTGATTAAATCGCCGAGATTAATTTGGGCTGCGAATTGATCCGGAAGGCGAGCGTGAATTCGCGTTCGCTTTTTCATGAATCTTTCGAATTTATGAAGTTTAACTGTGCGTTCGAATTCGATTGTAACCCTTTTAGGAAATTTTCTGATTACTTTTCCCTGAAAGACCCTGCCCCTTGTGGAGAGACCCAGAGTTTTCACTATATCTCTGAAATTCTTTTCCTTTCCATTCTCTTCTATCACAGCCTTTGCTGACTGTTTCTTTTCTTTCTTTTCTGCCATATTCTCCTTGGTTTGAGATTAATCGCTTATGGAGTCATCTGCAAATCCGAGTTTCACAAGAATCGGGCGGACCTTTTTCTTGTGATCTCCCTGCAGTTCTATCACGTTATCTTTTGAAGTCCCTCCGCAGGCAAGCCCTTCTTTGAGGGCTTTTGCGACAGACTTGACGTCCACGTGCTTGTCAAAACCCTCGATGAGTGTTATTTTTTTCCCGTATCTCCTCGTCTGGGTGGTCACTTTTATTTGCTGTTCGCTTTTGGCGATTTCTTCAAACACATCGGTTTCACTTGGTAAGCCGAATTCGTTTGAATCCATTTATTTGCTCAACTCCTTTTTCTGGGAGGAATTGAGTTTGACTTGTGACTTTTTAGCTTTCATTGCTGTTAATATCCTTGAAATTGCCCTTTTAAGTTCTTTGGTTTTCGCATTAGTCTTATTTGCTGTGACGTTAGCCCTGACTAGCTCTAACTTCAAATCATTTAGTTTTTCTTCCATTTCCTTGTCGCTCATCTTCTTGACTGCAGAGTTTTTTAGGAGAGCCATTATTCCTTAACCTCCTCGGATTTTTTCTTTGAAGATTTTTTCTTTGGCTTTGTTTCTTCGACAGGTGCTCCAAGCTCAGTCACCGATATCTTAATCTTTTGCTTAGTGTTCTCATCCAATTTTATCTGATCGCTAAGGACCGCATCAGGTCTTAAGATTGCGACTGAAACTCCTACGACGCCTGCAATAGTTGTTGCTTGGGATTGAGCGCGATCGACAATCTTTGCAGGATCTCCGGTCTTTTTGAGATAGCCGTGAGTAAACCTCCACGTTCGAGCGCGGTCGCTTGGCAGTTTTCCTGCCAGAGTAATTTCAACGCCAAGAGCTCCGGACCTGATAATCTGTTGCAGCATCTTGTAGGCGATCACCTTGAATTTGAGAGACCCTTTTCTTTCGAGCACGACTGCTATTTCATCGGCGACTAACTGTGCGTCAAGAAGGGGCTGAGTGATTTCGACAATTTCGATGTGCGGATTGTCAAGTTTAAATCTTCTTTTTAGGACTTTTGTCAGTTCGTCAATCTTCTCTCCTTTTCGTCCGATAACCAAACCTGGGCGGGAAGTTGAGACTTTGATTTTCTCCCCGACAGGAGTGTATTCTATCACAACTGCGCTAATTCTTCCCTTGCCGAGAACATTCTTTATGTATTCCTTGACCCTGAGTTCATCTTTTTTGAAGCTTACGAATTTTTTTTCTTCCATTATTTCTTTTTCTCCTTGTCTTGTTTTTTGTTCTTAAATTCCCTTGCTTTGATTATGAGATGAGTTCTTTTGGCTTTTCTTCCGCCCCTTCTGAGCTGGCGAGGAGCCCAAGAGGGGGAGACAAGATAAATCCGGGTGTCTTCGAGCTCCATTTGATTTGTAATAGCATTACCTTTTAACGCTTTTAGCGTGTTTATGAAATATGATGCAGCTTTCACAGGATAGCGTCCGCGTTCCATCCCTTTCCTGTGAGGAATTTCGCCTTTGAAAGGAACAGCTTGTTTGAGTTTAACAACTTTTTCTAAGTCGGCAATTGCATCTTCGATCTTTTTTCCTTTTATGAAGTTACCGATATACATTGAATGTTTTTTAGAGATAGGCAATGAAGTGCCTCTGGCGATCGCTTCGTCTTTCTTTGGGACTTCAACTTTCTTTGATTCTTTCTTCTCTGGCTGCGTTTCCGGTTTTGCAACTGGACTACTTGCTTGGACTTCATCAGATTTTTTCTCTTGTTCCATCTTCATCTCTATTTCTTTAGTTTTTTCTTTGTCAACCGGAAGAGGCTTCGCTATAATTTTTTCTTTCTTCTCAGTCTTTTGGGGTTTTGTTTTTTGTTCTGTCATTTTACTTCTTCTGAGCGCGAGACGACTTGGTCGCTCCGAGGCCAGCCGCTCCGTGATTTACTCTTCCTCTTGGCAAGGCAAATTCACCCAGCCTGTGGCCTATCATTTCCGAGGTAATCGAGAGTTCATGAAATGCTTTACCATTATGAATTCCAATAGTATAACCAACTAACTGCGGAACTATTATGATGTCTCTTTGATGAGTCCTGATTTTTTTGTTTTTTGCCGTTTTCTTTTCACAGCGTTTTATGAATTTCTGGATGGTGTCGAAGTTTCTTAGGACGGAGCGCCGGGACCTTGAAGGAAGGAATTTTGCTATCTCTCTTACGTCGAGGGTTTTGAGCTCTTCAAGAGTCTTGCCCCTATAACTTTGTTCTTTCTTTCTTACTTCGACTTCTTGTTCATTTGCCATTTTATCCCCTGTAACCTGTCCTGCGCGGCCTAATGTGTCCGACTCTCTGACCTGCGGGAGCATTGCGTTGAGCTATCTTCTGCTTGATTCTCTTGCCTCTGCCAGAGCCGAATGGGTGGTCGACAGCGTTGACTTTAACCGCAGAAGTTCTGGGCCAGAGCCGGTTGACTGCTTTCATTTTGTAATGTTTTTTCCCAGCCTTGACAAAGGGTTTGAGTATTTTTCCGTCGCCAGCGATTCTTCCGATTGTTGCACGACACGCAGGATTTAGAGTTACTATTTTTTTGTTTGAGAATGAAACTACTACTAACTTATTTTCCATTTGTTTAGATACTACCGCGAAGGAGCCAGCGGTTCGGATCATCTTGCCGCCGTCGCCGGGATTTCTTTCTATATTGTAGATTTGGGTTCCGGGAGAAATTTTTCCCATTGATAAGATGTTGCCTTCTTTTGGTTCGCCGTCAATTGATATCTTCTGTCCAACGAAGGCGCCATTGAAAGCGGGATTGTAGAAAGTTTGATTATTAATCATGACTTTCATAAGAGGTGCGGAGTGAGCTGCAGAATGCACGATGGCGATGATTTCGGCTTCGCCTTTTTTATCCTGTGAGGGATACCCTATCCGCTTGCTGAAAGCCTGCTTTCTTACTCTGTAAGTCAGACTTCCCTTGCCCCGCGCCTGTTGAATTATTCTCTTCCCCATTATATCATTCCCAACTTAGTTGCGACGTCAATCGCAGGATTCTCCTTTTTGAGTTTTACAAATGCAATTTTTTTATTGTCTCTGGCCAATGTTCTGACTTTATCAACTTTGACTTTGAAAGTTTTCTCGACTTCTTTCTTTATATCTTCTTTTGATTCTTTCATCTCAACTCGGAAAGTCAAAGTATTATCTAAGTCTATCAACTTGACTGCTTTTTCAGAGGTAATTGGTTTGAGTATCATTTAACTTTCTCCTTTTTTTCTTTGTTTAAATCATTTAAGGCTTTTTGGGTGAAGACGGTCAATCTTCCGAGAGGGTAAAGGTCTGAGATTGAGACTTCATTGATGGGCTTGATGTCGAAACCGGCGAATTTTGCATTTTCGTTATTTCCTGTAATTATTAAAACGCCGGCATTTGATTTATATTTTCTTCCTCGCGTCTTTCCTTTACCTGCGCGAACTTCTTTTACACGGAAAGCGAGTTTTGAGTTTTCTCCGAATATGTTTTTTATCAGGTTTTTGAGTTCTTTTGTTTTGGTTGGGATAGATTCTATGACGAATGGCACGTGTTCGATTTTTTCAAGGGTTGAGTATCTTCTAACGACTAAGTCTTTGTGAGCAGTCGCTGCGAAAGCCGAATTCATCGCCACTTCGATTTCTTTCTTGTTTATTTTTTTTTCTACACCAATTCCTTTTGGCGGATGAGCTTGGCGACCGCCTCGTGTTCCCGGAACGTTTGCGCCGACCCAGAAGAATTGTGTTCCGCGCCGCCACATTGTTTTTCTTGGAGCGCGAGAGATGCCCCTGCCGTAATGTCCCTTCCAGTCGTGTCGCTGATGAGAGATTGTTCCTGTTGCGGATTGTCTGAGGCCTGCGCGAGGTTTGGGAGAGTATGGCTGAATAAATTTGTCTACTTCGAAATATTTTTTGACTATGTCTTCTCTTATTCTGACTGAGAATAGTTTTGGAAGTTCTACATGGGATTTTTTCTCACCTGTCTGAGAATAGAGTTGGGCTTTCATTGTAATATCTCCAGAAATTCATATTTCTTTTTAGATTGTAGTTTGCTTGGGCGGAATGAAGGGGTGAGAAGAAGTTGCCTTTTGACCGGGCCCGGAACAGAACCCCTGACGAGAACATAGGATGTTTTTATCTTGCCGTAGTTTGGGAAACCTGCCTTGGGGTTTATGTCTTTTTCGACGATTGTGCCGGATGTTAGGACTTTTAGATTGTAAACGAGCCGAGTGTGGTAGCCCATCTGTCCAGCCATCGGGACCTGAAAAGTGACACGGGCAGGGTGCCAGGGTCCAATAGAACCTATTTTTCTTACGCCTTTTTCAGATTTGTGGAATCTCAACGTGGTGCCGAATCTTTTGACTGGGCCTTGGAAGCCTTTTCCGATTGTGACTCCCCGGACGTCTACGAGACTGGATTTGACGAAGTCGGCGAAAGTTATTTCTTTGCCGATGTGTTTTTTGACGAATTCGAGTTTATTGTCGGATTGGATAGCGAGTTCGAGAATGTCGGGAGTTTTTTTGACGTTTGTCTGTTTTGGAATAGAATAGGCGATGATGCGGATGTCGTCGTAATCTGAAGGCGCCTTGTCGAGAGTGTTGTGGGTTTTGGCGAGCTTGACTTTTTTCTTGAGTTCTTTGTCAGTTGCAACCTGAATTTCTGTAAAGACTTTGCCTTTTTTGTAGAACCTAACAGAGTGTATCTTCATTGCCGGAACTTCCAGAACGGTCGCGGGGATGATTATTTGCTTGTTTTGCGTCATTGATTTTTCTGTAAGGTCTTTGACAGTTACGGAAGCCATGCCTGCCTTGTAAGCGAAGAAACCTAAGAAACCCTCTTCCTTAGAATTAATTGGTCTCCAATTTGCAGAGGGCAAAACTTTTGCAGCTCTCTTTCTAGGCCAGAACTGTAAACTTCCTGCTCGAGGTCTTGATCTTGTTGACATATGTTGTTATTACCATTGTTTTTTGGGTGCAACTCTCCCGTTTATTTTGAAACTTTGAGGGTGAATAGTCCTCGGGTTTCAGGTTAGATTCTTATTGGAGAGTGAGGTTGATGGTTTAAAAATGTTGCGGCGCGAATACATTGTTACCTTAGAGGTTGTTGAGGTAAAGGATGAGCGGTCGAAAGTTATAGATTTTGAAAGAAGCAATGAAATTTCTAACAGGAGATAAGGAATTTGAGTCTTTAGAAAACGTAGAGTTTGTTAAATAAAGTTATTCATTCTTAAACCTAAACTCTTCAAACGTTACATCTTTTGAATCGAGAGAATCTATTAAATCGCGGATTTGTTTTTGATGTTTGCTTAATTGGGAAGTGCCTTGCTTGACTTCGACGAAATGGACTCCTTTGATGTCGCGCTCGTCTAAGCCCTCAAAGACTACGTAGTCTATCGGGTCGCCGAGGAATTTACATTCGCTTGGCTTGAAAGGAAAACCTTCAAGAAACGGGGCGAAGGTTTCAGAAACTTTGCCTTTGATGCCTGCGCGTTGTTGGTCTGCTATTTCTTTCCTTAATCGAACGAGGTTTTTTTGCCAGCGAAGGTCGGCGCGGAGAGAGGCGAGTTTGTAGGTTAGCCAGACTGCTAAAATAAATACTATTGCTACGAGAAAGATGTATAGGGGTGAGAGTTCCATTTTTATCTGAAGAGAAAGAAGTATAAATAATTAATCTTCCTGTTCTACCCTCGGAGCGAGAACGAATGAAAGAACAACGTCGCCGGTATGGAAGTCCAGTCTCATTGGATGATTGTCACTAAATGAAAGAGTTGAGTTCATTGAAATTTTTGCGCCCTTGATGAATTTGATTAGATATTCTAATGAAAATCTTGCAGTGCTGTTTCCGGAATGGATTTCTGCTTCGTCGCTTGAGAATTCTGCTCGCGCGGAGTTTAAGCCGTGGGCTTCCACTATAAATTTTTCCGGTTCAGCAATAAATGTGCAGGCGTCGCTAACGACTGCACAATCCTCGATTACTTCGGTGAAAGTGTCTGAGTTTATTTTTACAACTGAATTAAATTCCCATTCCGGAAGAGGTTTGTCGTCGGCATCAATCTCAATCAGTGCGAGAGAGAAATCTCTTTTCACACGGTCTTTTATGCCTAGTTTTAAAATATTGTCCTGACGTTCGATAGATAAAGAAGCGCCGGGTTTGCATCTTCTCAAAACCGCCTTGAGATTGTTCAGATTCACGCCTATCTCTTCTTCTTCGCGGTCAAGTTCGAATTCTTCAAATAATGAAGCAGGAATCTTGAAGTAAACCATTGCGACATTCGCAGGGTCAATTGCTGTGAGGGACATTCCTTCCTTGTGAACTTTCAATCTCACTTCAGTCACAAGTTCAGATATTATCGTTACTATATCTGAAAATATCTTTGGGCTTGATAAGGTTAGTTTCATAGGTTTTTATAAGATGGCAGTATTAAAAAGATTGTTGTTGTGGGAGAATATAACAATAATTTTAAAAGTGAGGTCTTTGGAAAAGTATGGAACAAAAAGAGATGAGTGAGAAGGAGAAGAGGGTCAGGTCTCTGACCAGAATTTATTACTCCAACCCGAAAGTCAGAGACGCAATATTGAAATTCGCGCTTGACAGAGAAGTTGTTCCGAGATATTTTGAAGGTTTTGGGAAGAGGCCTGATATGCTGCAATATCCTTCGGACATTGAAGGGCTTGTGAGGAAAGGCGCGACTTCTTTCCATGCCTCGGAAGAACTGTGGAGTGATCCTCTGCAGTTGAGTTCGGATTCGACATTAAGAGATTTGGAAAATTTAAGGAAGGGCTGGGACCTTTTGATAGATATAGATTCGCCGTTTTTAGACTGTTCACGAATCGCCGCGAAATTAATTGTCAAAGCGCTGGAGAACCATGGCGTTAAAAGTTATGGGATGAAATTCTCGGGCAGCAAGGGATTTCACATTATTGTTTCGAGGGGGGCGTTTCCTAAGGAGTTCAACGGAGAAGAAACAAGAAAAATGTTCCCTGTTTGGCCGAGAGCGATTTGCGGTTATCTGAACAGCGTGATAAAACCGGAATATAACAGAGAGGTCAGCACGATGGGAATTAATTTTGAAGCGCTTGAAACCAGAACGAAACTAAAGAGAGAAGATGTTGAGGAAGCTATCTGCCCTGACTGTGGCGGGGCGGGCAAGAAGGGAAAGATAACGCGATTTGTGTGCGATACCTGCGGGACGAGTATTGAAAGGAAAGATGTGAAACTTACAAAGAGGAGATTGAAATGCCTGAACACTGGCTGTGCGGGAATACTTGAAGTGGCTGATGAAAGGGATTTTTTTGTATGCGAACATTGCGGGAAAACCTCTTGGGATAAACTTGAGGGATTCGGCGAAAGAGGAAGTATCGTGAGATCAGGAGGAGCGGAAAATGTCGGAGAGTTTGAGCAGGGAATATCCGGCGAGAAAATCGCGAATATGGACCTTGTGCTTGTCGCTTCCCGACATCTATTCAGAATGCCCTATTCGCTGCATGAGAAGACTGCGCTTGCAAGCGTAGTTTTGAAGAAAGAAGAAATTGAGAATTTCTCGCCGAAGGATGCGGATCCGTTTAAAGTAGAAATTAGAGAATTTATGCCTGCCCCTGAACCCAGAGAAGCAAAATATCTTCTTGCGCAGGCGCTTGAGTGGTATAAAGTCAAGGAGACAAGGGACAAAGAAGCAGAGGAGAAAAGATTTGGACAGTACAAAGGTAAAACATTTGAGGATGTTGAGCTTAAGGGAGTCACAGAGGATATGTTTCC
This sequence comes from Candidatus Pacearchaeota archaeon UBA73, assembly GCA_002496015.1. GTDB lineage: Archaea > Nanobdellota > Nanobdellia > Pacearchaeales > GW2011-AR1 > UBA73. Next base: position 55,830 of record DAIF01000001.1, on the reverse strand, counting down.
TGCGCCGATAAAGAAGTTATTGAAAGGTTTGTCCGATGGAAGGAAGAGGGGGCTTTTCGTTCTGCTGACTTTCCTCAGATCAGCAGGGTTCTCGCCGGATGAGACAAACAAGAGAGTTCGGGAGTGGAACGAAAAGAACGAGCCGCCACTGAAAGAAGGGTATGTAAGGAGTCAAATCGAATGGCATTTGAGACAAAATAAGAAAATCCTGCCACCGAATTATAGTAATGACGCATTCTATAAAGACCTCGGATTGCTAGACAAAAAGCCGGAGACAAGGAATCCGCTGGTTGACGTGAGCCGTGCGGTTAGGAAGAAAATGCGAAGTGAAAGTTTTTAAACAACTTACGCCTAAAAAAGAGATGAGAAAAAAGGTGTTTGCATGGGCGGTTTTTGCGCTGGCCCTGTTGTGCGTAGGATTTGTTATTGCTGGTTCAGCAGATCACGTCACTGACATCAACCAGGCATTTACTTGTTTAGACAACAGGGTTGAGACTTCGAGTTTGTCTCTTGAGGATGCAGTTTTTGCCGCGATGGCGAAGACTCCGAATCCGAAGATAAACGACACGATAAATCAGTTAAAAAGCGGTTCTGAGTTTTGCTGGCCGAATTCTGGTTGCACTGTGAGAACCACTGCACAAGTTGCACTCGCCAAAATAAGAATGGGGGAGAATATCGGGAATATAACTGCATGGTTGAAGTCTAGAAGCGGAGTTACGCAACAGATGACCTGGTATTTACAAATAATCATTGACGATAACCAACCTGCGAGTTGCAAGATAAATTATGACGACAGCGATAAATCCGTCATAATCGACGAAGATATGAAACTATCCGGAAGCCCGGGAAACTGCCTGAGCATAACTCCTTCAGGGTACTGGATGAGAATCGGGAACAACTGTCTTGACAAAACATTCAGCGTTCAGTGCGACAAGGGATTCAAAACAAATCTTCTTTACGAGAAAGAGACTGGAGGAGCTATTTACATCTCGCCGCAAACTCATGGAGCGGGAGCGGGCTCGTGGACAACCGAAAGAATAACTGCAAAATGCTTCCAAGACGGAAGCAGCTGTAATTACGAAGGGAGCTTGTGGGCTGCTGCTGCATTATATGCGAATGATGAGGATATCGGCGAGTATGCGCCGTATTTGAGAGCGCTGGCGGCAGATAATGAAAGGTATTTTCCGAGCGCGTTTCTCATCGCAATCTATCAAGGAGGAGAGGAGCATTACGCAAAAATAATTGGCAGTCAGAGAATCCGACCAGAAGGGGCATATTGGCAGATGACCTCTACTCCATACAATAAATTTTATGATACTGCGCTTGCGATGCTCGCATTGGGCGGAGCCGACTCGCCGGAGATAGATAACGCGAGAACATTAAATTACCTGTTTATAAATCAGGATGAAAGCGGATGCTGGAATGGAGGGAGCATCAGAGACACTGCATTTATCATCTATGCGGCGCATTGGCCGAGAAGCCAAGGATTCTGCGGGGATGGAGCTTGTGGTACCGGAGAGACCTCGCAGAACTGTCCAGGAGATTGTATTATCTGCGGAGATGGTGTGGCTAACGGTGGAGAAGCGTGCGATGGAACTGATCTGAAAGATGAGACTTGCATCTCAAAAGGATTTAGCGGTGGAGACTTAGCCTGCTATGCAAATTGCACTCTCAATGTGGAAGACTGTAGCGGAAGCGTGAATCAAGTATGCGGAGATGGAATGGTAACTGGAAGTGAAGTTTGCGATTGTGGACCAGACGGGGTTTGCACTAGTCCAATAGAGTTGAACAACACTGAGTGTGACAGCTCAGATATTGGTTATGCTGGCGGCACTCTAGGGTGCATGCCCGGATGTTTAACTTTCAACGTTAGCTTGTGTTACTCCAGTGGCGGACCTCTTCCACCGGGACCAGAAAATGAAACGACAAATCAAACAAACCAGTCGGGAGGTGGACCTTACAATCCAGGCCTATTGACCGATTGTGAATTATCGGGATTGTACTGTGTTCCTAGTATGTGGGCTTGTCAAGATGTGGGTGGAAGTTATTATCCACAGTCAACTCACGTTTGCAATAGCCACCTTGAATACTGTTGTACCGCTCAAGTAACTGAAGTGACCTGCACCAGCTTGTCTGGGACAGTTTGCCCATGGGATGCTCCGTGCACAACGGCGACAGTCGAGTCAAAAGATGGGCCTTGTTGTGTTGTCGGAACGTGCGAAGAGAGTAACGTTGGTTGCGCCTCGAATGATGATTGCCCTGCGGGAAGGATATGCAACAGTGTAGGGATGTGTGTGATAGAATCGAGTTCTGAGTGTAATGATGATGACGATTGCGGCAGCGGAAGGGAATGCTCAGCAGGCAGGTGCGTGACTGCCAGTGGCGGAGGGAGCAGCCTTTGGATTTGGATAGTCGTGCTGCTTGTCTTAATAGTTATTGTTGTTTTGGGAATTGTGTATCGCGACAAACTCAGAGTCTGGTGGTTCCAGATGAGAGGTAAGGCAAAATCTTCTAAAGTTGGACAAGGTGGTCCGCCGCCTGGTGCGAGCATGTCAAGAAGACCTCCGCCAAGATTTGGCATGCCTGGAGCGATGAGGCCAGTTATGGGAGGAGGGCCAATGATGCGACCCGGAATGGTGCGCCCGGCAGCATCGCCGCCCGCAGGAGCTGAACCGAAGAGTGCCAAAGACAAAGAAGCGGAAGAGACACTCAAAAAGCTGAGAGAGATGAGTAAATAAGATGAAGAGATTCATTTTTTTGCTGGCGATAATCTGGTTGATGATCCCTGAAGTCAGTGCGGTCTCCTCGACAATAAGAGACTCGTACGCGCCGCGTGAAACAATGATCGGGGAAATCACTGGCGGAATCCTTGCGCCAATCAGAGCCGAGCAGGTAAGGGTAGTGAGGGACGGACATTTAGACGTAGCTGCACAGTTTGATATAGGAAAACTAGGGAATAGATATTTTATTTGGATAATTGCACCTGCCAACTCCGGAAATTACAGTCTGATTATCAGAAATGTTGTGGCTCTTGTGGATGGCGTGCCGGAGGTTGTCGAATATAGAAAAGATTTTACTGTGCAGGGGCCGATGATTGATTTTTCTGTTGCGCCCGGATTTGTAATTGCGAATAAAAATTTTGAGATTGCGGCGACGGCTTACTCTGGAATGGATGTTCAGGTGGACTTTCCGGAATCGCGAACGATAACATTATATCCGGGGACAAATTATGTTGATTTTTCGATAAGCGGAATTCTGGGGACGCAGCAGATTTTAATGAATTTTGGAAGGTATCAAATTCCATTGTATATTGTGGGGCAGAGGTATATCTGCGGCGATGGACTGATAAGTGACAGGGAAGTTTGTGACGGTGCAAACCTTGATGGGAAGACTTGCACTTCGGTTCCCGGAGGATTCATTTCCGGGCAGCTTCAGTGTGCGAGCAGTTGTTTGGCATTTGACACCTCCTTCTGTGAACTTCCCTCAGACTCTCCAAGCTCATGCGACTCAGAACATTTGAGCCTTTGTCTGACTCAAGCGAATTGCACAGGGGCGGGGGGGCATTGGTATAACAATACGTGCAATAGATATGAACAAGGAGCTGTTTGTGATTCTCAACACGTTGAGCTTTGTCTAACCCAAGGAACCTGTATTGATGCCGGAGGATATTGGTATAACAATACGTGCAATAAAAACGCTTCTGCGACATGTGGAGAGAACTATCCGGAACTGTGTTTAACTGCGGGAACCTGTCTTGACGCCAAGGGATATTGGTATAACAATAGTTGCTATGCGAGCGCGGAGGTCGTTGCGGTTTGCGGAGATGGAATAGTGACCGGAAGTGAAGAGTGCGATGGAAACAATTTAAGCATGGGAAATTGCACGAGCCTTGGATATGACGGGGGAAACCTTAGTTGTATGTCCGACGAGTGTAGATTCAACCTCACAGAGTGTTTTTTAATTCCGCTACCGGGCCCGCCTTCATTTGCGTTAGATCCTGCAGAGATTCGGAGCACGGTTTTTCTGAGTCGGGGCTTTTCAACATATCGTTTTAGAATCACAAATACTGGAGACAGTGAAATCGTAGGATTAAGGCTGGATTTCAATCCGTCTAAATTTATGATAGTCCCATATCAGGATATAAATATCAGTGTGAATGAAAGCGCGAGTTTTAATGTGACTGTAAATGATGTGTGGAGGGGGCACCCATTCAAAGGGGTTGTTATCGCGTATGCCGAAGACTCCTTTGAATATTTGTTGCTGGAATTTAATTTCACTGATACGGAGTCCGGAGCAATCACTGAATATTCGCGGAACAGCAGTTCCAGCGGACCCTCGTATTATTGTTCTGAACTTCTGGGAATCGAGTGTGGAGCAGGACAGACCTGCGATGGAAATGTGGTCGCGACGATTGACAGGAGCAGTTGTTGCGTTGGGACCTGTTCCGATGGCGGGGGCGGCGGAGGGTCCTGGATGTGGGTCGGATATTTGGTAGCTGGAGTTGTCCTGATAGTTGTAGTATTTGTTTTTATGAAATATAAGAAAGCAGGAAAATCATCTGGAAGCCCCCTGCAAAGCAAGATAAACTCTGCCAGAAAGAACCTGCCTTAATTCTTCTTAGACTTCTTTGATTTTTTTGGTTTATCTTTGGGAGGGGTTTTCTCTTGTGCAGGAGCAGGCCCTTGTTTTATGAAAAGATGCGGAGCTATTTCCTGAAGCTTTTTTGCATAAAAGTTTCTTTCGACAAGGACATTTTTAGTCACAGCATCGTAATGGTGCAATCTCTGAACCAGAGCATTTCCAATCTCGTTAAGTTCCATGTTGTTAAGGGTCATTTTTTCCGGAGAGGTAATCTGAATGTTGGAAGGCATATGCCCAAAGATGACCGCTACGTAAGTCATAAAGGAGTCCAGCTCGACATCGACTTCAGCGAATGAAGTGAATAGGTCTGATTTCTCAACCGGCACAGGTTCGTGAAGAGTCTTGTTTAACACCTTAACTCCCTTTTCCAACGACAAACGATTTATCAAAGTTTCCATAGCAGCAGAGACATTCTCTTTCGGTCTTCCGAGAATTTCGAGGATTAACGAAGCTTCTATCTTTGCCATTAAAGAAGAGGGGGATATAGGTTTTTAAAGTTAGCCATTAAAGCTTTCGCAGAGAAAGAAGAACTAAGACAAGAACGCAAAATCCTGTAAAACCATAGATGAGGAATTTTTTCTTGGTTCCCTCCGGGGTGATTATAACTTTATTTTGCGTGGGCGCGTTTAATGGCTTGGAGCCAAGGACTATTCTCTCCTGATTTTGAGAGAGTTGCCTGAATTCCTGAACTGCCGATTCTGTTGGAGAGCTGTCTGTCTCTTCTTTTACAATCACCCTTTCTAACTCTTTTTTAGCTTCCTTCGAAGTATCTTCCTCTTCTTCAGGTTCATCTTCTCCGACATTAATTCTTTCGCATTGAGTCGAAAAACTTGTAGAGCCAGTCTTGCGCAGCCTCGCGCAAATCTCCTGCTGTCCCGGCGAGGAGGTTACCCTTATTTTATAGTTGGATTGTTTTGGAAATGAACCTTTAATGTAAAGATAAGAATCTTTCCAGCCGTCGTTGTAAATCTCAGAGATATATTCGTTTCGGTCAATCTTGTCATCTTCTGACTTGTGAACAAAAACTTTCACGTCATGCTGTTCGGAAGAATCTGCTTCTATTGAAACTGTGAATTCCTTGTTAATTTTTACATCTTTTGGATAATCAAAAGAAAGCTCAAGAGAAGAAGCGAGCGGAAGACAGATTAAACTAATAGCCGTAAGAGCGATGATATACAAGTCTGCCTTCTGCGTCCAAGATATAAACTGTGTCGCGATCATTGTTCCAGACATCGCCGTTGCTACCCCAGAACAAATCCGAGCTGTTGTCAATTCCCGAGGCTGTGTGCAGCGTTATCTTCCTTAAGATAATATTTGGGAACTTATATTTTTTTCTGCTTTCGTCTGTGATAACGAAGCCGCCCATATTAGTTTCTCCGCACTTGTTTTCGATTTGCAGAATTTCTTCTGAAGGGAAGATACTAACTTCAAAACAGTTGTAGAGCGAGGAGTGTTTCCACAATCCCCTGCCTGAATTGACAGCATCTTTCTCAGCGACATCGAAAAGAGAAAGTTCGGACTCATGAACGAGAAATTTTCTTGCCAGCCCCTGTTTGACCAGAACCAGATTCAAGTAATCCGGAGTATAGACTCTTGCGAGAATTCTGCCATACCGGTCAGTAGAGAGTTCCTCTATCTGAACTTCTGAGTCCTGAAATCTCGATATGAAGAGTTTAGCTTCTTCATACCCCTTCTCGGACTTCTCCGGAGTGTTTATGTTTGCCAGTCTTAATGTACCTTGGTCAGATTCAAAGGTGTCTCCGTCTATGACTCTGACAACGTAAACTGTCTTTCTTTGAGAGCCCAAATTAAAAAGGAAGATGTTTGAAGCCACTAAGAGGGTGAGCAGCAGAGAGATCAGTAGGGCAAATTTTCTTTTCATAAAACAAGGATTCGTTTTTCAGAGTTCAGAGAGTTGTAGAATTTTTTAAGACCTTCGTGAGAAATCACCAGTGTTGATGTGTTTAGGTTGGGGTGGAAACCTGACGAGGAAGAGTCCCAGACTTCTTTGTCAATAATTAGAACAACGTTTGTCGAGTAAATCATACCGAAAATTGAAACGGAACCTGGAGTCAAGTTGAGACGCTGCTTTAATTCTTCAGGGGAGCCAAAGTTTAGTTTCTTTACGCCTAAAATTGAGCGAAGATTTTTTGTGTTAAGACGCTTTAATGCAGGCAGTGCTACAAGATAGAATTTTTCGTTTTCGTCTTTAAGAAAAAGGCATTTGCACTGCATTCCGGGGATAGATTGTTTGAGTTTTTTGGATTCTTCGACTGTAAAGACTGCCGGGTGATTGTACTCTATGAAGGAGATATTATGTTTCTTTAAGTGGGTTTCAAGATTCATGTCCATGAGCGTCGGAGTTGACAAATATTTATATAATCATCTCTTTTTTTGTGGTTATGGAAAAAGGATATGACTTTATTGTGATAGGAGCAGGAGTTGCGGGCTTGGCGGCTGCGATGTATGGGGCGCGGCTTGGATTAAAGACCTTGGTCTTGGGAAGTTCGCATGGGAGCGAGATGCCGGTGGGGGGCGTGATAACAACGACGAACATTGTTGAAAACTATCCGGGATTTGAGAGATTATCGGGAAGTGAACTTGCGGAAAAAATTGAAAAGCACGCAAGAAGTTATGAGCTTGTTGAAATAAAGGAAGAGAAAGTTGAGAAAGTTTTGAAAGAGGGCAAGAGCTTTAAGGTGAAAACTGCTAAAGGAGAATATTTTGGGAAGACGATTTTGTTTGCCACAGGGACAAAATGGAAAAAGTTGCCTGAGGAAGTAAAAGGGGGCAGAGAATTTGAAAATAGGGGGATAGGGTATTGTGCTTTGTGCGACGGGCCTTTATTCAGGAATAAGACTGTGGCGGTAATCGGCGGCTCTGACAGCGCGGCTAAAGACGCTTTAGTCTTGGCAGAACATGCGAAGAAAGTTTATATTATATATAGAAAAGAGAAGATAAGAGCTGAGCCGATAAATCTGAAAAGAATTGAAGAGAATGAGAAGATAGAAATCATAAACAATGCAAATGTTGTAGAGGTAAAGGGGGGAGATTTTGTGACAGGGGTTGTTTTGGACAGAGAATACGATGGAAACAAGGAGTTGAAACTTGATGGGGTTTTTGTTGCTATAGGGCATGAAGTTCTTTCGGGATTGGCAAGGGAAATAGGAGTTGAGTTGAACGAGAGAAGTGAAATCATAATGAATCATAAAGATTCTAGTACTAACGTTCCCGGAGTTTTTACGGCAGGGGATGTTGCAGACAAGCCGTTCAAACAAGCAATCACGGGAGTTGCGGAAGGATGCACTGCCGCACATTCGGCTTATGAATACATCCAGCGCACAAAATAGTTCAATAAGTTTTTAAACATTTGAAGTCATTTAAATTCATGACTGCTCTAAAGAAAAGAGGTGGCATAGCCACCTGTGCTTTCCCTTTCCTGTTGGGCGGGAAAAGAGGTATTTCTCCGGTCGTTGCGACAACTCTGTTAGTCTCAATTACAATAATCCTTGCAGTGATAGTATTCTTTTGGGCAAGAAGTTTTATTGCTGAGACTATTGAAAAGAACGAACGTGCGATTGAGATGTCATGCGACGATGTTGAATTTCTAATGGAAGCTAGAAGAGGCAACCTGACAGTAAATAATATCGGAGACGTTCCGATCTGGGCAGTTGAAATGAGGGTGAGGGGCAAGGGAGAAATAAAAGAAATCGGCCAAACTGGCGACGGAATTAAATCAGGAGAGACGAGAGTTTTCGCTCTTCCTTCGGGAGCAAGTCCTGGAGACACAATAATCGCGGTTCCGATCCTATTGGGAGAGACAGAGCAGAAAAGACTGTCTTATATTTGTGATGCAGACTATGGTATCAGTACGGAATATGTTTAATAGAAAGGGAATATCCTCTATTGTGGCTACCGTTGTTCTGATTTTAATAACGGTTGCGGCCGCAGTGCTTATAATGGGATTTGTCGTGCCTCTAGTACAGAATATATTAAACGAGAGGACGGAGTGTTTGGGGTATGAGGACTATTTTTTATTTTATGAAGAGTTTGAGTATAATTGTTATCAAATAGAAGGCGGGAACTACATCTATGCTTTGTCTATAGAAGCAGACACTGTGCCTGCTGAAAAGCTTGAGAACATAAATGCATTAAAGATACAATTTCTTGGCGGAGGAGAAGATGTTGGATTCGAGGTTCGTAATGGCACAACTGCAGGCAACAATGTCGGAGAGATGAGAATGTTAAACCGAGCTGTTTCGACATTGACTCTTCCTGAAAGGGGTGGGGTGAAAACCTATGTATATAATTCGAGCGTTGAGTTTGATATGATAGAGATTTATCCTGTTTTGAAGAATGATAGAACATGCGCGCAGACTGATAAAATGAGAATTAAAGGAATCTATTGCGAGCCGGGCGTGGCTTTGGAGGTCTAATGAACAAGAAGGCACAAGTCTGGATAGAAACGGTTTTGTATACGCTGATGGGGATAGCTCTGATAGGAATTGTGTTAGCTATTACGACCCCGAGGATAAACGAGTCCAGAGATAGGATTCTGGTCGAGCAGACCATTAAATCGTTCAGCGTTTGGGATGAACGTATTGGAGAATTAATTGATAGGGGCCAGGGCAATGTGAGGAACATCCCTGCTTTCACGATGAAAAGAGGAGAATTATTAATCAATTCCACCAGCGACGAGATAATCTTTGTAGTTGATGGGTTGAGCAAGCCGTATTCAGAAGTAGGATTTGAAATCAGAGAGGGAAACGTCCGCATTACTTCATATGAAACTGAGAAATCTGCTTATACTGTATTGATTTTGAATTATAAGAATATCACAAACATAACTTATGGGGGGTCGGATCAGAATAGAAAGTTTACTGCGGCGTCAACGGCTTATTCATTTTCTATAAGAAATCTTGGAGGACAGCCATATCCCCAAATAGACATAGAAGAAACCTCAAGAAGATAGTTTTAAATAAATAGTTCGTTTTTTTCTTTGATGGTTGAAAAGATCAACTTGAATCCGGCTGTTCCGCCGATTCCACGTTACAAAGATAAAAGGGGAGTTGATGTCAGGTATATGCTAATTTCGCCTTATGCGTCGGCACATATATTTTGGGATAGTAAAATCAATGAACTAGTTTATGAGCTTGAAGAACCAATCCTCACCGAAGAAGAGAAAGCTCTGCTTACGAGGGTCGAAGAGGCAATGCTAGAGCTAATAAACGTCAACGTCGCTGTTGAAAACACGCTTGAAGCCACGACGAACTATATTGACAAGACTGCGAGACTATTGATTGACGAATTGAATATAAAGATAACTTCTGAGAGTTACAAAAAGATATTCTACTACTTGTTTAGAGATTTTATCGGACTGAATGAAGTAGATCCCTTGCTGCGAGATTATTTTATAGAGGACATAGAATGCAATGGGGCGAACACACCGATATTTATTGTGCATAGGGTTTTCAGAAATCTTAGAACGAATATAGTTTACAGAGATATAGACAAACTCGCGAGTTTTGTAGAGAAATTAGCTCAGCGCACCGGGAGGTATGTTTCTTATGCACAGCCGTTGCTTGACGGAACGCTGCCGGACGGTTCGAGAGTTAATGCTACTTACACTAAAGATGTTTCTTCGCGCGGACCCACGTTTACAATAAGAAAATTCACGAAGATTCCCTGGACTCCGATTCAGTTGATTGCGATGAATACATTGTCTCCGGAGATGCTCGCGTATTTCTGGCTGTTGATAGAGAATAAATCAAATATTCTCGTTGCTGGTGGAACCGCATCAGGTAAGACTACCTTGCTGAATGCACTTGCATTTTTCATTTCGCCGGAGGCGAGAGTTGTAAGTATCGAGGACACCCGCGAGATTAATCTCCCCAGAGAAAACTGGCTGCCGGCTGTTGCGAGAACTTCGATCGGAGTTGGGAAGGTTGGAGAGATAGATTTATTTGAAATTTTAAAAGCTTCTTTTAGGCAGACTCCTGACTATTTGATAGTGGGAGAAGTCAGAGGAAAAGAAGCATTCGTATTGTTTCAGGGCATGGCTTCCGGACACTCTTCAATAAGCACGATGCACTCTGATTCTGTTGACACGCTTATCAGAAGATTACAAACTCCACCAATCAGTTTGTCGCCCACATTGGTAAATACATTAGATTGTGTAGTTGTTGCCACGCATGCACGCGTCGGGAAACAGGAGACCAGAAAAGTGAGAGAAATTGTAGAGATAGTGAATGTAAATGCGGATGGAACTGCGATTGTGAATACACCTTTCAAGTGGGATGCCGGAAAAGATATTTTTTATTCAAAGAAGCAGAGCAAGGTACTTGAGAAAATTGCGATGCGCACCGGAACGCCTATTGATAAACTATACAAGGATTTGGTAACTCGCGCTAAACTTCTTTACACGCTTTATCGCAAAGGAGTATTTGATTTTGACCAGGTCGGGTGGGTGGTGAACGAGTTTCACAAAAATCCGGTCGCAGTGTTGCAGAGATATGGGATAAGAGAATAACTGAACTTGAGCGCAAGTGAGGTTTTAGCGAAGCCAGAGAAATTGAAAACTATATAAACAAGATTTTTCTTTTTAGCTTATGAAAAATGAGGATATTGTAGTCATAGCTCAGCTTTTGGCGGCCATGAAAGATGCTGTAGAGAGGCTCGCTGTTGCCGAGCGGAACAAAGATGCTGAGAGGTTGAATTCTGCAAAACGAGAAATCATGATTTTTCAGAAACAGATTCAAGATTTGCTATGATAGACGAGCTTAGGAAAAATATTGAAACAGAAATATCTATGCTCAGAGAGATTGCGAGCTATGCTGCTCGATATGACTCTGCTGCAGACGATGAGAAGAAACTTTTAGACGGCGCGATAAATTCTATCGTTGAAGGAATGAGGATAATAAATGACAACACTCTGGCACTTCTCAAAGACATCTCAGTGGCAAAGAAGCTCCCTTCGGGCAAGGACAAGAAGTTAGAGCTTGTAAAATACCGCGGACTTGGCTCGGGATTAGAGGTCGTGCTGCACTCAAAGGACAAAGCAAAATTCTTGAAGGAGTTGAATATCAGCGATAACTTCATGAGAAAAATAAAACTGAGGGACATAGAAGAGCAAGATAAGTTCACGGAGTTCAAGGCATCTAGGGGGTATCTGAAATTAGCGAATCGGCTTTTTCTTTCCGCAGCTAGCAAGATTGTAAGAAAGGGGAGCTTTCGGAACCTTGGTGAAAGCCTGCGAAAGGCAAATATGGAAATTTTATTTGAATCGTATGTCGCCATGATATATCTCACTGTTTTGATAGCTTTTGTTGTTGCGTTTTTTGCGGGGCTGTTCTTCACGTTTTTTAGCACGATACCAGTATGGCCATTTTTGGAGTTGAGAACATCAGGGTATCTTGCGGCCGCATCAAAACTTATCTTGCTACCAATAGCTATACCTATCCTAACGTTTTTGGCGATTTATTATTATCCTTCAACTGAGAAAAAATCTCTTGGAACAAGGATTGATCAGGAACTTCCTTTTGCAGTTATTCATATGAGCGCGATTACCGGTGCGGGAATAGAGCCGACAGAGATTTTCCGCATCATAGGATTGAGCAGAGATTATCCCTTCCTCAGGAAAGAAATACGCAAGGTGCTTAATCAGATAAATCTCTACGGATATGACCTGACAACTGCATTAAACAATGCCGCAAAAACTGCTCCGAGTGAAAAGCTTGCCGAACTGTTCGCAGGGCTTTCAGTAACGATAACATCCGGAGCGAACTTGTCGGAATATTTTGAGAAAAGAGCGGAGAGCCTTCTGTTGTCATACAGATTAGAAAGAGAAAAATACACCAGACTTGTCGAAACGTTTCTTGACATTTATATCAGCATTGTCATTGCAGCGCCAATGGTATTTTTATTGATGATAGTTATGATGGCAATTTCAGGATTGAATGTGGGGTTTGGTCCCACTCAGCTTAGCATTATGGCTGTAGGAATCATCGCGGTTTTAAATGTCATATTCCTGGTGTTTTTGCAAATAAAGCAGCCGGCATACTAACATGAAACTAAAAAAAATGCACTGGTTTGGAATAATCGCGGGAGTATTAATCATAGCACTGGATGTTGCGTTCTTCAGGAGCAACCAACAGATGTTGTTGTTCCTTATAGGCATCGCACTGGGGGTTGTTGTGCTGCCGTTCATCATTGGAATCGCGATTGAGAGCGGAAAGTCTGAGAGAACTAATGAAATGTTCTTAGAGTTCACTAGGAATCTTGCTGAGTCTGTATCTGCCGGTACGCCTGTAAGCAAAGCCATCGTTAATATGAAGAGAAAGGATTTTGGAGTTCTCAATCCCAATATAGAGAAATTGTCTAATCAGATAGAATTAGGTATTCCGCTGAGCGAGGCACTCAAGACATTCTCTAAGGAAATTGACAGCGTAGTTGTAAAAAGAGCAGTTGGTCTGATAAAAGAGGCTGAGAAAGCCGGAGGAGACATAGACTATATCCTTGACTCGACAGCGAAGTCCATTGCTGAGGTGGAGAAACTGAAAAAAGAGAGGAAGTCTGCAGTGTATGGGCTGATAGTGCAGGGTTATATAATCTTCTTCATATTCATTGGGATAATCCTTGTCATGGAATTCAAGATTATTCCACTAACTGCGGGGGCGGGAGGATTGGGAGGAATTTCGACTACGGGGCAGGATTTAGGAATAGGAATTTTTGGCGGTGGAGGACAAGAAATAGACGCCTCGCAATTTAGCGCACCTTTCCTTTACCTACTGATAACGCAGGGGTTTTTCATAGGACTTGTTGTCGGTAAATTGACCGAGGGAAGTTTAAAGAGCGGGCTTAAACATTCTTTCATAATGGTAATTGCAGCGTTTTTAATCTCGAGCGGTGCAAGGTTGTTTCTGGGTGCAGCTTAGGGTTTTGTAATGAAGTAGAATATCTCGTTGTCTGTCTCGATCGTGTAGTAATGGTAATAAAGCTTTGAGAGAAGTTTTTCAAACCAGTATCTGCGCGGGAAATTCATTTTCCGACCTGATAGTTTTCTTGTCGAGAAACTCACTATAACTCTCTTAGATGGAATCTTATTAAGGATGTTTTCTGAGAGCGTATGTTTTGGGTCAATCACATCCAACAACTTCAATAACAAAGTAACGTCAGCATTTGGTAAGGGAGAGTCTATTTTTTGTAAATCTAAAACGAATGTCTTGCCTTTTATGCGATGTTTCTTAAAGTAAGCTGAGATAATAGACAGGTCTTTGATATTTATATCTGATGCATAGTAAACCACTCCCTTGAGAGAGAGCGCGATTGGATTGAGACCACAGCCGAGGTCTAGAATTGAGGCAGGCTTCATCTCAAGCAGTTTTTCCTTGAATTTGGGATAGAAGTTTAATCTTTCGGCTGTTGAGGAGTGGGTGCGAAGAAGCTCGTTGATGTTCTCAAAGTCAATTGTATGATTCTTATTTTTCGCACTCTTACGAAACCTTCCTGCGAGAAGCCGAAGTGTGCTTCTGACTTCTTTTACTATTATTTTTTTCTCTTTCTCGGAAAGAGCTGCGAGAGAAATCCTATTCTTTCTGAGAAAATCGTCCAGATTATTTTCGACTACACTGTCTGCCAGACCAGCGAGTTCTCTTTTCTCCTTGATTTTGAGAATAATTTCGCGTCTTATCTTGGCATGAAGCATATTACAAGATGTAAGAAAATGTATATAAATCTAGTTAGCTGCCTTTTTGTTATGAAGAAAAGAGGGATAAGTCATATCGAGGTAATATTATCTTTTGTGCTTTTCATAACTGCAGTTGGTTTCGGACTTTATTTATTTAATTCGGGAGACGGCACGAGGATTGTGAGCACAACAATCTCCTATGCATTCAGGGAGATTGAAAAGAATACGAGCACCAGCTTAGAATTTTTTTCCGTGAATGTCAATGGTGCGCTAATAATGTCCGGCGAGATAGCGCTGAACTTCTCAGGAGTGACGGGGGATACGACTATTCTGACGTATGATGGGAGAATTTTAAATTCGTCCAGAGGAGGGACAAACGGAGAATTAATTTATATCTCTTCTCAAAACTGGGTGGGGGAAGACTTTATCTATGTAGTCTTTGGAGAGGAATTCTCAGAGGACACATTATCTGAAACTGCGGAGCACAATGAAACATACTATCGCATAGGTTCCTCGGAAGCCAGAGAAGTTATTTCTGAAAGAAAGTTTAAAATGCTAAATCAGGCTTATTATGCAGATTACAGAGGTTTGAAAAGCCAAAGTAATTTCAACCTACCGGACAGAGCAGATTTTGGATTTTCGTTGGAGTTTGATAATGGAGACTCGATAGTTGCGGAAAATTCCATTCCGGATAATTTTGAAATATTTTCGGAGAAAAAAAGAGTTGAGGTTCTGCGAGAAGATGGCTCAGTTACTTTTGCAGACCTAATCGTGAAAGTATGGTAATGGACAAAAGAGGATTTTTGAAAATTGTTGAAGCCACGGTCGCAGTCATAATAATATTAGTAGCATTAGTATTCCTCTCTGCTCAGAGAGATATTCCTGAAAGAAGAGACATTGGCAGAGAAGTGCCTCCCCTGATGGACGAGCTAGCAAGAAACTTGACGTTCAGAGAAAAAATCGCAGAGAGAGAAGATGAAGAAGTGCTAGAGAACCAGCTTAAACTGGCGCTGGAGGCAAAAATTAAAAACCCTGCGTTTGAAATTTCGGTGAAAATATGCAACCTAACAGAAGTATGTTTTCTTGAACCTTATCCTAACACGGAACAAGACATATACTCTTCAGAAAGAGTAATAAGTGGAAGCATAAAAAATGAAAGCGTCGAACCAAAAAAAGTAAAGGTGTTTATGTGGAGAAAAGAGATTTGATTCCGATAAGCTTTATAAAGTTCGATTCATTGAGTTGGTAATGAAAAGAGGGTATATCCGCCTTTCAGTTTTAGCCGTAATAGGAATATTTTTTGTTGTCTATGGGGTGAACGCGATAGAGATGATAAATTGTTCGAGCAGTGAGCAGCGATTGTTTAGGATAAGTTCATTACAAAATGCGCATGGTGAACAGTGGAATGCGAGCGGAGGTTATCCATATGAAATCTGTTTCTATGATTATTTCTCAGGAGTTTATCCGTCTTGGGGCAACCCCCACTTATGCGATGGAACCAATACTGTCCTGAGGTTATCGGGCATTACTGATGCGCACGCTGAGGGACCAGCTGGCAGTACGTCAGAATATACTGATGTGTGTTTTGGAAACCTCGAGTGTTTTTTACAGACGGGGGGGAAGAGTTGCGATGAGGCGCCAGGAAGCAGTGGTTATTGCATGATTACCACATTGAGTGGAAATACGAATGCTCATCTGGCAATTACTAAACATTATGACTATTCAATTTGTTGCAAGCCGCGTTCGGAATTCATTTGCAGATGCAATTACAACGGAATCTGTGAATATGAAGAGCGCGGAGAAACTCCAGCAAATTGTCCGGATTGTGTTACTGTCTGTGGAGATGGAGTGATTGAGATTGGCGAAGAGTGCGATGGAACCAATTTATCTGGTAGAGACTGCACAACCTTCAGACCTGACAGCCCGTTTGCCGGCGGGACTCTTGGATGTTTTCCGCCAGAACATCCGAACGAATGTCGGTTCAACTCTGCAGGGTGCGTCTTTGCACAATGCAGCAATACTATGGACGATGATGGCGATGGATTAACTGATTCTCTGGATCCAGGATGCTGGACTGATCAGACAAATCCATCTACTTATAATCCTGGAGATAATAACGAGTCTGACGGTACTTCGCAGTGTCAGGATGGGAGAGATAATGATGGCGACGGGGATATAGATTATGGAGAGGATCTGGATTGTGATAGTCCGCAAGATAATAGCGAATCGGCATGTGGCAATGGGAGATTGGAGCGGCTCGCAGGAGAAGAATGTGATTGCAGTGGAGGAGAGTGCGATTTTGGGGGCGAGACTTGCGTAACTGCAGGAGACTATATAAGTGGGACTTTGAATTGCACTTCAAGTTGTACTTACAATTTTGACGGATGTATCGGCTCCGGGGGTTTCTGTAATGATAATGAACCGTTTGAATTTCAGGAAGGAGAATACTGGTTAGCACCAAGTAGCTGTCAGGACTATAACAAGGTATATCCGCTAAACCCGTCGGTTGGAGATGTAAAAAATCATTCGATGAGGAGAGAGCTTTGCATGAAAGACTGCGTTCCTGGTGCATCTGATCCAGTGAACAATGGATATGGCGGGGAGACGTTATCTGGATGGGGTTGCGCTTTTGATGAGAATGAGGGCGACGGTATTGAAAACAATGGAGAGTGTTATTTTTACTTTAATTCCGCATCCGATTCTACTCGCACCTGTAGGTCAGATTACACAGTTTTGGAAGATTGTGGGCCTAGCAGCCCATTTAGAAAAGTGAGAGTTGAGCCAAAGACCATTCCTCCCGGAGAAACTTGGACCTGTGACGTGGGTTGCGGAGACGGGCAGCCCTGTGAAACACAAATTAAGTGTCCAACAGTTATTGAGCTGCCAGCTATTGGCACAGTTGGATTGGTTTTGGCAGCGATTTTAATCACTTTGATTTATGCTATCATGAGAAAAAAATGAAGAAAGGAAGTTTATTTTTAGTCGGATTTTTTTTGGCAGTAAGCTTAGTCAGCGCTGCTGATTTCTCAATCAGAAAAAACTCTTCTTATATCGATGGAAATTACCTAGAAGGGGATGTGGTTTCAGGCATTTTGAATATGAGCTTTGACAGACAAGAAAATGTCTATTTCACTAATAGCTTAAATGACCAGAAAATAAGGCTGCTTGATGTTTTTAATGCGATGAATCTGACAAAAGGAAGTGCTTATACTTGCGATCCTGTAAGTTGCCTAAGTTATTATGCTGCACTAAACGGAGAGACTGCTAAGAGAATAACGTTGGGCGAAGAGAAGAGAACTTATGGTTTTAGAATAAAAGAGTCTGACAGAATCGTATCAAACTTTGACGAGTTGGAATTTTGGGTTGATGTCTATGTAAGCCAAACCTGTTGGAATCAGATATATATTGATTTGTTTGACGATGGTAAAATAGATTATTACAACACAAAACCCCGCGCCGGTTCTTTAACCTGCGGAAGTGTCTTTTATCCGATAACCTTGAAAAATCGTGGATGCTTTGACGAAGAAGATTCGGAAGGAGATGTACCGATAGGCAGAGAGTTGTATTGTGAGTATATGAAAGACATTCCTCCTGCGGCATCGTATGAAATTGGAGGGAAGATTAATGTTCTTAAGAGCGGAGGTAATTTAGCATTTGCAATGTACCCCTTGGACGGGGGAGACGCTTACGGCGGGGGGTGGTTAAATGGGCTGCCTCTTTCAGTAGGCACGGAATTTCCTGTAGTGATAAATCACTCTGCGCTCGAGAAATTTGACGCTCTTGTCTGTGTTTATACTGAGGAAAGATTTGCTGACTATTTCACGATAAATACAAATGAGGATGACAGAGAGACTTGCGGATTAGTGTTTGAACCTGGAGATAGAGTATCGAAGGACGATTTTGAATTAGATTTTGATTTGTTTATCAAGCCGAGGGGTTTTGAGAGCGTAAGTTATGTCAGGTTTGACAGAAATACCTATGAAACCATAACAGACCGAAATCTGAGAGATGACGTGGCAGAGTACCTTAACTATACCTATGGTATGAATTGCTCTGGCGAAGATGGTTGCGTAATTCCATTCAGCATCTGGGGCATGCCTGCTGAAGGGCAATTATTGTATGGCGGAAAATTGGGATATAGAATTGGATCGGGGACTAGGCGGAGTCAAAACCCTGCGATGATATATGAACTACGAGAAAGGCCTGCAAGAGTAAGCACTGGTTGGACGATGATACCTGTAGAAGAAATGGATTTCAAAGTCCCAAATGAGGATGGAAAACATACGTTCAGATTGTTTTTAGGAGGAGAAGAAGTTATTGAAAAGATTATTGATGTGGACATAGGATTTTCTTTCGAAGTCACACCGAGATTTGCATACATCGGCAGAGAGACTATTTTCACGGCGAGGTCGGCAGTCAATGTCACCCACTCGATTTGGGAATTTGGAGATGGCGCGTCTCCTATCACAGTTCAAGGGACAAGTGTGAAGCATACCTTTGAATCAGACGGAGAATACGCTGTCAAAGTGACCCTTGTGAGGGGTTCTGGCTTAAATTCAACGAAAAGGTTCACAGTAATAGTCGGAGAAGCCAAGACCTCTGCGAGTCTTATCCTGAGAGATTATGAAGCGAGGATAGCAAACTTAGAATCAGATATAAGCACGTATCCAACTGCAGTGAGAACTATCTTATCCAGCGCGTTAGGAATTGAAACCAAAAAATCTTTTATTCAATCTAAGAAACAGGAGTTTGAAGCATTGAGTGAAAATGCTCCGGAGAGCAGTTACATCTCAATCATAGATGACTTATTAAGCATTGATCTGCCAAGTTCTGTTTATACAAGCGCCACCGGGACTCTGCCGGCAGAAATAGGATATGAAAAGGCTAATATGGCGCATGTTATGGAAATAGCAGGGATTGATGAAGTGCCGCCTGATGAAGACGAATTAAAAGCGAGTGTGTTCGGCTGGATGATGGAACATTATGATGTGCAGATAACTTTTGAAGCAATCTCTGCGAAAAACGAGATTCAAGAAACAGAGATACTTAAGACTTATAAAATAACTCTTGTCGAGAAAAAAGATCCTGAAACAGATTCTGCGTACTTAGTTATAGGATATCCCAAGAATGCATTAACATTTATTTCCGGTGGAGATAGGTTCAGAGAGACGAGTGTCAGTGGGGGGACGTATGCTGAAATAAAGATGGAGCCGATAACGAGTGCGGAATTCGCGATTGTTGGAGCGAGTTCTCCGGGGATAATGAATCTTGGTGTGTATATCTCGCCGCCGCCTTCCAGCTTAGGAATTGACACAAGACCGATTATAAAATGTTGGTTAGAGAATTGCGATCCCGAGGGAAATTTTCTTTGGAGAAGGTTTCTGATAAGCCTATCCATCATACTTGTTTTCTTTCTAGCGGTTTATCTCTTGTTACAATGGTGGTACAAACATAATTATGAGAAACACCTTTTCCCGAACTCGAATGACTTGTATAACTTATTGAACTTCATCTACAACTCCAGAAGGAATGGACTAAAAGATACAGCAATAAAAGAAACGCTTCGTGGGCGGAAGTGGACTTCGGAACAGATAACTTATGCGTTCAGGAAACTGGAAGGAAAAAGAACCGGCATGTGGGAGATACCATTGTTCAAGTTTGCAGAAAACAGAAAGGTGAGAAAAGAATTAGAAAAACAGCAAGGAGGGCGCCCGATAGACACAAGATTTATTAAACGACCCAATTTATAGTTAAGATGTTCAAAATACTGAAAAGAGTCTCTGCAAGGATCTTCGGAAGTTTATTTCGAAAGAGAGAGAATATCAAGATAGGATTCTACGGACCGCCGAATGCCGGAAAGACGTCTTTAGCGAATAGGATATGCAAAGACTGGACAGGAGAAGAAATCGGCTCGGTGAGTTCAGTGCCGCATGAAACAAGAAACGTCCAGATAAAAGAGAAAGTTGAGATAAAGTATAAGGGAAAAACGATGACCTTCAAACTTGTTGATACTCCTGGAATTGCAACACGGGTCGATTACGAGAATTTCCTGAGGTTTGGATTGAAAAAAAAGATCGCAAAGAAGAGAGCGAAGGAAGCCACCCAAGGAATAATTGAAGCGATAAAATGGCTCGATGATGTGGATGCGGTTATTGTCATATTGGACGCTACTGAGAACCCTTACTCGCAAGTTAATATCACAATCATCGGAAACCTTGTGGCGAGAAAAATCCCCGTATTGGTTGTCGGAAATAAAGTTGACTTAAAGAAAGCAGATGTTAAAAAAATTGAGAGCGCTTTTCCAGATTATGAAGTTGTGGGAGTTTCGGCGAAAGAAGGCATAAACATGGATGAATTTTATGAGTCTTTGTTTAAACTAGCGAGGAAAGTATGATAGAGAAGAAAGTATCAGGAAAATATAGGGGGTTAAGTCTGCAGGTTCTGCCATTTTCGGAGGTACAGGATCTGACGATTGCCCAAAGGGTTAAGAAAATATTAACTTTGGTATTGGGAAATAAGATAGTAATTTTGCATGGAAGACTCCGACCTGAAGAAGAGGCGCGACTGATTGAAGACACGATGGCGATGGTTGACCATATAAAAAGTTTCAGGGGAATAGAGCTTGCGGTGATAGAGCCTAATCTGAAAAATGAAAGCTTTCTTGTGAAATTTAGATATAACCTTGCTAAAAAACTAGTGGGGGATAATTCAGCACTGACAGTTATTGGGCCTGCGACAATCGTCAAAGAAATTAAAAGAGACCCGAAGAGACTAGAAGTGTTACTTAGTTAGTCTGTTAAACGAATAGCTATTGGCTTAAACAAATGTTTATTAATTCCCATTATTTAATCGGATTATGCCCTATAGATGTATTCATTGTTCAAAAATGTTTGATGACGGATCAGAGCAAGTCCTTAAAGGTTGTGATTCGTGCGGCAGGAAGTTTTTCTTTTATATTCGCAAGGATCAGATTGAGAGAGTGAAGCAGCAAGAGGATACAGAAGTGGAGTTTTTTGGGGAGGACAAGAGACAGGTTGAGAAGGATGTCCGGGAGATTGCAGGAATTGTCGATGAAGATGTGCCGGTGTTCTTAGATTTTGAGAGTGTAAAAGTAATAAAACCTGGGAAATATGCTGTGGATCTTGCGAACTTGTTTGCCGTAGATAAACCGCGGGTCTACAAGTTGGAGGATGGGAAGTATATAATAGACTTGGCTGTCCACTTAAAAAAACCACAGACTTAAAAGGGAGTATTGTTTTTAATAGTGATGGATTCGAAGAGAGTGTTGCGCGGTCTGGATTTTTCTGTTGGGGGGAAGGAGTTCAAAGAGCTGAAAAAAGAAGTTGATAGATTTATGGTGGTTCTTGGTGAGGAGGTAAAAAAAGAAGCTGATGCAGATATATTTTTAGGAGGGAGCTTTGCGAAGAGAACTCTGACAAAATCAAATCAATACGATGCAGATATATTTGTAAGATTTGACTGGAAGTATGAAAACTTATCAGACAGACTTGAGAAGATGGTGAAATCTGTCGCGAAAAGACTTAAGTTGCAGGTTAAGCGGATGCACGGGAGCAGAGATTATTTTCGTGTCTTTGGAGAGAGCAATCTGACTTTTGAGGTCATTCCAGTTGTCAGAATAAAAAGGGTGAAAGACGCGCGCAACGTCACGGACCTGAGTTATTTTCACGTCAATTATATTCAGAGGAAACTGAATGAAAAGATGAGAAGGGAGCTTGCTTTAGCGAAGAAGTTCTTTAAAGCACATTCTATATATGGAGCTGAATCGTACATACACGGTTTTTCAGGGTACGGCTTGGAGTGCCTGATAGTATATTACAAGAGTTTTGTAAAGATGTTGAGAGGATTAGTTAAAATACCGAAAGGCGAGCGCATTGTTATTGATATTGAGAAACATTACAAAAAGAAGGATGATGTATTTTTTGAGATGAATGAAAGTAAACTTGCAAGCCCAATCGTCCTCGTTGATCCGACCTGGAGGGAAAGGAATGTGCTCGCATCCTTGAGCGCTGAGAGCTTTGAGAAGTTTCAAGATGTCGCCAAAAGTTTCCTAAGGAGTCCGTCAGAAAAATATTTTTATGAGGAGAAAGTCGATGGTCAAAAGGTGAGAAAGAGGATCCGAGACGGCGAGTTTTTACATATCATCCTGAGCACTGATAGACAAGAAGGGGATATTGCGGGAACTAAGATGAAAAAGTTTTCAAGGTTAGTCGAGAGATTGTTAGGCGAATATTTTTTAATTGTTCAGAAGGAATTCGTTTATCCTGGCGAAGGAAGCTCTGCACACCATTATCTTGTTGTTAAGAGTCATAAAGAAATTCTAAAGATGGGTCCGCCATTAACCAGGATGAAGGACGTTGAAGCATTTGAGAAATCCAATAAAAAAACTATGCGTAAGGGCGGCTATATCTATGCAAAGATAAAAGAAACGAATGCGCGCGAGTTTCTGAAAAATTGGGTGAGTTCTAAAGAAGGAATATTGAAGATGAGAGATATGGGAATTACCAGACTAAAGTTTGGAGAATAATTATCTTTTCCTGCCTGTGCCAGTCTCGACAAGGCCCGAGAGGGATTGTGCAAAGAAAGGAGAATTCAACCAGATCCCTATTTCTTCATCGGACTTCTCAGAAGTAATCATAAAAAGAACCTCGGTTTTGTCTGCGACAAATAATCTGGCTTCAGATTCACAAGACAGTGGTTTTAAGTTAGTTCTTGCTGCTATCTTTTTTATTTTATCGATAGGTCCTGTCAATGCGAGAGTAACCTTCACCTGATTTTTAACTGCTTGTTCGATTGCAGGAAGTAAAACTCTAGATTTATCTTCGAAATCGAAAACAGAGGTTGAGATTAAAAGTTCATTCTTTGCGTTTTGTATCAATTCCCGCAGACGCGAAACAATATTAGACCTGCCCCTTAGTGAACCTGTTATCTCGTGAGTCTTTATCGGAGAGATTCCTGAGCGATGGAGTGCTTCCAGCTCTTCGTATTCGGTAGTTTCTTTTAGGGTCGAAAGATTCTTTACTTTCTCTTGGGCTTCCTGTAAGGTTAAGGATTTCATCTTTTCCAATACTTCGATAGGTTTTACCGCTATGTACTTAACGGGTTTACCTATCTTCACTATTGCGAATCCCCTTTTTTCAAGAGATTCTAAGACGTCGTACGTTCTAGACCTTGGAACTCCAGAGATTGTAGCGATCTCTCCGGCAGAGGCTATCCCTTTAGACAGCAGGGCAATCCAGACCTTAGTTTCGTAAATATTCAGATTGAAGTATTCTTTGATTTTCTTTACTAATTCTTGCTTTATCATCATTAAGGGACGACAAGTAATTCCTTTATAAACTTTTTGGTTGTTATAACTTAATAATGACAAACTAGATTATGAACCTAGAGACTCCCAAAGCAATAAAGCAACCCGTTGTGATAAAGGGCATTGCTGGGTAGAACTTGCCTTTCTCGGAAAGGTAGAACAAAGTCGCGAGGGCGAGAGTGGCACCAAGAGAGACCATCAAAGCAGACAACAGACCTATTTGTAAGAAGACTATTCCTGCAAGGATTATTGGGAACACTACGTCTCCTCCACCCAGAATAGCCACGCCAACCTTAACCTTCTTATCATTTGACTTCTTTGTTTTAGCTGTTTTAACGAGAATCTTTTTTTCTTTCTTTCCCACATAAGGCACGAAAAAGCCGGTGAAAACTTTTAATGTTTGAATTTGATATACTGCCATTTTTTGCATGAAGCCTGCATGCCAAACCGCATACATATCGTAAAGGGAAATCAATACTAAAATTACTATGATTGCAACTAGTGGAGCGCTAGTCCAAGAAGTAAGCAGGACTACAAAAATCGCAGCGATGCCAGGATATATCAGCAACTCTGTGAGATTATGCACGAGGAGATTTCTTTTGAATATCTTAAAGAAAGCCAACGGGAGTGCAATTATCAAGGCAAACAATGAGGAATACGGGAAATAAATCAAGACCGAGTTAAGCGATATCCCCAAGGCAAGAGCTACCACTGCAAAAAACCATATTCTAAGAAAGGTTTCAGCTTTGTACTTGGTCAAAATTAACATTAGGAAGACGACAAATGCGAAAGCGATGGCGAAACTTATGACTAAGTCAATGGCGGAACGCGGACGAACTTCCTCGGGAGGCTCCATGCCGTATGGCAACTCGTGACCCGGTTCAGTGGGGCTAGGAGAATATTGACTGATTACGAATAAGCCTAGCAGCTGCGTTACCAAAAACATCGCCAAAAGGAGCAGTGTGATTGCCCAAGTGTGTTTCATAGTTATCTATATCTCTTGTGGTTTTTAACTTTTTACTTTAATCGGATAGTTTCAAGGTTTTTTGGAACAGTGGTCTCTATCTTATTTGAGCGATACAATGTGGAAGCCAAATCGAGAGATTTTGAGATTTCTCCGTGGTTGATTATTATTTTTTTGGGGCGGGGAATCATACGATTAACGAATTGGATGAGCTCATTTCTGCCTGAGTGGGCGGACAAGCCATACATAGTTTCGACTCGCAAATTGACTTTTATTGCTTCATTGCCATAATCTTGTCCGAGATTAATTTCTTTCGCTCCTTCCTTTACTTCTCGCCCCAGTGAACCTACTGCCTGATAACATCCAAATATGATTACATTATTTGGATTTTCTGCGAGATGACGGAAATATTCGACAGAGGCGCCGCCCACAAGCATTCCCGAAGTTGCGATTATTATGCATGAGCCGCCTTCGAGGACTAGTTTTCTTTCTGCAGATGAGCCTATCCTCTTGAAAATGTCTGAGAGGAAAGGATTATTGTCCTGAAAAACCTGATTGCGTACATTGGCTGAGAGAAAATCAGGATAAGCTGTGTGAATGGCATTGATGTCCCATATCATTCCGTCAATGTAAACAGGTATTTTAGGAAGTTTCCCAGAACGAATTGCCTCTTCGACACGGAGCATGGTTTCCTGCGCATGTCCAAGACCAAGCTCAGGCAAAAGTACTTTTCCATTTTTTGAAATGGTTTCATTTACAATTTCGAGAAATTTTTCTTCAACCTCCCGTAATGGTGGGAGAATGTCGTTCTTACTGCCATAAGTGGATTCTAGCTGGATTGTCTCGACTCTAGGAAATCGGTTCGCAGCAGGATCAAGCAGACGAGTCTTGGCATATTTTGTGTCTCCGGTGTAAACAAAATTGTGCAAACCATTGCCAAGGTTAATATGAACTTGGGCTGAGCCGAGAACGTGCCCTGCATTGTAGAAGGTAATCCTAACATCTGGTGTTATGTCTGTGACTTCTCCATATTCGAGACAGATTGAGTGGCGCACCATTTCTTTAATGTCGTCTGCTTTATAAAGAGGGAACTGTGCCTTCTTGTACGCCACGCCGATTAAGTCCAGCTGGAGAAGCGCAGCGATGTCTCTAGTGGGGGCAGTCATATAACTTGGTCCGCGGTAGCCCATCTTATAAAGATAAGGTATCAGCCCAGAGTGGTCCAGATGAGCGTGAGAAAGAATGACTGCATCAATCGAATTTATGTCACCAATTTCTGAGACATCCAGATAAGGATATTTTTCCGGACCTTCGCTTATCGCGGGATTTATCCCGCAGTCGAGAATTACCTTGGAGTTTGGGGTCTGTAAAAGAAAACAGGAGCGACCGACCTGTGCGCCACTTCCAAGAATGGATAGTCTGACCCACATTTCCTTTTTCTCAGGGCTCCAGTCATTGTAAATTTTTTTTCCAACATCGTGTAAAAATTTTCTTCGGTAGATGTTGTTTGCATAAAGGACAGAGCGAATTTTTTCTGTGATTTTTGAGGGGATTGCCGGAGAACGCTGGACTATTGGCAACCAGAAAGTTGATCTTTTTATATCTGTAAGTATAGAACCTTGTTTTCCTATGACGAGTCCGGGCTTCTTTGCTTCGACAACCACCACACTTCTTTGCAAATCAAAAATGATGTTTGTGATTTCAGCTTCTTCCTGAACAAGGGCACGGATGGTTTTCTCTGTCTCTTCCTCACTAGCAAGGACGGATTTATCCGCCCGGAGCTCGATCCTCTTCTTGATTTTTGAGACGACCTCTTTGATTTTGTCGTCGCTGTTTCTGAAAAAGTCTTTATCTGTTGTGTAGAGCACTATATTTGCGCCTTCGAAATTCGCATCGCTGATTACATTTGGTAATTCTTCTTTAACCGTTTTCAAAATATCTGCCATTTTGATTTGTTATTTTACTTAAATTGAGGAACTATTTCCTCAGAAACAACATGCTTTATGCCGTCTTTGGTGATTGTGAAAACATCGATGCCGTTGCCAGAGCCTGCGTCTCTAGCAATTGCTGCTTTGATACAATCGCTTGCTAAACTGATTGCATCTTTCACTGCTAGATTGCTGTTATATTTGTTCTCAAGTAAGCCCATGATGTAAGGCATTCCAGATGAGAAATTCGCATCGTAATCGTCGACCTTGAGGACAGAGCCGGCAGGCTCGATGGTGTAGAGTTCGGTTGTTCCATCTTCATTATATCCTGCGACCAGTGTGCCAACTATGTGCGGGACCATGCTTGGCGTTCGGATATTTCGGTAAAATGAGATTCCGGTTAAACTGGCTGCTTCTTTGATGGTAGGCCGGCTTCTAGTTTTCAACTCTTTAAGACGCAGTTCTGCAGCGATAATCTTGGTCGTGAGCTGGGCATCTGAAACGCCTCCTGTCCAAGCCACAAGAAGATAATCATTGATTTGGTGAATCTTCTTCTCGCGTTTACCAGCGATGTAGTGACCAGCAGTAGCCCTTCTATCTCCTGCCATAACTATTCCATCCTTACAGACTATGCCCACTATGCTTGTGTTTGACTTTAACATATTCTGAGAGATTTCTTGATTAATTGTTTCCATGTGTTTAGAACTCTTTCGTTATGAAAAAAGTTTTAGGTATTTAAGTTTTTTGGTTTGATGGCATATGCAATATTTTTGTTAGAGAGGCGAGCGGTCAGATTTCTGGGCAAGTATTTCTGTAACTAAAGAGGAATCATTCTCCCTTGAGACCTTTATGACGTTATCTACAAATCCTTCCACTTTCTGTTCATGGCTTACTATGATAAGCTGTTCTGCGTTCAGTTCCTCGAGAATATCTCTGAGTTTGGTTATTTGAGTCTCAGAAAATCCATCTGTGGGCTCATCTAGGATAATGATGCCCCGTGTTCGGATTTTGCTCATTAGAGAATTAATGGTCTGATTCAAGGCAAGACGATACGCTAACGCAACTGCGGTTCGTTCGCCTCCAGAGAGATAGCTGTAATCCATTTCTACCTCACCTTGCAGGATGATTGGTGTGAAGTTCTCGTCTATTTGAGAATCTAATGAATTATCTGAGATTAACATAAGGAACCATTTTCGGAACAGCGCTGAAAATTCCTTTCTTAGGCGAAGAAGGACGTTTCTTTCAGTCAAGTCTATGAGTTTAAGGAATTGTGAGGAAAGCCAATCGGAAAGTTCATTGAGCTTATTAATCTTTATTTTTGATTGCTCTTTTCGTTTTATCACTTCCTGAAATAGGGTAATTTCTTTGTGTGAAATCTCTAGCTCTCGGACAGTCTCTGCTAAAGAAATTTCGGAGTTTCGTTCTTCTAGGAATGCGTTTTTGAGTTCTGCTCCTTTAGTTCGATGGTGTGCTTCAAGCGGGGAATACCTTAAAATCTGCTCCTTGAGATAATCCATGTGTTTTATCAAGAGGTCCTGGTCTTTGAGCAAGAGCTCCTTCTGCCGGAGGATGTCTGAAAGTTTAGCCCTTGCTCTGTTGAGCTGCTCCTGATTGACTTTTGCAATCTCCATCCTAATCCGAGCATCCTCCAAGGAAGAGAGCTGTTCACCATGCGACTTGATAATGTCCGAAATTCTGATTCGCTCTTCCTCGAGAGAAGTTAGCTGTTTATTTATTGAAACAATCCGAGACTCTGTCTCGTTAAGTATATTGTGCTTGTGACGATCTGGAACATCCTGTAAACAGGTCGGGCAAATGTCTATCCTGAATACCCTATCTTTTTTTGAGAGGAGGTCTTCTTTTTCCTGTGTGAAGAGAGAAATTTTTGCCAATAAATCTACTTTTTTAGAGTTGAAATTATCTAGGAGGTCTTTCCTTGCCCTAAAATCAGAGACTAGTTTCTGGTAAGCAGATTCTTCAAAGGATTCTCTTGACTCCGAGAGCATTTTGTTTAGTTCGTCTTCCTCGCGAATGAGAGTTGAGAGCAATTCTTTTTTTGAGAGGAGACGTATTTTGGTCTTTTCCACTTCCTGTTCAAACCCTCTTTTCTCCTCGAGATTTTTTTCTATCAGGGACAATTCTGACTCTACCTCCTTGCGGGTTTTGATTTTGTTTTCAAGGTTTAGTTTTTTCTGTGTGATTTTTTGCTCCAACGCAGCGATGCCTGCTTTCCTAAATTCGAGATTCTCTTTTTCTTTGTCTAAATCGGAGATTTCTCCCTGTAAAATTTTCGACTCGCTTTTGAGATCGGTCAAGAGAATTGAGAGATTGTTTTTTATGAGTCGATATTTATCCACTCCGAATATGTGCCTTAAGATATTGACTCTTGTCTCAGGATCCTCAAGGATTATTTCTTTCATCTGTTCCTGAGCGGTGTGGACTGTGTATCTATAAAGGAGATTATTCTTTTTTACAAATTCCGGAGGATAACCTAATAGAGATACGACTTTGGATTTTATTTCTGTGACCGACGATTCGGTCTTAACGCCGTCGAGAGTTATAGACGCATACTCGTTGCTCACGCCCCTTGGAGTTCGTTTGAGTTTTCTCTCAATCAAAACTGAACGCCCCTGAACTTCGAATTCGAGAGATACTTCCCCAAGAAGTTCATTATTCCTTAAAAGAGAGTTGCCTTTCTGTCCTGGCTGAAGTCCGAAAAGCGCGTACTCGAGAGCCATCAAAATTGAGGACTTTCCACTCCCAACATCTCCGGAAAGCAGGAGAGATCCTTCTGGGAAAAAGATTTCCTGGTCTTTGTACGACCTAATGTTGCAGAGTTTAATCTTTTTGAAGCGCATTCTCCATTATCTTTTTTGATTCTGAGAGAAGTCTGTCCTCAAAAGTGCTCTGAGTTTCATCCTCTAGTTTTTCTATCTGGAGAGATTTCAGAAGTGAAGGAATCAGGAAGTTGAATTTGTTAGGATTTTTCTCTTCGAACTGCTTCAACAGTTCGGACTCTATATTATCTGCATCCAGAATGTCTGCTTCCGTTTCAGCTTCGGCAACGTGAAGTTTTGAGGTGCTTTTCAGAAAAACTAGCGCTCCGCGACTTTTTGCGAAGGATTCTATTTTCTGGAAGTCTATATCCAAGATTCTGCCCTTTTCCAGAACGCCTGAGACTCTCACTATGAGTATTTTGCGTTTCACGTCAGATTCCTGAATCAAGTGAATAAGTCTGTCTGTAGTTTCCAAAGCGTTTTTCGTTTCGTGATTTATCGAGACGACGTCTGCGAGCCTAATCTCATTCCTTTTGATTTGGCCGTTATCATAGATGTAAAAAGAACCGTATTTTAATTCTTCCAGTTCCGACAAGTTGTTTGGAAAGATTGGCCCGGAGTAAACTCTGCCGTTTTTGTTGTAGACCAGATGAAGATGAGCAAGTGCCGTGTAGTTAGTGAGGGGGAGTTTCTTCTCATCAACTGCTTTCATTGGCAGATTTCCTATGGCATCGCGAATTGTTGTGTGGAGCATTAAGATTTTGAATAAGCCCGGAGAATCCTGAATCTTTATTCTTTCTATGTCATCTACTTCTAAACCGGATTTTTTGCCCGAGTAGCCATAGATTGCTATGTTTTTGTAGATTGTTGGCAGGAGGATTATTCTTCCGTCTCGTTCTTCAAATTTTGCTACGTTTGTACAGAAGCCGGCTTTTTCCAGAACATCCAGGAAGGTCTTTCCAGAGACAGAGTAGTCGTGGCTTCCTGCGATGAGGAAGACCGGAATGTTTCTTTCTTTTATCTTGCGAAACTCCTCAAAAGCATCCTTTAGAGTTTCTATCGGGGGATAAGCTGTGTCAAACAAATCTCCAGCTATGAGAATGAAATCGACTTGTTCCTGTATAGATTTTTGGAGTGCAAACCGAAAGCTTTGAAAATTCAACTCTTTTAATTCTGGCTGCTGCCACCCGCCGAGATGGCAGTCGCCAAGGTGGGCAAACTTCATGAAGCTGTAATATGCACGCGTTATTTAAGGATTGTTATGGTGGCTATCCAGATACAAAATCTGACATTTGATTTTGCATAAGGATTTGTGTGTCGGGCTAAGAGCGGAGTTTCCACCAAACTTTTTCTTCGTAGAGATTTGTGAGTGATATATCTGGAGGAAAGCCGCGAGTCCGCGTATAAAGGCTTTCCCAGCCAGAGCCGTCGTTCTTAGAACAAGAGAATCTTATTAGCTCGTCTCGGGGGTTGAGGGGAGTGTTATCTATGTCTATCCTAAATTGCAGCTTCTCAATGTTCCAGCAAGTGGTCGGTATGTTGATGCTAATAAATTCGTCATTTCCAAATTTGATTGTCCAGTTTGAACCCGGGAGGGCATTCGAAGGAGTAGTGTAGTTTGCATAATATGTCGCTAAACTTTCTATGGATGCAGTGCCGTAAGTGTCCCACTGTTTGTCATGAACATTAGAACAATCTTGCATCGGATCCCAGGAACCATCGCATCC
Organism: Candidatus Pacearchaeota archaeon UBA73; assembly: GCA_002496015.1. Taxonomy (GTDB): domain Archaea; phylum Nanobdellota; class Nanobdellia; order Pacearchaeales; family GW2011-AR1; genus UBA73. The sequence continues at coordinate 24,783 of DAIF01000001.1, read as the reverse complement.
GAATTCGTCTTCATCGTCGTCTCCTAGCCAGCCGATGACCTCTGAGATGCACGGGATGGTTTGAGTTACTATCTTATTTGAACAGGGAACGAGAACCCCTTTGCGGAAAATTGCGGGCTGAACCTCCACTACAAAATTGCCGTCCTCCGGCAAGGGAGATAAATCCCCGATTGAATATGTGAGGTTCGGAGTGCCCTGCCCGGGACCGAGCGGTCGTGGATTGATGCCTGTTAAATAGAGTTCTCTTCCGACGTTAATCTGAGGACGCACTGAACGGTCGGCTTCTGCGAAGCGGATATATGCCCCGGTGATATTGAACAATCCCCGATTTAGCATCCTGACTGTGACACTCCAATCCGCACGGTTACAGCTTGCTTCTTCTATGGAGATACTAAGGTCTGCGGGGCACTCGACACGCTCTTCCGGAAGGCGGGCTTTGAGAAAAGGATAAACTATGGCTGCAAGACCTATTGCAATCACTATAAGCAATGCATATCCGACCATTAGGCTAACACCCCTTTTGTTTGCACGCATATTTTTTTTAGGCTTAGGGTTTATTTAAATGATACTATTGCTCTCTTGAGGCGGAAACGAATTGTTCGCCTTGGCGCTCTTTCTTGAGTATGAGGAAGAACATCTCTCCGGGTTTTATTCGAAAAGTGTATTTTATTTCTTCATTTTCATTTCTATCCAACACTACGGTCACTTCATCGTCTCCCTGAGGTATGAAGAAAGTGGCGTTGTATTTTCTCAAGTCATCGTAGTAGGTTACAGGAGTTGTAGTACCTATATCTATCCCCACGCTTCCCGTGTCTTCTGTAGTGTAAAGCAATGCAATCATCTCGGTCTGATTCCCGTAGATGACTATGAAATCTGTTCCGAGGTTTGCCGAAGCGTAATAATCTGTGAGGTTTTCGACGTTTTTGTTGCGCTGTCCTTCAGTTAGGGCGTTAAATATCCCGCTGTCTATAACGACTCCCGCTTCATATTTTATTTCTTTTGTGAGGTCATATACTGAGCTATCCTCTAAGGGAGTTTCGACTGTAGTGTAGATTGTTGTCAATCCGAATAAAACTGCGATAATAACTACTGCTGCAAGAAGAAAGAACTGCCCTCTTTTGTTCATCCGGATAAATGACGGAAGGAGTATTTAGGATTTGTGTTTTTTCCTGTTGAGAATTTTAAGTACATGAGGATTAAGGTGCGGCGGGGAACTGGCCCGGCATTGAGCGTGAAGCGACCTTGCGACTTCCTCAGCTTTGCTACCCTACAAGCACCATACTTCCCACTTAGGGCTGCTCCGATCAAGGCCTGACCCGGTTCGCAAGAGTACGGTCGAGCAGGACAAAACCTCAACGTTAGAGGCAAGACTTCGCGTTCTTTGCGTCACGCGTTCCTTTAAGTCCACCATGAAGCCCGTTTGTGAATTGCGCGGGGCTAGCGCGCAGACTCGTCCGCACCGGTTTTAGAAATTGTAAGAGGTATTTAAGTTTTGTTAATTGTCTTTTTTTGTTTCGCTAGCATCGAACACCCCAAAAGCACAGCCGCCGTAGCCGTCGAAGCCGTCGAAGCCGTAGAAGTTGTCGCCGCCGACGCTCAACCTGTAGCCGACATTGCCCCAGCCGGAGGCCAAGCCGGCAACCTTGATTTCTGTTTTTCCAAATTGACCTGTTGACTTAAATGCTTCAGAAACGTAAACTCCGCTAGGATAAAAATTGCTGTTAGCAATTAGAGGCAATCTTTTAACTGGGCCGTTCGCGTGTTCAAATCCCCTAGCAAGACCGCCTTCTAAGAATTTCTCGTGCTCTTGAAATTTAAGCAAATAAGTGTCTGCGGGAACGAAGGCGAAATCCTTTAATACACCAGAGTTTCTGACAACATAAATGCCGTTGACTCTTTCTGTTCCTGTTAAGAATGAATAGAGAGTTCTTTCATCTTTAACTATCTCGCCGTTTAGGTCTCTAGGAGGATTTAGGAAGACTCCTTCTGACGCTCGGACATATGGCCCTAAAAGAAGCACTAGTAGATCGAGAGTTTTCGATTTTGTTTTAGTTGGATTGTCTACCGCTAGTGAAATAGATTGAGAAATTGTTGCTGGTGCGAGCGCGATTTCGGGGAATTTGGCAGAGCGATATTTGGTTCTTTGCATTTCTTCCACATTTGCTTCGTATGTCTTGGGACCAAATAATTTGAAACCGTGGTCTCTTCCTTCGTGTTCGATTACGGGAAATTCTACGGTTGGTTGTTCAACGATTACTTGGGCCTTGATTGTTTTTGCCATAGTTTTTTTGGGAAGTCGGAGTTTTTAAACTTTGTAGTTTTGTAATACTAAATAGTTAATTAACAATTTGTTCCTTTATCTTTTTGATATCGTCTTTGATTTTGAACGAATCCGGGCATCTGGGCAAAATTTAAATAGCACATAGTGCTACAGAGTAATATGGAAAACGTAAGCTTGAAAATTGAAGAAAACTTCATGAATGCGATAAACAAAGTTATGAAGAAACACAATTACATGACGAAGACGGAGTTTATTCGCGAGGCGATACGAGATAAGATAAGGAAACTTGAGGAAAAGGAGATTATTGAAGATGTAGACATGATGTCGCAGATAAAAACAACTGAGAGAAATTTAAAGAAAGGCACGAAACCTAAAGAATTTAAGTATTAGTAAATTTGTGGCTGCCGACCGCGCAGATTAAAATTGTTTTTTCTTTGTCGTCTATTGTGTAAATCAGATGAATGTTTGAGCCGAGCCAGCAAGACCATTTTCCCTGAAGCTTGCCGTGAAGAGGGTGAGCACCGTTGGTTCTTCTTGGGTTTTCCTTTAGTTTGTCTAATTTTTCCCTTACGTCTTCCCTTAGAGAAATATATTCCGATAGTCTTTTTTCCGTTTTGCTATTTAGAGTTGTTAGCACATAACTCATTAATTTGGTAGGGCGAGTTTTATTTTAGATTTTTCTATAATCAATTCAAAATCTGCTCTTTAATCTTTTTGATATCGTCTTTGATTTTGAATCGGCGTTTTTTTGAAGAAGGTTCTTTTCTCGATGCGACTAGAAGTAAGACTAGCATTACTAACAAGAGAAAGCTACTCAGAAGCAGCAACACCTCTAACACCATTTGGTCAAAGAGGAAGAGCTGTTTAAAAGATTAACTGTTGGGAATTACATCGTTTCGAGGACTTCGATTCCGAGGAGATTTAGGGAGTTTCTTAGGGTTTGAGAAAAAGCGTCAACTAACGTAAGACCGAACTGCTCGTTTTCTGAACCTAGGATTTTAGTTTTGTGGTAAAATTCGTTGAACTGCTGAGCTAGTTGATAAGCATAGGTTGCTACGATGTTCGGTGCGAGGGAATCGTGTGCTTTTTTTACTTCCTCTGGGAATTTGGAGAGTGAGAGGATTAGTTGTTTTTCCTCATCTGAAAGCTGAGGGATTTTGAAGTTTGCTTTTTTGTATTTTGCTTTCCTTAGGATTGATTTTGCGCGAGCGTAAGTGTAAAGTAAGTACGGGCCGGTGTTGCCTTCGAAACTTGTTGCTTCTTCTTTATCAAAAATAATGTTTTTGTTTATATCTTGTTTAAGCATAGTATATTTCATTGTGGCGACGGCTATTTTGAGCGCGCGACTTTCCAATTCTTTGGGCGGAAGTTTTTGTCTTTCCTCAAGTTTTGATTTTGCCAATTTGACAAGTTCCTGTTTAAACGAAGAATAAAGAACGTTATCTCCTGTTCTTGATGACATTTTTCCCCACGGAAGTCTGACTTCTGAAACGGGAACGTAGAAACTCTTGCCTGCTGCGGGCGATTTGATGAGTTCAAGAGTTTTGAAAACCTGATGAATGTAAAGGTCTTGCTCTCTGCCTATGACGTAAAGTGATTTGTCCAGATTGAATTCTTTGAATTTCCTTTCTGCGAGAAACATATCCTTTCCGCCATAAAGGACGGTGCCATCTTTTCGTAAGAGGAGGAAAACTCCCAAGTTATAAGATTTTAAGTCAACTATTGTCGCGCCTTCGGAAATTTCTGCTATTTTTTTTGTCAGGAGCATTTTTGCGAAGTTTTTTGCGGGTTGCTCGACTTCGCTCTCGAAATAGTGGACATCGAACTTTGTGTTGAGTTCCTTGTAAATTTTTTTCCAAGAATTGATTGAAGCGATTCTGGTTTTTTTCCATAACTCGTTGAGTTTTTTGTCTTCTCGCGATTCTAGCTTTCTATTTATTTCATCAACTTCTTCTTGCGAAGATTCTTTTTCAGCTAAACGTTTTATAGCATCAACATAAATAGAAGCTATCCATTCTTCATTGTCCCTGAGTTTTTCTTTAGAGTGGAATTTCTGATAGCACCAAAGCCATTTTGCGATGTGCATACCTGTATCGCCTGAGTAATTTGCTCGAATAACCCTACTGCCTTGTGACTCCATAATTCGTGCCAGAGATTCTCCTAGAGAGGTTCCGCGAATGTGACCAACATGAAATGCTTTATGTGTGTTGGGCTGAGAAAATTCAATCATTACATTTTCCTTAGAAACTTTTGAATAACCATACTTTTCCCCTTGTCTTAGAATTACGCTAATTGTTTCCTTAGCCAGTTGAGATTTGTCGAGGAAGAAATTAACGTATGGGCCTTTTGCCTCGATTTTTTCCGTGCCTTTGATGCGAAGTTTTTTTGCGAGTTCTTCAGCGATTTGCGCAGGGGATTTTTTTAGAGTTTTTGCGAGAGAGAAACAAGGGAAGGCGAGGTCGCCGAGTTCGGGAGAGGGAGGAATTTCCAAGAGATCTTCGATTTCTTTATTTGACAGAGAAGTTTCTTTAGAGAGAGTGTTTGCGATTTTTTTCTTCATTTTTTGATAAACGGAAGTTTCTTAATAAATGTTCACAAAGTATTTATACTTTGGATTAATTTATTATTTATGAGAAACGGGGCAAGTTTTCTGGAGAGAACAGTTTCTCGCGTGAAGAGATTTTTACCAGTTGCGGCTGTCGGATTGGGTGGTATGTTCATGAGTGGTTGTCCGAATGCCCCTGCCGAAAATTCCCGAGGCGGTAGCGAGCCATCCGTAGCAGAGAATCATAATGAACCAGTCCAAACTCCGAGGTATCCGGTCAAGATAATAGCTGACGAAGAATATCATGGGAAAGATGGAGCTAGATATTTTTTTGATATTAAAACCGACTTGAAAGAAGGAGATGTTTTCGTAGTAACTAGTGGGATGGGTGCGCTTCGTAGGGTTGTGGGCAGCAGATATCCCAACGTCACTACGAAAACAGTTACGCTTGAGACAGAGTCGGTCCCTCTGACGGAGGTTGTTGATAATGGAAAATTTGAATTTGTTGCTAATAAAGAAAGTTTAAGGTCTGCAGGAATTCCTATTTTGTGGATGGAGGAGGATGTGGGTGTCAAAGCAGCCCTTGATAAAGATCTTTTCTTCATCGGAGCTGAAGGTGAATTTAATGCCTCGTTAGATCTTAACTTGGACTTCGAAATCAAGAATCACGGGCTCGAGAGATTCCAGATGTCTTTTGAGGGTTTTGCAGGATTAAACACAGATATTTTTTCACGGTTTCTCATCAAAGGTCAGAACTATGAAGAGATTCCTATCATTGAGGAGGTGGGAGGAACGGTGTATGGATTAATTGGCGGTTACCTGCCGGTTGTTGTGACTGCAACGATTGATTTAGAGGCGCGCTTTTATACTGAAATGCTTGGTGATGGCCGGTTCTGGCAAAACTTCTCTGCTTCCTCCCTTACTGAGCTTGGCGCACGATACGCGAAGGGACAGGGGTGGGACCCGATAGTCAGACAAGAGTTTAATATTAATACCAGTTCTCCAAAATTTTGTATCGGTGGAGTGGCTTACGCTTCTGCAGTTGTAGGTCCGCGTGCTAGGTTATACCTTTACGGTGTGGAAGTCGGGTCGGTTGGATTGGATTTTGGTGTCGCTGGGCAAATGTATGGAGCAGACTGTTTTCCTGATTCGGCGGGCGGCAGGCAATACCGGATGGACGCGATCGCAGTCGTTGAGGCTCCTGCGCAGATAGGGTTACATGTTTTTGAGCGAGGGATAAGTGTATTTGAAAAAGATGATTTGTTTAATGGAAAAGTTCGCGTTGAAAGAACTTATGGAGATGCGCCGTTGGCATGGCCCGGAAGCGAAGAATTCTATGGTCGGGCATATTTTGCACAGTTAGAATATGAACTTGGCGGGGGATCTGGCGGCGGCGGTGGTTCAGGTGGGGGCTCGGGGGGCGGGAGTGGGGGAGGCGGTTCCGGTGGAGGAAGTGGTGGCGGATCGGGCGGGGGAGGCGGAGGGTCTGGTGGAGGAAGTGGGTGTACTTCAGATGACTCTAAGGGTTGCGCCAGATCACTGAGTTTTTCTGGCAGGGTGGCAACAATCAATGACTTTTTAGGAAAGGGAGATACCCAAGATTGGTATAAATTTGTTGTCTCTGAAGGGAATCCAGAAATCTATGTAACGGTGACACCAAGCAGCGGTTTAGAAGGAAGGATAATTTATTATCCTCCTCAGGCTTCTAGCCCCCTCTATGCCTGGTTTGGCACACATTGGCTTGCTGGAGGCCCATATGGGGGAGATGTTAAAGGCACACATTTTCTGAACATAGATCAGGATTTTTATCAGCAAGACACTTCAGGGGATTATACGCTGACTGTCGAGTTGAGATAGACAACTAAATTAGCATTTTATGAATATTACATTGGCGTCTTAGGGTTGTATTTTTGAAGACTCTGATTGCTGAATTTTTTAAACTGTTCAGCATAGTTTGTTAACGTTTGTTTATATTTTCTTATCTTCGAGTGACAATTAAAGTTTAAATAAACAGCTGTTTTTGTGTATTCATGAAAAAGAATCTCGCCTTCTGCAGATTTGCTTTTGTAGCGTTCCTCTTCGCTCTTTTTGCTTCTTCGGTTTATGCGGCTGATGTGGCTTACATTTATCGGTCTGAATCTAAAGTCGATGAAAGGGTTTTAGATGTTTTTTCGAAGATGTCTCTTTCTGTTGAAAGGATAGATGAAAGAAGGATGCCAAAAGATTTTTCAGATTACAAATTAGTTTACATCGGAGATGAAAAACTAAAGCGCGTTGATGAAATAGAATTCGGAGAAGCTCCGATGGTAATGATGAGCGGATACAACGGAAAGAAGTTTGGGATTACTGATAGAGATGGAATGAGCAGAAAAGTGGCGAATGCTCCGCTTACAGTCGTTGCGCATGGTAAAGAACTAAAAGTTTATTCTGCTAGCTCAGGAAAAATGGGTAGGACTATTCAATATTATTATCTTTCTGCGGACAATAAAGCGAAATCTGCGGACTGCGCAGCATCTACAAAAAAAGCTGGCTCAAAGAATAAAGATGACGATGTTATTGCTTATTTTGCACCGGGTTCTAAGTTGGAAAACGGCAAGACTACAAAGGCTGCTGCTTGCTTCTTTGGGATAACCGAATCTGAATATTGGACGGATGATGCGGAGGGATTGTTTAAAGAATGTGTTAAGTTTGTTTTGAACGCTCTGGAAGAATCCTCTGCATGCGACGATGATGTTGACTGCGGCAGCGACGGTTTTGTTGAGGATAGAATGTGCCTGAATGGGAATGCAATTAGAAAGTTTAGAACATTTACATGCAACAATGCCGGAACTGTGCAAAGTGCATGTTCTCATTCTGACGAAAACAGGGTTGTTGAAACGTGCTTGCAGGGATGTGCCGAGGGAATTTGTGTTGGTTCGTCACAACTGATTCACGATGTCGCGCTTGTAAATGTTACAAATACTGTTGGGCCCATCCGCATTCAGACAACAGATGGAGTGGAAGTTTTTGCGGATGAATCGCTGGAATGCGATGAAAAATACAGAGTTACAATTCGGGTTAGGAACCTTGGAAATTTTACAGAGAACATAACTTTTGTTGGAGGGACAGATGGATTAGATATTGAGCATGGAGAAGTTAGCAGTCTGGAAAGTGGAAAGACCAGCGACAGGACAAAAACTATAAACTTTACATTGACTGAAGGAGACCACGAGCTTACGTTTGAAGCAATTATTTCAGGATTTACCGACGCGAACCTTTTGAATAACGTTGCTAAAAGGAGCGTGCATGTCTCTTGTGGGAAGACGTTTGCAGAATGTTCTCAAAACCAAGATTGCGGAACAGACGGATTTATTGGGAATGGATTTTGCTTGGGGAATGATGTTGGCAAAAAATATAGACTGTTTTCCTGCAACGGAGTTTGCTCTTTCAGAGAAGAAGATCGCGTGTTTGAGACGTGTCCGAATGGATGCTTAAATGGGGCGTGCATTTCTGCAACGGATTTGATTCACGATATTGCCTTAGTAAACGTTACGAATGCCGTAGGGACGATAAGAGTCAGAACAACCGAGGGCGATGACGTGCCTGCGGGAGCGCCTTTGGAGTGTGGTCAAAAATATCAAATTGCAGTGCGCGCGAAAAATCTCGGGAACTACACAGAGGATGTGGTATTCACAGGGTATTTGGGAAGCATGGAGCTGATACACGGGTCGATAAGCGGCCTTGCGCCAGGGAAGACCAGTGACAGGACAAGAACAGTAAATGTAACTCTTCCTACGGGAAATTACGATTTAACTGTCGCTGCGAATTTGGACGGGGCGGTTGATGCTAATTTAGGAAACAATGTTGTAACGAAGCGAGTTAGTGTTGTATGTTAAGTTGTAAAGCCTCTACCGGGACTTGAACCCGGGACCCCGAGTTTACGAAACTCGTACTCTAACCAGCTGAGCTATAGAGGCCTGCTATACGGGCTAACGAACGTCGCAGCGATGTCATTCGATAAGCATCCGCGATACTCAGAAAGTTATTAAATTCCTGAGGCCTGAGCTACATTTTAATCAGAACAGAAAGATTAAAAAAGTATCTGAAACGGGCAGATTTATGGAAAGTTATTATGACCTAATTGGAAGGTTGCCCATTTTAGATTTATTTATGCCGTGGAAAAATTTCACGAGGGTCAGTCCGCTGTTGTGGATTTTTTTGGCTTCTTTAATTATATTGATAATAGGATTGAATGTAAGTTTTCTGCGGGTGTTTGTTTGGGTAGGAGGATTTTTGGTGGCTTTTTTTGTAGCTGTTGCACTCGCATTGTTTGAGAGTTTGTAAAAATAGAAGGAATATTTATCACCACTTGCACATCTGCTGCAGAAATTACGACTTTGATGTTCAATTTAATCAATTAATATTTTTTCCCTAACCTTTTTTTGGAATTTTTCCGGAAGTTTTGTATGTTTTTGTTTTATCCTTTCGTAAAGAACTTTTGCGTGTTCAGTATTTTTTCTTTTTTCTATTTTATATTCTTTTATCAGTTCAACCATATCTCTTTTGTTTATCTGCTCTCCATAAAAACTAATTTTTTTGTAGATTTTAGTTTTGTCTTTCTTTGATAACTTTTCGTATTCTTCCCTGATCCCTTTATAGACTTCTCTTGCTTCTTCCAAGTTATCTTTCTTCAGGTGAGTTTTCCCTTTTTTAAGAAGCGCTTTGATTTCATCTAATTGCGGTGCGTTCTTCTTACGAACCTTTACAAAAGTGAATGAACCGGCTAGAGCTACAAGGAAGAAAATAATGATTGACAGAGGCTTGTGGTTTTCATAAACATCGAATCCGAGTATGCTGAATCCGACAAGGGTAAATCCGTCTGTAGAAAGCTTTTCGAACAGAACGGTTTTGGATTCTTTGATTGTTTCAGGGCTTATTTTCTCGAAAACATAGTAAGTTATCTTATCTGATTTGGATTCTGCCAGATTTATTTCGTAAAGCCCGTTCGCGATTTTTTGAGAGGTTGTGATGAAGATTATGTCTCGCGAAGCCATTTCAGAAGGGAGTATCTCCAAGACGTTGTTAAAACCATCTGAAACCCTAAGAGATTTTTGAATTAAAGTAATCTGCTTATTTGCATTCTCATATTCTATTTCTAGTTGGAGGATCTTTGTTGTTGAACTAATTTTTGATTGAATCTCCTCGTTCTTCTTTGATAAGATTTTGGTTTTTCTCTCATTCAAATTAAGACCTTTATTCATTACATATTGAGAAGCTATCTCTCCCAAAGAAACCGGCAGCGAATTGGTTATGTACTCTTCAGAGTAGATTATTTCCACATCTAAGGGGATGTCTTTTCGTATATCCTTGAGTTCGTCCAGAAGCTTTTGATCTTTTTCTCTTCGTGTTTTATCGTCTAAGATAGAGAGATAACTCTCGCTTAATTCCTGATTAATCTGAGAAATTCTTTTTTTATAGAACCGAGTATTCTCCAGAATTCCTAACTGGTTTAATACCATTTTCTCATCGGGGCTGAAGGAATTTTCTTTATCGAGAAAATCCCCTACCTTGTTCATTAGATCCAGAATTTCCTGCTCATATTCGTTTTCCTGTAGTCTGACTGTGAACATTTGAGATTGTGTTATGGATTGAGAGCTGTTGTCTGTGCATTTTACCTCCCAAGTGTAATCAGTGTTTTCAAAATCCTTAAGTGAAACGGATAATTCTTTGTTTAATTCTGGTGAGAGAAAACCTTCTTGATACTCTAGCGTGCTTGATGTTCCTTTGTATATGGAAAAGTTGCATTCCTTAAGAGAGCGATCATCGTTAGGCTTGAACCTTAAGACAATGTTTTTAGATTTTATTATGGCCCCATTAACCGGATAGAGTAAAGAAAGTGTGGGCTTTTTATCATTAGGGTCCTGACTAAGAAGTTCGTAATCTTCTGATGGAGATACGCTCAGAATTTGCGAAGCAGAAAGGTCCTCCCAGTCTGAGAATTCAACTGTTACCAAAATATTATAGTTACCGTGCTGCGAAAATAGTTTGTTCTCCTGAACGGAATAGAATCCGCTTCTGTCGGGATGGGTAATTTTCTCACTGCCATCTCCATAGGATAATCTAATGGTCTGAATGGTTGTGTCTGGAGAGTCAATTACTATGGTGATAATTGCATCTTCACCTTCTTCAATTGTCGCATCTGCGAGATCGACGATGAGAGAGGGACTCTGAATCTCTGGAAGCTCGGGCACTTCAGTTTCATTTTGAGTGTCTTCCGGAGGGTCTTGGACAGAAGAATCTTGTGTACTATTTTGATAATCGTCTGGGGTAGAATCCTGTGGAATATCTGAGTCTTCTGGTGGGGGAGATTCCTCAGCATGAGTAAGTTGTAGTAAAAGGATTGCTCCAATAAACAGCAGACATACAATCGTGAAATACCTCTCTTTTGAACTCATTTTGCCCTGTTTAATCTTGAGGTTCTATTATTTATAAATTATACTAAACATTTATTATGTAAATTTTGTTCAATGAACTGAACAAATTATTTAAAGTAGAGAACCAAGGAATTTTATGCGAAGAGGTATATTGCTTTGGCTGGCTGTTTTTTGCCTGATAGCTCTGTCCCCGATGTTGGGGGCGGAAGATTCTACAGCAGGCATAATCGTGGGCAACTCTGCACCGTTTCTTTTGAAGGAGATTTCTCTTATTTCATTTGACGGAGGAACTTATGCAGACATATTAGATTTAGACGATTATTTCATTGATTTTGAAGATGATCCTCTGACTTACAATGCAACATCAAACATTAACGTTGATATTATTATTTCTGATGAGGGCATTTTAACACTTATTGCGCCGCCGGGAATGAATACAACCGGGAAGATGATTATAGAAGCAAGCGATGGAAGGTATACCACTGAGAGCAATGTCATTAATTTGTATGTGGGGGATGACCTGTTGCATCCTTATTACTCAAATGTATCTATCAATAAAAATATAATTTACCAAAATGATTTTGTAAATTTTTTCTCAATTTGGTATGATGACAGAGAATTGGATAGGGTAGTGTTTGAGATATTACAAGAAGGGGCTGGTTCAAATTATAGCGAGTGGCATAACTACACGCAAAATATCTCTGGAAGAAGCAACCATTCCTCATTTACAGAGCAAATAGTTGTTCCGCCGGGAAGTCTCATAACTTGGAGACTGTGCGGATATGACCGCGTCGGCTTTGAAAACTGCACTGAAGAAAAACAGTTTTCTGTTTATGAGAGACCTCCAATTGTACCTGGCGGAAGCCCGCCGGGAGGAAGTTCTTCTGGCGGAAGCAGTTCGGGGGGTGGGAGTGGCTCTGGCGGGGAAAGTGGGGGAGAGGGGAGTGGCACAGCAGGGGTCAGAAAAAGAATATTTGAAGATGTTAGGGGTTCGCTGACTGAATCTGCTAACAATTTTTCTGTAGATATTTCTAGCTTTTCTGTCTCACTTAAACAAGGATTTAGTGTGAGCAAAGTTTTTCAAATTACTAATCAAGGCACAAACAGCTTGAGCTTTAATTTAATAATCTCTGGATTAGAGAGAATCCTGTTTTTAAGTGATACTAATTTTACGCTTGCGAGCAAAGAAGCCAAAAGAATTGTTATGGATGTACAGGCAGATATTAACCTTGAACCCGGCGAGTATTATGGAGAACTTATAATAAGCAGTGCACAAGAAGTACGTATTCCTATCGCAGTCTTTGTTAATCCTGTGAATGTGAGTTATGAAATTGTGGTTGAGGTTTTAGAAGATTTTGTAAAGCCTGGAAAGAATGTGAGCGCTTCGATAGAAATAACAAACTATGAAGACGCAGTGAGTCATGAGGCGGGGATTTATTATGCCTTGAGGGATTTTAATGGCAATACTTACAATTCATTTGAGGAAGTAGTGGTCATGGGAAAAGAGATAGTGTTAGAAAGATCGATAAATGTTCCAAAAGAGTTGATGATAGGAGAGTATATGTTTTATGCCAGAATATCCAGTGACAAAGACTATGCAATCGGAGCTGATAGTTTTACAGTTGGAACAAAATATAAATTTGATTATTATGTAAGATACTCCTTAGTTTTTATATCAATCTTTATCCTCAGTTTAATATTTTTATTAATGAACATAAGATATGCTGAAAAGAAAAAGAAAGAGAAGGCTCTCAATCTTTACGTACAATTCCAGCAGATGAAAGAATTCATGAAACAAGGAAATTATTCGGCAGCAGCGAACCTCTATATCAACATAAAGAGAACTTATGGCGAAAATGTCAATGAAGATATTTTGAAGAATAAAGAAGAGCTTGCGGAGAAGATAAAAGAACTTGCAAATAGAATGAATCTGTCAGATGAACATCAAGAAGGGGGGGAGACTAACGCTAAGAAAGAATCGGATAAAAAAGACGCTGCAAAACCGGAAGAAAAGTCGGAGACTGCTGCGGAGAAGAAAGAAGGCAACGTAAAGGAGGATGAAAACTCTCACGAGCAAGAGAAATCAGTGAACAATGCTGACAAAGATGTTGAGTTAAAGAAAAGCGAGAAAATTGAGGACAAGAAGAGTGATTGAAGAAAAGAGTAGGTATGAAATCAAGGATGTTGAAGAAGCAATGAGCTTAATAGATGACAGCGAGATAAAAGAAGTTCTTGATAGATTTGTTAAAGATTTTTCAAAACAAGTTCATTTTCAGGGAGTTTACAATTCTAAAAGAGAAATTCGAGAAGAGTTAAAAGAGCGCGTGTTGAGCGAGTTGAGAGATCAGCATTTGGATTTAAAGGACAAGATAACTCATCTAAGAAAATCTGGGAAAGAAGTTACTACTGAAGACCTTAAACTTATGAGATTTTCATCAAAGTTAAAAATTCTGAAAGCAGATTTCTGTCTGAAAAATTATGACGTAGTTAAGAAGATAGTTGATGAAGTTAAGGTTAAACTCGAAGGGTTGGAGAAAGAGAACGAACCTTCTTAAAGGGATTTATTCAGAGTGCCTATGTCGTTAGTTGTCGAATTTGATAAAAAAATTTAAATAAGGGCTGACGCATGTTTTGTAGATGATGAAGAGTTTTTTGGTGGCAATTCTAGGCATTTTTATTGTTCTATCAGCAGCAGGCGTTTCTGCAGCAGACGTGCAAGTGGTGATAAATTCCGAGGATTGGCGAGATGTCTATTCCGGAATAAGATATTCCAGACTAATTGGAGCATCAGTTAGTTTCCTGACTACTGAAGCCGCAGCATCTTCCCTTATGAGCTCCCTTGATAAGAGTGATGATATTATAGTTATATCCTCTTCAGACCCGTTTGTATACAATTACGGAGAAATGTTCAGGGGGGCGGGGTTCTCTTCAGTTGAAGAGATAACAGGTTCGGACCTAAATCTAAGATTAGTTGAAGACTTGCCAAACATTCGCCACTTTGTGATTGTTTCAGACCTGTACGGTTATCCTGCGATGGCTGTTTCCCCTTATGCGAATATAAAGGGAGGATGGGTGTTCTTTGCAGATGATTCGAACATCAGAGAAATAGATGAGATCCTACGGAGGAGAAATGTTGAGGAACTGCTGATTTACGGATATGTTGATCCCGAAGTGAGGGAGGGTCTTGAAAAGTATTCTCCAGAGGTAATTTATAATGTTAATAGATTTCGGGACAATATTGATCTCGTAGAGAAATTTATGGAAAATGCTGAAGTTAAACAGATTTTGCTTACGAATGGGGAATTTATTGAAATGGAACTTGTAACGAGTCAATATCCTGTAGTATTCACGGGACGGGAGAATGTTCCGGAAAGCATACAAGAATACCTTAAGGGATCAGATATAGAGATAGGGGTTTTGATAGGGAACGAATTAGTAAATGCAGCAACGAATATTCGGAGGACTACCGGGATTTCTGTTATGGTAAAGTTTGCCAGAGGAGCAAGGGGACAGACCGGCGGGGTTGCAGCAGTAGAGGGATTGGATATATTCCCTGTTCCTACGCCGGTTCTTGGATTAGAAGTTTATTCTGTAGAGTACAATTCAGTTAGTCGAAATCTAGAAGTAACTTACAAAAGCTCTTCCAGCCTGCCAGTTTGGCTAAGAGGAACAATCACTATTGGAGAAGGAGAGGGGGCGTTGAGGTTGCGAGACGAGGAATCGATTTTCATAAATCCAGAGAGTTATAAGACAGTAGCTTATGCGGTTGAGCAAGGCAACTCTCTTGAGGGCCAGATTGCAAACGTATTTGCAATTTATGGAGAAACACGGGATTCGCTTGATAGGGTATTAAGTGTGAATATGGATATACGAGGAATTAATGTTATAGATAGTTGCGAAATCGAAATAATGTCTGCGGATTACCATTTGTCGGATAGTGAATTTAGCATTAAGGTAAACAACGTTGCAGACGTAGACTGTTACGTTAGCGGTGTGATAAAAGATTTACAGTTGGATTTAGAGTCGAGAACGGTTGGTTCTGAGGAGACTATAAAAATCCCTGCTGGCCGCTCTGGAAAAATCAAGATAGAGCAGAGGTTAACTGAAAAAAATATTGAGAAAAACAGGTTTGTCAAAGTGGCAGTAAGTTATGGTGAAAGAGAGACTTCCCTGATTAAAGTAAAGAATAAAGAGCTTGAATTAAACATAGTTAGTATTGAAACTACGACGTATGCATTAGCGGCACTAGCGCTTATTTCCGCCGTTTCACTTTTCTTATACGTGAGAAAGAGAAGAAGAGACAAGAAGAGTTTTGAATTTTGACTTGAAAAAGTTTAAATTCTCTTTAGCAGTTTATTCGTTATGAATGGATTTCTTTTATTTTGGCAGGTTGTTTGTCTGATGATTTGTCTTTCAGTTATTGCAGCGGCGCTTTCAGTGGATTTTGTAAGTCCGCCAACTCCTGAAGATGGAACTGCGACTACGAATAAATCGTTTGAAGTTGTTGTCAGTATCAACGATGTTGCCGGCGCAGTAAAAGATGCTTTGTGGATTTGGTCAGGGGACAGATTTTCGATTTTAAATGATTCGCTGATGCTTCTTTTAAATCTTGATAATGTTCGGGAAATCGGAGAGAATGAGAGCTATTTTATAGATGTTGGCAAAAATGGATTTAATGGAATATGCCAAGCGACTAATTGCCCAGTTGCAGTTGCCGGCAGGCATTTTGGGGCGTATCGGTTTAGCTCAGATTATATAACTGTGGGAAATGAAATCAACCCTGAAGATAAAGACTTTTCAGTTTTCAGTTGGATAAGGTTCATTGATGCTGGGGGAGCGCAGACAGTTATATCAAATAAAATGGGAGAAGGGCAGAGTGGATGGAGTTTGCGTGGAGCAAGAGAAGATGGTGCTGGATTAAATGTGATGTTGCAATCCGAAAATAGATTAAAATATTATTACTCAAACTATGATTTAGATGACTCTGCATGGCATTTCATAGGGTTTAGCTGGAATAATCGAGCCGATTTGCTGAAACTTTATGTAGATGGAAAAGAAGTATCTGCAAGCAAAGAAGCAGATGATTATTTAAGCGGAGAATCAATAATCTCGATATACAATGTTACAATTGGCGCTAGTCCAAACGCGACAAGAAGGGAATATTTTAATGGAGATATAGATGAGACTTCGGTTTATCTCAGAGCATTAAGTAAAGAAGAGGTGGAAGTGATCTACGCATCTAATGTCAGAAAATATGAATCAGATAAATGGGAATTTTATATAAATCAGTCGGAAGACATTTCCGGATTTACTGAATTGACATATTCATATGAATTAATTGCCCGAGACAGCTCTATGAGTGAATCAAGCGGAACAAGGAATATCACTCTGCTGCCAGAGAATCCTCGGATACTGAATGTTTCTATAGAGAGTTTCTCAGAAAGCATATTGCTCAATCCAGCAAGTCTGAAGAATGTCTCTTGCATTGCCCGAGTCAGAGATTTTAATGGAGAAGAGAGAGCCTATTTTGCGGAGGCAGTATTTTATCATGAGGCAGTTAGCCCGAAGGAAGCAGATGATAAAAATTACCATTATACTGATAGCGGATGCACAATAGAAAGAGATTTTGGAGAATGGCATGGCTATCAAGACGACGAGAATCAGTTCCTTGCGAATTGTAGTTTTGAGGTCGCTTATTTTGCAAATCCGGGAATGTGGCGTTGTCAAATCAAAGTTGAAGACGAATCGGGCTTAAATGATACGGCAGAAGGCAATATCTGGGTTGAGGAATTGCTGGCTATGAAAATTCCGGAGGAGATAACATACGGCAACGTAAGCCCGATTAGTGTGTCGGATGAGAAAATATTTGCAATTGAAAATGTGGGGAATGTTGCGTTTAATCTGCAAATATTTGGATTTGCCCAAGAGCAGGAGGATGGGTATGCAATGAGATGTGGGGGAGATTCTTTTATTGACAGAGTCTATGAGAGATATAACCTGAGCGAGAGCAATCCTGGAGAAATTAGTTTGAGAGAGTTTGAGGAGAGATATTCTCCAATCTCGGACACTGAGGTTTTAGAGCAAGTCCATCTTTCCCAGAGAATGGATGATTTTGTAAGCGACGCGGAGATATTAAGTTATTGGAGGGTTTATGTGCCAGGGGGAGCTAAGGGAGCCTGCTCCGGAAAAATCATGGTCGGGGCTGTGACTGCCTGACACAAAATTTTAAATTAAAAAGAAAGATTATAAATCAATGTTATTAAAACGATCGGTTCAGGCAATTATTTTATTTGTTGTATTCGTAAGTTTTTCCTCTGCATACCTTATTACCGGTGGGGTGGATGATTCATACAGCGGCGAGTTAGCGGGAGGCAAAACCATTTATCTGTGGCGTACTGGAAATATGGCAGATAATCTTACAGACATAATTTCCGGAACAGGAACGTATGATTTTGATTGCGAGCTGCTTCATACTCCGTGCGTTGAGGGAGATAATCTTTCACTTCAAGTCATAAATGGGCCAGACAAGTTAAGTGCCTTATATACCTTTAATGTCACGGGATGGTCATATTTTTTGGACTTTAGATTAAATTCCAGACCTTATTTGAGTTTATTATTTCCTGAAGATGGGGGGTTTGCGGGGAGCGAGTTCACATTTGATTGTTTTTACAATGATTCTGATGGAGATGTTCTAAACGTCTCTCTTTATTCGGACATAGGAGGTTCCCTTGCTAAAATTATTTCGACTGCGGGCACGAGCGGTCATATTACTTATTCTGTTGAAGATGCAAATGACGGCAGTTATAGTTATTACTGCGAAGCGCAAGACCAAATAATTATGGTGCAAAGCCAGACATACAATTTTGAAGTAGACTCGGTGCCTCCGGTTATTACATCTTTTAGCAGCAATGTTTCATCCCTCTGCGGCAATGGATTTGCAAGACTTAGTTGTGAGACAGAGGATGAACATATGAGAGATGTGAGATTTGAAGTTTATTCTCAAGGAAAGTTCTATAATTTGACTGGGATGTATGATGGTCAGAAATATTATTATAATTTTTATATGAATGAAAGCGGCGAGTACTCTCTGCCTGACAGGACAGATAGACTGTTCCAATGGGTGACTTTTGATTTGTTTAATTCCACCAGTGTTTTAGATAACTCCAGTTTTCGGAAGCATTTTGATTATAGTGCTGGGGCAGACAGTTCTGCAATGAGTGCCAATGGGAAATTTGGAATTCGCGCCTTGAACCTTACAAAACTAGGGACAGGATACTTAGATACAAGCAATTTTCCAACCGGAGAGAACATGACTGTCGCATTTTGGCTGAAGATGGGTTCTGCGCCAGCTTCGCAAGCAAGAGTTTTAATGAGCTCAACAGGTTATCCATATGTCGGCATTGAATCAAGTGGGAGGATGAAAATTGCTTATTCGAGCAATGAGTATGTTATTACCAAAATCATCGCGGATGGAAATTGGCATCACTTCGTGATTAATCTTGCTGAATCTGGACAGAGCGAAACAGATGTTTGGATAGATAGTGCTGATGGATATTATTCGGAGGGCATTGATCTTTCAAATCAAGAGTTCTCAAATAATTGGTATGTCGGATACGACCCTATAGCTTCAGAAGCATACCTCGACGAACTTTTTGTTTTTGAAGGAAGATTATCTCCGAATGAGATATTTGTTAAAGAGAACGCTCATTATACCGCGCGGTGCATTGCGAGGGACCTGGCAGGAAACTTAGACATTAGCAACCCTGTATCAATTATTAAAAGACCCTCTTTGCCTGATTTGGTTGTGAGTGATGTGACGTTCGGCGGCAAGAGTGTTGAAAACGCTGCAGCGAGCGTTTCTATAAATGTAGAAAACCATGGATGCGTTTCTGCCGGCAGTTTTAACATTAGTTTCTATAAAGAAAGCATCTCTCCTGAAAACCTTATTGAGAGAAAACAAATGTTCTTATCAGCAGATGATTCTGATAGCGCAGAGTTTAATTTCACTGCATTGATAGGGATGACGACCTATTTTTTTGTGGCAGACGCAGAAGGGATAAGAGAGGAATCTCGCGAAGGGAATAATGAAAATTCTGATAATTTTACCATAAGTTCATGGCAGACGTTTCGGGGAAGCATTGAAGCCATCAGGAGACTTGCTGATGTGGGAGGTTATAACCTGTCTAGCTGGGGGATAGATTCTTTCTTTATAGGGAATGTGTTCATAACTGATGTTGAAGCAGATATTTCGTGGCGCGATTTAATTGCAATAGGGAAGGATAAAAACGGACTTGACAGTTCTGATGACTTTGCAGAAATAGACGAGATACTTGATTCCGGAGGTTATGAGGATTCAGTGGCGGTTAGATATTCTTCTCCTGTTTATAAGAACTATTCGTTTAATCGAATGACAGTTTATGATGTACCTTGTGCGGTCTCACAGAGTGGGCAGCCGTTTTATACAGGGATTCTATGGGATTCGTCTGATAGCACAGATGATGAATTTGGCATTGATGAAAAAGAGGACATTGTATTCATCTCAAGAATAGAACAGGAGGCTACGTGCGGCGGCGGAACTTGCGATTATGAAATTGAGATTCCGGCAAAGTTGAGAGAATTTTACACATCACATGATAGTGAAAGAATATATTTGTATTATGACTTAGAGTAGTTAAAAATATAAAGGGGAAGATATTGACTAGAAAATGTTCTTTAAGAAAAGAGAGGTTCCTGATACTCTGCCAGAATTAATCTCTGAGGAAATAGAAAAGGGCTCAGAGAATATTATGAGAACAGATGATTTAAAAAAAGAACAGAACAAGCCCGCCAGCGTTGCACCCGCTGTTCAGGAAGTTACTGAAACCAAGATAAAGATCGAGGAGGCACCTGTCGAGACTGAAAAGAAAGTTGAGCCGGCGAAGGATAGTCCTCCCCCAGCACCTACGCCAGCAAAACCTCTGAAAGAAATTAAGGTTACAAGTCAAGAAGAAAAACCGCAGCCAGCTGCAACTGAAGAAAAGAAACCTGCGGTCGCGGCTAAGCCAGCCATACAAAAGGAAGAAACAAAGACCGCCGAAAAAAGTGAAGAAGAGAAAAGTTTTTTTGCAGACTTGGAAAAAGAGATAACCAGCATATTCATAAATCAAGAGTTTGAAAGTCTGGCAAGACAAGACCTTACCTCCGTAGAGATGCTTGATCAGATAAAAGGATATTGGAGCAGCAAAAAAGAAGTGGCTGCATTGGAGATGGGCATCAGCAAACTGCATACAAAGATAGTTGACCGTATTTCAACGTTGAAGATTCTGGAACGCGCATGGCAGGACGTCTATTTTGAGATGATTGAAAAAGAAGAAAGAATAAAAGAAGAGGAAATTGCACTGAAAGAACTTTTGCGGGAATTTACCGACATGTATAAAAGGAAAAAAGATCTTCTAAACAAACCAAATGGTGAAGACAAAAATAAAAAAGAAGAAACGTCAAAGAAAGTTACAAGATAGTTCAAGAGAGACAGTGAAGGAAGGTGTGAGAAGAAAAGAATTTTTTAGTCAGGGGTTCTTTCTGTGGGTTGCAATAATCTCATATGGGGCGATATTGATTCTGCTAGTTTTAGAGTACGCCGGCATGGGAAGCATTACAGGTCATGTTGTAAAAGTTGATCTGGAAGACCAGTGCGCAGTCATCGCCGGAAGACTAATACACCAAATACGTGATCTTCCTGACTGTGAGTTGCAGTGCAAAAATGTCTGCCGGGGAGAAGAAAAAGAATATGCCGCGAGCAATTTTACTATCGTAGAAGATTCTTGTCACTTGTGTGACTGTTATTGCAAGTAGCATGAAAGACCTTTCTGAAATAGATGATGAATACAAGGCAGCGGTTGATGACTTGTTTGAAGAGTTTCAGCAAAAGCTGTCGATCACTAAGAACCGAGAAGAAACAGAAGGAGAATATAAGAAGAGACTTAGGAAGTTAGTAGAGATTAGAGATAAACAAAGCAGAGAATTTATAGAGAAGAATAGAGGCAAGTTATTCGAAGTTGTTGAAAAAAAACCAGAAAAGAAAGAAAAAAAGGAGGTTTTTCAAGCATACAAATTTGAATTTAAAAGAGGTTTCTTTGAGAGGGCGGGAATTTTCATTAAATTAAAGTGGTTCACCTTTAGGTTAAGGGTAACGAGCGCATGGAATCATGCAGTCCCTTTTAGAGCGGGTTATCTGATAAATAGAGGATATTTTTCGCTGAGGTCTTTTATTTCAGATTTGGTAATGATTTTCAAAAAGATATACCGTGCGATTGCGCGCTTTGTTGTCAAGAAATATATCTTAGTAAAGGAATTCGTGATTAATGTTTGGTCAAAGTTCGTGAAGATTTATAATGGAACTAAAGAAAAGATGAAAAAACGGACCGAAGAAAAAAAGAAGGAAGGAGAAATCAAAGAGAAAACAACTAAAGGGGACGAAAAACAAACCACAAAATCTGAAGATATAAAATAAATGGCGCCTGCTAATTAAATTTATTAACCTTTTCTAGCTGATAGTTAAATGTTTGGTTTTAATAAGGGGCAAAATAAAAATACAATTTCTTTAAGGGAATTTGCAAAAAAAGAATTAAGGTATTTTAAGTTCGAAAAATCGATAATTTCATTTTTTTTCATTTTGACGGTTCTTTCTTTAAGCATTTTACTTATTTTTTATATATGCAGCTTTCCGTTTACAGGGTTGGTTTCGTATATTGAAGCGCGTGCTGGGACAATCACTGAACTCGATATTCGGGCTGATACGGGAACGCCCTATTGGACAGGTATTTACGGATTAGTTTTCATGGTTCCAAGTTTTTTTTTGCAGTTGCATGGAGAGTATGGCGCTGGTGAAGTTACAAGACAAGATTTATTCTTTTCGTGCATACAGTCGGGAGTGGATGGAGGAAACGAAGTATTTGCTTCGCCCTCCCCCACGATAAACTTTGCTTTTTTACGTCCGGCAAATGTTGAAGATATAAATGAATTTATGGGATGCTCTACAGATAGGATGGATTGTGCGAGCAATACTTTTACAAATACTACTGAAGTTTATATTGGAACCAACCGAATTACAAATGTTCCTTCGTTTAATACGTATCGACTGCATGGGGGAGGGAGGGAGCTTTTTGATTTGGGAGCGCTTACCGATGGGACAAATTTAGTATTCTTTACGCATGTAGAAAACATTGAGACGGTCATAAATACATCTATACCTTACCTCGGCGTAATCAACTTTCAGATGATGCTCCCCACGCAAAGAGAGGCAGACCAAGTGTACTATTTCTTTGTAGATCCACACGATATTTGTCCAGATCAAAATTTAAGTCAAATCCTGACAGTTGACTTAGCAGGGAGGGTGCTGGACCAAAATAGCAACCCCTTAGAAAATGCAGAAGTAACCCTAAATGGATTAACGGACTTGTCTTCGGCAACAGGCAATTATTACATTCAAACATTTTTGCTACCGGGCACCTATAACCTCTTTGCTAGAAAAGGAGGTTACAAAAACTATTTCTCAGATGTTAGTTTCAGTCAAGAAGTTTTAAGTGTGTATAGAGATATTGTCTTAGAAGAATTAGAGGAGGGAGAGGGAGCCAGGTTAGATGTTTCGGTTTATGGGAAAATAACTGACAGCGTGGGGAATGCTGTTAGTGGAGCAAGGATTTATCTTGTGGATTCATCAACGACATCCTTGACTGACGGAAATTATAATCTGAGCACTGCCTTAACCGAAGGAGCATATACTGTAATCTATGTGAAGGAGGGGTATCATGTAACAATAGAATATGTTAATTTTAGTGAATATCAGACTCGTTGGGAGGCAAACGTGGTAATGAGTCCGATAAGTGAATATCAATATCCCACAGGCCCTTACACTGAAGAGCGCCAAGATGAATCAAGAGCCAGCAGCGAAGGTCAAACAATTGAAGAGATTTTAGCCAGCGGAGAAGACTTTTGGATAAGCACGAAGGAGATTAATGAAGAGGTTATGGAGAAAAAATTCATAAAAGAGACAATCGGAATTTATAATTCAAGGGATTCTCCGATGACATTGAATTTTGAGGTGTCCCCCAGCATTTCAAGTTTCGTTAAAATTGACAAGGTTGCGGAAAGCATTGGGTCAAAGAGTTTTTCAGAATTGGACGTAACAATTTACGGCTCGGTTGAACCAGGAACATATAATGGAACGATTACTATAAGTGGAAGCATTGAACAAGCTATTCCAGTCAGTGTTAAGATTTTAGAAGCGAAGTATCCAATCGAACTTTTGTTTATCGAAGTAGAGACTTTGGGAGAGGTAACAAGGCCGGGGCAAAGTTTGACTTATAAGATTTCTATGAAGAATCTCCTTAGAGACCAGAATTATGAAGTTAGATTGAGGTTACAACTCAAAGACTTATCAGGAGAGGAAATTTATTATGAAGAGTCATTTAATACAGAAGTCAGCTCCTCCAGTTCGTTTGTCAGAAAGTTGACAGTTCCAGAGAATTTAACCGACGGGGTTTATTTGCTTGAAGTCCAGGCAGATTACTTGGAGTTTTTTTCAACTGTTTCGACTACATTCTCGGTTTCAAAACCAATTTATCTTTATTCATTCTTCGGAATTCCGCTTTGGATGATGTTTGTGGCTATTTCAGTGTTAAGTTTCGGGGGATTAAACGTCTTTATGTACAAACATTATGCTGATAAAAAAAAGAGATATCAAATCTCGCTTGATAGTGGGACTCTGCCCACTGGACAGGAGGAAAAAGTCGTAAAAATGGGACTTATCGCGGAGAGCAAGAAGCCTGCATTTTATGAATTGGACAAACTCACAACACATGCTGTCGTTTCTGGTGCAACCGGTATGGGAAAATCTGTTTCTGCGCAAGTGATAATCGAGGAAGCCTTACTAAAAGGAATTGCTGTTATCGTCTTTGATCCTACTGCACAATGGAGCGGAATGCTGCGAAAATGCACAGATAAAAAGATGCTTGCATTGTATCCGAAGTTTGGGTTGAAACCGCAACAAGCTCAAGCGTTTAANNGAAATGTTAGAATGATAAAAAATGTGAAACAAAAAATTGATATAAGTAAATACGCTTCTCCTGGACAAATCCAGATATTTTCAATGAATAAGTTATCGCCTGCAGAGATAGATATTTTTGTGGCGAACGTAATAAAACAAATATTCAGGAGTGATCCGAAGGAGTATCCTGG
>DAIF01000001.1:0-323 GCA_002496015.1 Candidatus Pacearchaeota archaeon UBA73 | reverse complement strand
ATTCCTGCAAATAGAAAGGGGGTGCAGGGAGTTTAGAAAATGGGGATTGGGAATTATGTTAATAAGCCAGGTTATGAATGACTTTGTGGGAGAAATAAAAGCAAACATCAATACTGAATTTCAGGCAAGAACTATTGAAGAAAATGATTTGAATAGGATTAGAACAAAATACGGGGAAGTTTACCTTAAGTCATTGATTAAGGCAGAAATCGGGACGGTTATGTTTCAAAACGCAGACTATAACAGAGGCAGACCCTATTTTGTTTCGTTTAGACCTTTACTTCATTCTACCAGAAGACTGACGGATGAGGAGTTGGAGAAAT